>NZ_QSQW01000018.1:0-39523 GCF_003437565.1 Collinsella sp. TF10-11AT
CGGGGCCGCCTCTCGGCGGCCTTGCGAAAAACAAATCCAAGTTAGACCATTTCAAATGGTTCGATGTCTGCCCGGATGCGACACTGAATGTGTCCATCCTCGCAGTATCCGGTTCTCAAGGTGCACGCTTTGCGGCTGATCCGGTCCGACCGGGCCGCGCGGCAAGGAGATATATTGCCAGACCGGAGGGGCGCCGGGGGCGGGAATCTGGGCGTACACATTTCCTACACAATTTGGGATCCGACTAACGTTTGCCAGCCGTTAACTACCGCTCACCGAGCATCTCTTTATATAAGGCAGTCTCATGGTTAAAGCGGATACGTTCCCCTAGCTAAAGCACAGCCAGCATCGAGCAACTCATCACGTTCTTCCACCGAGAACCCCTCGGCGTAGACGCGCACCACTGGTTCGGTCCCGCTAGGACGGACCAGCAGCCACGTGTCATCCTCGAATGCTAAACGCAAGCCATCCATATGACTAACGTTTTGCGGCACCTTGCCACAAATCGACTTGGGGTTTACGCCCGGCAGCAGGGTTCGTAACGTTTCGGCATCTTCGGCCTCAAGGCGCAAATCGCGTCGACCGTAACTCGTCTTACCAAAACTGTCCTCGAGTTGGTCGACCAGAACGCCCAAAGGCGCGTCCGTCTTTGCCATAAGCTCACACAGAATCAGACAGGCGAGGATTCCATCGCGCTCGGGCATATGCGCGGCGATGCCGATACCACCGGCTTCCTCGCCGCCTATGAGGACGCCACCCTTCTTCATCTCTGCCGCTATATATTTGAAACCGACTGGTTTGACGGTCACGCGGCAGCCAAGCGCCTCGGCAATGCGACGCACGAGCGTCGAGCACGAAAGATTGACGACGACGCGTCCCTCCAAATTACGAAATTGAACCAAGTCGCCCAAAACGAGCGCCATGATCTGATGCGGATGTATATATCTGCCGCGCTCGTCAACCGCGCCGATACGGTCGGCGTCGCCGTCGGTCACCAGGCCAGCGCAAGCTCCGTCCTCGATAACCGTATGCTCGCAAGCGTCCACCCACGGCTCAACGGGGTCGGGGCAGATATCTTCTTGGTCAGGCGCCTGCCCGGCGTGAATCTCGTGCACCTCAACGCCAAGCTCGCGCAGCAAGTCGGCTAGATAGCCCTGGGCTGCGCCGCCCATGGGGTCAACAACCACGCGCAGGTGCGCGGCGCGGATGGCTTCGGCATCGACAAACGATGCCACCGCTTGCATATAGTCAGGAATGATATCCGCGGTGCGATATTGCCCCTCGATCCCCATTGGCTCGGGAGCCATGGTCTCTTCGAGCTCTTCGATGACATCCTGGTTGGCGGTCGAGCCGTCACCCATGCGAATCTTGAGACACAGATAACCCTGCGGATGATGGGACCCCGTCACCATGAGCGCGCCGCACGCCTCACCGTCATAAGCCGCCGCCCACGTAAGGGCAGGGGTCGGAACAGGTCGCGAAGCGAGCACGGCGTCTAGCCCGTGCGCTGCTAGCACACCCGCCGCAAGCTCAGCGAACTCGCGCGCCAGGGGCCGAGTGTCGAACCCTATATATACCGTTTTGCCCGGATTGGTCTTTTGCCACAACTCGCCGACGGCATCGGCGATACGGGCAACGTTATCGGCAGTGAAGTCCTCATCGACGCGAGCGCGCCAACCGTCAGTTCCAAAATGAATTATCGCGCACACGCGCAGACACCTCACAGTGTTTGGATCATGGTACGCATGAGGTATACCCGCGATACACGCTCGGCAACCTGCCGGCACCAGCATTCACCATTTGGGCAAATGCTGCCGAGGACATGCAGGCAATAAAAAAACCGCCCCGTATGGAGCGGTTTTGCCCTTTATATATCGAGCGCCTCGGCCATCGCTGCCGTAGTGATTGCCGTGGTTCCACAGCAACTGCCCACCATTGCGGCACCGGCATGTCTCCATTCGATGCATGCGCGCGCGAAAGCTTCGGGGTTCTCGTGCCATACGGGGCCATCCTGAGTCTGGACCGGATCGCCCACGTTGGGACGCACCGTGACGGGAGTAGTCGCCGATGCAACCATCCTGGGCACCGCCGCGTTCGCGGCCGCAAGCGAACAGCAATTAACACCAACCGAGTTTGCGCCGTGTTTTTCGGCGTACAAAACGGCTGCCTCGATGTTGAGGCCATCGCCCAACAGGTCGCCCTTATCGTCAACGACAAAACTCACCAGAACAGGCATGCCGTCGGCGGCATCTCGGGCGCCGGCAAGCATGGGCTGCAAATTACGGATAGACGTCACCGTCTCGATCAGCAGACCGTCAACACCAGCATTGAGCAAGGCGTGCGCCTGTTCGCGCGCAATGCCTCGGATCTCACGAAACTCGGCCGAGTCCTCGGCAAACCACTCAATACCGATCGGACCCATCGAGCCCAGCAGCAGCTGAGGGTGCGCCTGGCGGGCATCGTCGACGGCCCCGCGATTGACCTCCGCCACGGACGGCGCAATCTGGTCGTGCTTGAGGGCATAGCTTGATGCCTGAAAGGTATTGGTAATGAGTACCTGCGCGCCGGCGGCGACATACAAGCGATGGATACGAGAAACGGTCTGCGGCTCTGCCAGATTCCAAAACGCCGGTGGAATATCGGCGGCGTCGTACTCACTCAACAGAACACTGCCCATGGGGCCCTGCGCCAACAAGGTCTCGCTCGACAAGCGGCGCGTAAGTTCCTCGGCACCAAAGCGATTGTAATAACTCGTATCCATATATATCCCGCTATTCCTCGACGCTGATTCCCTGCTTTTCGAGATAGGCGAGCCAGCGGTTCATCGTGTCCTCGGATAGCGCATGCTCCATCATGCAGGCCTCGGAATCGGCTCGCTCAAATTCGACACCGAGCTCCTGAACCAAAAACGTGCGGACGAGGCGATGACGGTACCAGATAGCCGTGCCAACCTCGCGGCCGCGATCGGTCAGGACTACCTTGCCGTAGTGCGATTGCTCGACAAGCTCGGATGCCTTGAGCGCCGAAACCGCTTTATTGACCGATGCCTTGGAGACGCCAAGGCGCTGCGCGATGTCGACCGATCGCACGCCGTTGGTTTCCCCCTCTTCGCTTTCAATGCGAACCATGCACTCCAAGTAGTCTTCGTTCGCCACCGTCAGATGTAGTTCGCGCGAGCTATTTGTCGTATCCATGATCTTCCGTCCCTTCTGCATTCAATGGCTGATTCTACCCCATCCAAGCGTCGCGGTATGCCGTGGCATACCGTGCTAGAGTTCTTGTTGCACACGACGACCAAGATTGGAGCGGTCTTTATGGAAAACACCACCACGAACCCCGATGTCCTCGAGCGCTTTTTGCGCTACGTCCAGATCAACACGCAGTCCGAGGATGCAAACTGCGACCAGGTACCTTCGAGCACCGTTCAGTTTGACCTTGCCAACGTGCTGGCTGAAGAGCTGCGCGAGCTTGGTGCGGAAGATGCCCACGTGACCGAGCACGCCTATGTCTGCGCGCATATCCCCGCAAGTGCGGGCGCTGAGGACAAGCCCGCCCTGGGCCTGATCGCCCATCTCGACACCACCGAAGTTGCACCGGGCGCCGGCGTGAAGCCGCACATCGTACACTACGAAGGCGGCGACCTGGTCTGCGGCACGGTTGACGGTAAGCCCGTTGCCATGAGTACCGCCAAGCTTCCCGCCCTGAATGACCTCGCGGGTGAGGACCTGGTCTGCAGCGATGGCACCACGCTGCTGGGCGCGGACGACAAGGCAGGCGTCGCCGAGATCATGTCACTTGTCGCGCGTATCGCTCAGGACCCTTCTCTGCCCCATCCCGCACTCGGCATTTGCTTCTGCCCTGACGAGGAGATCGGCCACGGAGCCGAGCTGCTGGATATCGATACCTTTGGCTGCAAGTACGCCTACACGGTCGACGGCGGCCCCATCGGCGAGCTGGAGTGGGAGTGCTTTAACGCCGCCGAGGCGACTGTCTGCTTTGAGGGCCAGTCCATCCACCCGGGCGACGCTAAGGGCCGTATGGTCAACGCAGGCAATCTGTTCTGCGACTTCAACGCGTTGCTCCCCTACGTGCAGCGTCCGGAGTATACGGAAGGCTACGAGGGCTTTTATCACCTTGAGGGTGTATCTGCGACCGTCGATCACGCCACAGCGCGCTATATCGTCCGCGACCATGACGCCGCCAAGTTCCAGCAGAAACTCGACCTTATTGATGCCGCCGCCTCGATGCTCAACCAGCGTCTGGGTGAGGAGCGCGTGACAGTCGAGATTAAGCAGCAGTATCGAAATATGGCCGAGATCGTTTGTGACTTTCCCGAGCTTATTGATGTTGCCAAGGAAGCCTACCTTGCCTGCGGCGTTGAGCCCCAAGTGCTGCCGATTCGCGGCGGCACCGACGGCGCGCAGCTGTCGTTCCGCGGTCTGCCCTGCCCCAACCTTTCCACCGGCGGCTATTGCTACCACGGCGTCAACGAATTCGTCCCGGTCAGTTCGCTCGTCAAGATGACCGACGTGCTCCAGGAGCTCGTCGCCCGCTTTGCATAAGCCTGGCTGCACAAGTCAAAAAGACGAATCGCCCCGTCCTCAACCAAGAACGGGGCGATTTTTTGCTGCAATGAGAACAGGTTGACGCACGCCAGCCTCTTAACGCAAGGAGTGTCCCAAACTGCCGGCACAAAAGGAACGTCCCCAAGTGCCGCAAAATGACGACATCCACTCTCGCTTTGTGGGTAGTCATTGGGGAGGTTCTTGTTTGACTAGTCGTTTAAAAACGTCCCCAATGACTACCCAACGACTAGTCCGGACCAAGGCAACGCCGATGTTTTGGCAACGACAGCGAAAACCCGCCAGAGCGAGCAAGGTGCCTTGAAACGAGGCGGCATTGATCTTTTGATCATGCCGCCGAAGTTGAAAGGCAGATTGCCGCTCTGGCGGGTTTGCAGCGTCAACTGGTTACGCGGGCTGGTAAGCCCGCGTAACCCTAATAATTGGCCTCGTAGCCGTTGCCGTCGCCGGTGGGCTCTTCGTAGTAGTCCGAATCGCTCGAATCGCTTGAGTCATCGGAATCGTCAGAGCTGACCGATGAGGTTGCGGTACCGTTTGCGTAATCGTCAGACGTGTTGTTGTTCAGGTCGCCGATCGTAGAGCTGGAACCGTCGGAAAGACCCATGGTGTTGGGACCCTTGGGATCCTTGCCAGCATCGACGCGCTCCATCATTTCCTTGAGCTCGTCCTCGTAGACAAAGACGTAGCTCACACCGTCGATCATGGTGCTGTCGTCGGCGTACGAGGGCAGGTTGGCCGAGTAGATACCGTCGACATCCATACCGCGCATGGCGTTGACCGTAGCCACGATATCCTGAACGCTCATATCGGTTACGAGCATATCGGACAGCGAATTAACCAGGCCAAAGATCTTCGTGGCATCGAAGTTATTGAGAATCTGGTTGGCAAGGGCGCCAAGCACCTGACGCTGGTGGCGCATGCGCGTGTAATCGCCGTCGGCATAGGTGTAGCGGCAGCGGGCATAGGTAAGGGCGGTGGCACCGTCCATATGCTGCTGGCCAGCGGTAATCTTAATATCCAGGTGCTCGGGGTCGTCAACATCATCGGTTGCGTTAATGTCGATACCGCCAACCGAATCAATCAGCGCCTGCATACCGTCGAAGCTGACCTCGGCATAGTGGGAAATCTGAACACCGCACAGCTCGTTGACCGCCTCGACCATGGCCTCGGCGCCGCCAACGGTATGGCAGGCGTTGATCTTCATGGTCTCGCCCTTGTACTCGACCTTGGTGTCGCGCGGAACGGAAATGAGCGTCGCCTGCTTTTGCGTGGGGTCGATGCGTGCCAGGATAATCGAGTCGGCACGATACGTATCCTCGCCCGGACGGCCGTCGGTACCAAGAAGCAGCACGTAGAACGGATCCTTTGCCTCATCGGTGTCAACCAGAACCCGACGCAGATTGTCGGTAATGACATTAGAATCGCCGAGCTTGCCCATAATGGTGGCAAACCACAGGCCGGCAGCGGTAGTGGCACTCAACAGCACGCCAAGCACGACAATGAGCGCGACGTGACGAATCGTGTGGCTACGACGACGTTGGCGAGCGCGCTCGGAATAGCGAGCCACGTTATCGCGACTGTAGATCTTGGCCTGCGCACCAGTTGAGGGTCTTCGGGTGGTGGTATCTGCGAGGGGCTTTTTATTAAACATAGGCAACCTGTATTAGTAGATGACGGGATCGGGGACGGTAGCATGCTCGACATGCGCGCCGAGCGCCTGCAGCTTTTCGACAAACTGCTCGTAGCCGCGCTTGATGTGATGGATAGCCGAAACCTCGGTCGTCCCGTCGGCGATCAAGCCCGCTACGACGAGGGCCGCTCCGCCGCGCAGATCGGGCGAGGTAACCTGTGCACCCGAGAAGCCCTTGACGCCATGAATCATGGCATGATGGCTCTCGATACGAATGTCGGCACCCATGCGCACCAGCTCAGAGGCAAACATAAAGCGATTCTCGAAGATGTTCTCGGTAATAACGGAACTGCCGTCGGCAAGGGCGGAGAGCACCATAATCTGCGCCTGCATGTCGGTCGGGAAACCGGGGAACGGAAGCGTCTGGATGTCGACCGGCTTGATACGCTCGGCACGGTTCACATGGACGCCATCCTCGACGCGCTCGCAGTCGATACCCATGAGCTCCATCTTCTTGAGCACCATGCCCAAATGAATGGGGCAAAAGCCCGTGACATCGACACCGCGATCGTCCGCCATCAACGCACCGGCGACGATAAAGGTACCGGCCTCGATGCGGTCGCCCACCACGCGATGGATAACGGGATGGAGCTCTTCCACGCCTTCGATAGTCACGACGGGCGTACCGGCGCCAACAATCTTGGCGCCCATCTCGTTGAGCATGTTAGCGAGATCGACGATCTCGGGCTCGCGGGCGGCATTGTCGATAACCGTGGTGCCCTGTGCGCGCACAGAGGCCATGATGAGGTTCTCGGTTGCACCGACGCTGGCAAACTCGAGCGTGACGGTGGTACCGCGCAGGCCCTGAGGCGCATTGGCGTTGATATAGCCGTGGGCGGTATCGAACTCAACGCCCAAGGCCTCAAGACCCAAGATATGCATATCGATCTTGCGAGCGCCCAGGTTGCAGCCGCCGGGCATGGCGATCTTGGCGCGATGGAAACGGCCCAGCAGGGGTCCCATCACGGCGGTGGAAGCACGCATCTTGGCAACGAGCTCGTAGGGCGCCTCCCAAGAATCGACCTGGGAGGTATCGATCTCGAGCGTGTGCTCGTCGAGAACATCGATCGTGGCGCCCATACCCTTGAGCACCTTGCCCATCACGTGGACATCGGAAATATCAGGCACGTTCTGCAGCGTCGTCTTGCCCGGCGCCAGAAGCGTTGCCGCCATGAGTTTGAGCGCGGAGTTCTTGGCGCCCGAAACAGGCACGGAACCTCCGATGGCGTGGCCACCCTCAACGCGGATAATATCCAAGGTCTACCCTTTCAAAAAGCATGCCCGGGGTGGCTGGGCCATCCCGGGCATGATGTGTTCGCAAATGGTCGAACGCTAAAACGTTTGACTATTGGGCAAGCTTGAGCTTACACCATGCGATTTCATTATAGAGGTAGGCGCGGCGTGCATCATCCTCCGACAAATTACCCAGCTTCTCTTCAAAACCTTGAATATCAGCTTTAACCTTATCGGCGTCGACGGTCGCCAAATCGCAAGCGCGCTCGGCGAGGACGGTCACGACATCGTCCGCAACCTGGGCATAGCCGCCGGCCACGGCAAACGTGTGGTCGACAGTGCCCATGGCCTTATCGGAAACGCGAACGTAACCGCGGTCGATTGTGCAGATTTCGCTGGAGTGAGCAGGCAGAACGCCAAACTCACCATCCGTGGACGGAATCGACACAAACGCAGCGTCGCCCTCATAGGCGCAGCTCACGGGGCACACGATGCGGATACGCATAACCTACTTCTCCCCCATCTTGCGGGCGCGCTCGCGCACGTCCTCAATCGTGGAAGCATAGCGGAATGCCTGCTCGGGCAGGTCATCGGCCTTGCCGTCAACAATCTCGGCGAAGGAGCGGACGGTATCCTCGACGCGGACGTAGACACCGGGGTTGCCGGTGAACTTCTCGGCGACGTGGAAGGACTGGGAAAGGAACTGCTGGATCTTACGGGCACGGTTGACCGTAAGGCGCTGCTCCTCGGACAGCTCGTCCATACCCAGAATGGCGATGATGTCCTGAAGGTCGGAGTACTCCTGCAGGAGCTCCTGGACCTTGACGGCGACACGGTAGTGCTCCTCGCCGACGATCGAGGGATCGAGAGCGTCGGAGGAAGACGCGAGCGGGTCGATAGCCGGGAACAAACCGAGCGACGAAATGCTACGCGAAAGAACCGTAGTGGCGTCCAGGTGCGTAAACGTCGTGGCAGGCGCCGGGTCGGTCAGGTCGTCTGCAGGGACGTAGACAGCCTGGACGGAGGTAATGGAACCCGTCTTGGTCGAGGTAATGCGCTCCTGGAGGTCACCCATCTCGGTAGCCAGCGTAGGCTGGTAACCGACGGCGGACGGCATACGACCCAGCAGTGCGGAAACCTCGGAACCGGCCTGGGAGAAGCGGAAGATGTTGTCGATGAACAGCAGAACGTCCTGGCCGCGATCGCGGAAGTACTCAGCGGTGGTAAGGCCAGCCAGACCGATGCGCAGACGCGCTCCAGGCGGCTCGTTCATCTGACCATAGACCAAGCAGGTCTTGTCGATAACGCCAGACTCGCTCATCTCGAGATAAAGGTCGGTGCCCTCGCGGGTACGCTCGCCGACGCCGGTGAACACCGAGGTGCCGCCGTGCTCCTGGGCGAGGTTGTTGATGAGCTCCTGAATCAGAACGGTCTTGCCAACGCCGGCGCCGCCGAACAGGCCGGTCTTGCCGCCACGGATGTAGGGCTCGAGCAGGTCGACGGCCTTGATGCCGGTCTCGAAGATCTCGGTCTTGGTGGTGAGCTCGTCAAAGCGGGGCGCTGCATGGTGGATGGGGTAGAACTCCTCCACCTCGGGCATGGGCTTGCCGTCGACGGGCTTGCCCATGACGTTCCAAATGCGACCGAGCGTCTTGGGACCAACGGGCATCTTCATGGGCTCACCGGTATCGGTAGCGATGAGGCCGCGCTGCAGGCCGTCGGTCGAGGACATGGCGACCGTGCGGACGACGCCGCCCGGAAGCTGGCTCTCGACCTCGAGGATCGTGCTCAGATGACCGATCGGGGTCTCGGCCTCGACCGTGAGCGCGTTGTAGATCGGGGGCACCGCGCCGTCAAACTTGACGTCGACGACAGGGCCGATGATACGCACGATGCGACCATCACCGGCAGTCGTCTTCTTGGTGGCTTCCTCGACCGCAAGCTTTACGGTGTTATTAGCCATTACTGTTCCTCCAATGCTGAGGCTCCGCCGACGATCTCGTTAATCTCGGTCGTGATCGAAGCCTGGCGCACGCGACTATACGTGCGGGTAAGGGTCGAGATGATCGCGGTGGCGTTTTCCGTCGCGGAGTGCATGGCCTTGCGGCGTGCACCCTGCTCGGCAGCCGCCGAATCGATCAGGGCCTGGTAGATGACCGTCAGGATATAAGACGGCACAAGCTTGCCGAGAACATGCTCAGGAGAGGGCACGAACTCGAACGTGGACGAGATGCGCTTAGGGGCGTCGGTCTCGTTCTTACGCGGACCGTGGGCCATAGCGATCATCTCGGGGTCGAGCGGCAACAGATGCTCGACGCGAAGCTCCTGATCCACGCGGTTCTTGGCGTGGTGGTAGACAAGCTCGACACGGTCAAGCTCACCGGCACGATACGCATCGCAGATATGAGAGGAAATCATGCGGGCCTGATTGAAATCGGGCTCAGAGGAGTTGCCCTCAAAGTGCATGACAACGTTTGCGCGGTCACGGAAATACGTGGCCGGCTTACGCCCGCACGCGATGATCTCGCACTCGATGCCGTCGTTCGCCCAAGAAGCGGCGAGCTTTTCGGCCGTGCGCTCCACCGTCGTATTGAAACCGCCGGCAAGGCCGCGGTCCGAGGCAATAACGACAATCAGGCCATGCTTGACGCTCTCATGCTTCTGCAGCATGGGATCGGTGCCCGAACAGGAGGCGTCGCCGGCGACCGTCAACATGACGTCGGTCAGCGCCTCCTTATAGGGCTCGGCCTGCTTGGAGCGATCGAGGGCACGACGGATCTTGGCCGTAGAGACCATCTCCATCGTGCGCGTGATCTGCTTGGTCGTGGTAACCGAGGAGATTCGCTTCTTAATGTCGCGAAGGTTGGCCATGGGGCTTAGTTCTCCTCTGATCCAGAAACATCCGAATGGTGCTTGGCCATGAACTGCTGCTTGAAGTCGCCGATGACGCGCAAGAGCTCAGCCTTGGTGTCATCATCGATCTTCTTGGCGCGAACCTTGTCGAGCAGCGAGCCAAAGCCATTGTCCATGTACTCGATGAGCTCGGCACGGAAGGGCAGCACGTCGGCGATCTCCAGGTCATCCAGGAAGCCCTCGTTGCCAGCGAACAGCGTAACGATCTGCTCGCCAACCTCAAACGGCTTGTAACGCGGCTGCTTCAGGAGCTCGGTCATGCGAGCACCATGGGTCAGCTGCTTCTGAGTAGCCTCGTCGAGGTCGGAGCCGAACTGCGTAAAGCCAGCGAGCTCCTGGTACGAAGCGAGGTCCAGACGGAGGTTGCCGGCGACCTGCTTCATGGCCTTGGTCTGCGCATCGCCACCGACGCGGGACACGGAGATGCCCACGTCGACTGCCGGGCGCTGACCCTGGAAGAAGAGCTCGGACTGCAGGTAGATCTGACCATCGGTAATGGAAATGACGTTGGTCGGAATGTAGGCCGAGACGTCGCCGTCCTGGGTCTCGATGATCGGCAGTGCCGTCATGGAGCCGTAACCGTTCTTCTTGGACATCTTGACGGCACGCTCGAGCAGACGAGAGTGCAGGTAGAAGATGTCGCCAGGATAGGCCTCGCGTCCGGGCGGACGATGCAGCGTCAGCGACATCTGACGGTAGGCCACAGCCTGCTTGGACAGGTCGTCGTAGATGACGAGCACGTGGCCGCCGGGGTTGGTCTCGCTGGCGGGCTTGCCGTCCTCGCCGTTGTACATGAAGAACTCGCCGATAGCGGCACCGGCCATAGGCGCGATGTACTGCATAGGGGCGGAATCGGCAGCGGTGGCCGAAACGATGATGGTGTAGTCGAGCGCACCGTGCTGAGCGAGGGTCTCGCGGATGTTGGCAACCGTGGAGGCCTTCTGGCCGATGGCGACATAGATGCAGACCATGCCCTTGCCGCGCTGGTTGAGAATAGCGTCGATGGCGATGGCGGTCTTACCGGTCTTACGGTCGCCGATGATGAGCTCACGCTGACCGCGGCCAATAGGCACCATGGAGTCGATAGCGAGCAGACCGGTCTGAACCGGCTCGCACACCGGGGTACGGTCGATGACGCCGGGGGCCTTGAACTCGATGGGGCGACGGTGCGTAGCGACGATGTCGCCTAGGCCGTCGATGGGCTGGCCGAGCGGATTGACGACGCGGCCGAGCATGGCGCGGCTCACGGGGATATCCATAATGCGGCCAGTGGTGCGGCACTCGTCGCCTTCCTTGATGGAGTCGACGGCACCGAACAGAACGGCGCCGACCTCGTCACGGTCAAGGTTCTGGGCAAGGCCGAAGACGGTCTCACCGGTATCGGAGCTCTTGAACTCCAGAAGCTCGCCTGCCATGGCGCTCTTGAGGCCGGAGACGCGCGCGATGCCGTCGCCTACCTCGTCGACCGTTGAAACCTCATGCGTATCGACCGTCGCGGAGAGGCTCGTGAGCTGCTCCTGCAGTTTCTTGGCGATATCCTGGGCATTGAGGGTTTCGGACATTAGGCTTCACCTCCGTACGAATTAGCAGAGTTTGCGAGGGTCTCCTGCGCGATGCGCAGCTGCGTCTTGACGGAAATATCACGACGCTCGCCGCGGGCCTCGAGCACCAGGCCGCCCACGATAGACGGGTCGACCTGCTCGATAAGGAATACCTTGCGGCCGAAGTCCTGCTCGCATTTCTTAGTGATGGTTTGACGCAGCTCGTCGTCGAGCGGGATCGCCGTGGTGACGGTCACGCCCACTACATCCTCGTCTTCCTCGGCAACATACTTAAAGGCAGCTGCCACCTTGGGAAGAAGGTCGAGCTGGTCGCGCTTGGACATGGTGTCGAGCACGGCGATGATCTCGGGGCTGGCAGAAGCCAAGCGCTCGATCATCTCGAGGTCCTCGAACACATGGTTCTCGGCCTTAGCGGCTTCCAGAAGGGAGCGCGCGTAGGTCTCGAGCACCTTGTCCTGATAGCGGCTAGTCGGCATTCAGGCTACCTGCTTCCTGGATGTAGCGCTCGATGAGCTTCTTCTGCTCGGCATCGTCCTCGAGTGCCTCGCCCACGATCTTGGTGGCGACGGCAACGGACAGGTCGGCGATGGAGCTCGCGGCACCGGCGTAAATGGACTTGCGCTCGTCCTCGACGGTCGTATGGGCCTTGGCGATGATCTCCTCGGCCTCCTTGTGAGCAGCCTCGATGATACGGGCGCGCTCGGACTCGGCGTCCTTACGGGCCTCGAGAACGATGTCGGCAGCCTGACGACGGGCGTCGGTGACGATCGAGTCGGACTCAGCGCGCTTGGCGATAGCCTCCTGCTTGGTCTTCTCGGCCTCGTCGAGGCTCTCCTCGATCTTCTTGCCGCGCTCCTCCATGGTTTTCATGATGCCCGGCAGGGCGACCTTGGCCAGCACGATCCAGATAATCAGGAAGGCGATAAGCGCCGGGATGAACTCCGCCATCTTAGGGATGAGGATGTCCGCACCGGCAGCGCCGTCCTCGGCGAACGCGGAAACCGGCATGAGCAGCGCGGCCGCGGACGCGGAGAGTGCGATCGCGCTCTTCTGGGATGAAAGATTCATACTTGACGCTCCGTGCTATTTAACGATCAGCGCGACAACGAAGCCGATCAGAGCCAGAGCCTCGCCGAAGGCGGAGCCCATAATGAAGACGGTGAACACGCGGCCCTGGACCTCAGGCTGACGGGCCATAGCACCCGTAGCACCCAGAGCAGACAGGCCGATAGCAAGACCAGCGCCGATAACACCGAGACCGTAACCGATAACTCCCACGATTCCTCCTTTGTCGTGCGTGTCTTATTTCACGCAGGATAACCTTTTTATAACTGCCGGGCTCCATGGGTACGGGCACCGGCGGTTTAACGAATTACCTTACCTTTAAGGCGCGAACGGAAGACTACTCCTCCTCCGCGACCTCCTCTGCCTCGGAGACATACACGGCGGTAAGGACCGTGAAGACGTAAGCCTGGATGGCGCCGACCACAAGCTCGATCGCATAGATCAGGATGAGGATGGCAAGCCAGGCCAGCGAAGGCAGGGCGCCAACGGCGTGGGCCGCGGAAACCTGCTGAAGCAGCGGCTGCATGAACATGCTCGCCATGATGGCGAACGAGCCCATGACCACGTGTCCTGCGAACATGTTGCAGAACAGACGGACGGCGAGCGTGATGAGGCGCAGGAAGGTCGAGAAAAGCTCGACGACCCACACGAGCACGTTCATCGGGAAGCTCACGCCCTGCGGGGCGAGGCTCTTGATGTAGCCGATCACGCCGTGAGCCTTGCATCCGTAGTAGATGAAGTACACGAAGGCGAAAATGGCGAGCGCGGCGGTGGAGCCGATTGCGCCGGTGCCGGGCTTCATTCCCGGAATCAGGCCGATCATGTTATTGATCAGGATGAACAGGAAAAGCGAGCACAGGAACGGGAAGTGCTTCTTCCAGTTCTCACCCACGACACCCTTGCCGATATCGTTCTCGACGTACTCGATGATGTACTCGAAACCGTTGACGAAGAAGCCCTTGGGAACCAGGGTCTGCTTCTTCTTGAACACGGCCAGGACGATCAGGAGCACGATCGTGGAGACGATCAGCCAAAACGAGTACTGCGTGATGCCGCAGCTCAGATCGCCCACGACAGGGGTGGAGCTGAACTCGCTGACCAGATGATTAATCTCATCAGGCAGCTTTTCAAAAATTTCCACGACTTACCTTTCGACCTCATGAGGATCTCGCAGCGCCTTGGCGACACGAACCGCGCAGGCGGCCATAAAGGCCACGAAGCCGATCGCCTCGCCCAGGAGGAACATGCGAAATGCCTCTCCGAACAACACAAACACAACCAAGGTAAAGACGAGCAGGGCGATTGCCGAGACCGCCAGACTCACCATACCCTTGAGCATGTCCGCATTCTGTTTATCGTCAAGAACCGGCTTGAGCGTAAAGACAAAGGGAAGGAAGGCAATTGCGCCCGCGATGGCGCCTGCAACGATAGCGAGCAGATCGGCTATCTGAAACACTGGCGTCCTCACTTTCCTTTTTAACGCTTCACAGAACAGTTCCCGCCAAACATTGGTGACTATTGTACGAGCCAATCGCTAAAGTACAACCGAAAAAGCATCGGTTAATACGCACCTGTTCGTTTTCTTAAGACCTTCTTTATGCCGCAGGTACGGTAATACGTTTTTCTCGAACCCTGCAGGGCAAAACGTCCGTTAACAGGAGTGCGCGCGGTCGCCTTTTGTTCGTCCGCGCGCACCGTTTCTTCGTATTTGCAGCCGCGGCCGTTTAGCCCAGCGACTAGAGCGTGCCGTAGATGCGGTCGCCGGCGTCGCCGAGGCCGGGAACGATGTAGGCAGCCTCGTTGAGATGGTCGTCGATGGCGCAGGTATAGATATGCACATCTGGGTCCTTCTCGGTCAGCGACTTGAGGCCCTCGGGGGCCGCGACGATGCACAGCATGCGGATGTCCTTGACACCGCGCTCGCGCAGGTAGCTGATGGCCATCTCGGCCGAACCGCCCGTGGCAAGCATGGGGTCGACGACCAGGCAGATGCGCTGGTCGATATCCTTGGGCATCTTGCAGTAATACTCGTGCGGCTCGTGGGTGACCTCGTCGCGCTCCATGCCGATGTGACCCACGCGAGCGGAGGGCACCAGGTCGAGGATGCCGTCGACCATGCCAAGGCCCGCACGCAGGATGGGCACGATGGCGAGTTTCTTGCCGGCAAGCTGTTTGAACGTGGCGGTAGTGATGGGGGTCTCGACCTCGACGTCTTCCATAGGCAGGTCGCGCATGGCCTCGTAGCCGTCAAAAAGCGCGAGTTCGCGCACGAGCTGGCGGAACTGGTTGGTGCCGGTGTTTTTGTCGCGCAGGATCGACAGCTTGTGCTGGACGAGCGGGTGATCGACAAGCGTCACACGGGACGCATCGTAGGTGACGGTCATGGATTGATTGCCCCTTTCGTTGCGGCCGCAAAACGGCCTTGCTGACAAGGCGCGCAGCAATGTTGCCGCCGCACGCCATGCATTAGTTTAGCGGTTTGTTGTATCGAGCAGCCCATCGCAGCCCTACTGTGAGGTGCTGAGCGAGCGCCTGACTGCATCACGCCAGCCCGCAAGGTTTTGCTCGCGGCGCTCGGCGGACATGTGGGGAAGGAAGGTCCTAACGATCTGGGCATTTTGCTCCAGCTCTTCCAGGTCTTCCCAATAGCCGACGGCAAGACCCGCCAAGTACGCGGCACCGATTGCCGTGGTCTCCACCGTCTCGCATTGCAGCACGGGGATATCCAGCAGGTCGGCCTGGAATTGCATGATGAACTCGTTGCGCGAGGCACCGCCATCGACAGACAGGCGCTCAATCGAAAGCCCCACGTCCTGCTCCATGGCGCGCAGCACGTCGTAGCTCTGATATGCCATGGATTCGCAGGCGGCACGTACGATGGTCGCACGGCTCGAGGCGCCGGTCAGACCGCACACGATACCGCGAGCATGCGGGTCCCACCAGGGAGCACCCAAACCCGCAAAGGCGGGAACGAAGTAGCAGCCCTCGTTGTCGCTAATCGAAGCAGCGAGTTGTGCCGACTCGCTCACGCTCGAGATGATGCCCATGTTGTTGCGAAGCCAGTTCATCGTTGAGCCGGCGGCAAAAATAGAGCCCTCGAGCGCATAGCTGACTTTGCCGTCCGCAGCGATACCGATGGTGGAGACCAGGCCATTCTTGGATTCGACGATCTCGTCGCCGGTGTTCATGAGCATAAAGCAACCCGTGCCATAGGTGTTTTTGGTCTGGCCGGGACGGAAACAGCAGTGGCCGAACAGCGACGCCTGTTGGTCACCCGCCACGCCCATGATGGGCGGCATGTTGGTCATGATGTCGCTCGCGACGCGGCCGTAGTCGCCCGAGCTCCAGCGAACCTCGGGCATCATGGAACGTGGAACGTCAAAGAGTGCCAGCAGGTCGTCGTCCCAATCGAGCGTATGGATATTAAAGAGTGCCGTGCGGCTGGCATTGGTGTAGTCGGTGGCAAAGACCTGGCCGCCGGTGAGGTTGTAGATGAGCCAGGTGTCGATGGTGCCAAACATGAGGTCGCCCGCCGCCGCGCTTTCGCGTGCGCCGTCGACGTTGTCGAGAATCCACTGCACCTTGGAGGCCGAGAAATACGGGTCGAGCGTGAGTCCCGTGCGGGAGCGCACCAGCTCCTCGCAACCCTGTTCAACCAACGCGTCGATTGCCGGCGCGGTACGGCGGCACTGCCACACGATGGCGTTATAGATCGGCTGACCGCTCACGCGGTCCCAGACCACCGTGGTCTCGCGCTGGTTGGAGATGCCGATGGCGGCAATGCGGTCGGAGTGGATACCGCTCTTAAACTGGACTTCCATCATGACGGCGATCTGGCTGGCAAGGACCGCCATGGGGTCTTGCTCCACCCAACCGGGACGCGGAAAACTGGTTTTGACGCTGCGACGTGCCTGCGCGACGATGCATCCGTACTCGTCGACGATGGTCGCAAGTACCGAGGTGGTGCCGCAGTCGAGCGCCATGATGTAGGAACCGCCAAAGTTAAACGAGGCATCTTCCATGCCCAGGCTGCCCAGATTCAACGACATCGCTTACACCTTTCTATTGCATCGGGTCGGACAGGACCCGTTCGATCTCTGATGCGGGAAGTGCGCCTTGGCGCAGGATCTGGAGCCCGCCGTGCTGGAACGACACGATGGTCGAGGCGTCGCGACACGGGGTCTCACCGGCGTCGACGGCAACATCGACCCCCTCCAGGATGCGACCCTCGACGGCGGCAAAGCTTGCCGGCGAGGGCGCGCCATGCGTGTTAGCGCTGGTGCAGGCAAGAGGGCTGCCGCAGGCGCGGATGAGCGCCTGCACCACGGGCGAGGCCGAAGCGCGAAGTGCCACCGTGTCGTCGGCGGCGCGCATAAAGGTCGGCACGCAGGGGGCCGCCTTGACCACGATAGTCAGGGCGCCCGGCCAGCATCGTCGGGCAAGCACGCGGGCCTCTTCCGGGATATCCACGCCATAGCGGTCGAGTGCTTCGACGCCATCGACCAGCCAAGCGACGGTTTGCGTGAGTTCACGTTGCTTGAGAGTGAAGATACGGCGATAGCCGGTGCCGAGCGCAGGAACTGCGGCGCCATTGACGGCAGCCTGCGGATCGCGCGGCCACGATGGGAATTCGCTTGTATCTTGGGGCACGGCGTCCGAGAAGGCGTTGACTGCCACGGCGACACCGTAGACGGTCTCGGTCGGGATCAAAGCCAGGCCGCCGCGGCCGAGCACCTCGGCCGTGCGCTCGACGGCAAGCCGATGCGGCTCGCGCGTTCCCTCGTATACCCGATAGACCGTCTGCATGTGTATGCCAGCCCCTTACGCTCTGGTGCAAGTTTGTTTACTGTGGGGCATTCTCGCACGAAACGTTCAACCTATTTGCCCAGAGCGCATGTTGGTTTGGTGAGCGGCTCTAGTAGTCGGTGAAAGTGAGGGGGTTATTGGACTGCGACGAACTTCTTTGGCCTGCCGGCGTGGCGTTCTTGGGCGGCGTAGCGCTCGATGCTGTCTATCGTTATCATCCGACGGCCGTCGACGAGTTCAACATCGAGCTTTCCGGCTTTGACCAGCGCGGTAATCCGCGGAGCGGAGACTTTGAGGTCCAGCGCTGCGTCTTTAAATGTTCGGCACGCCGCTTCCCGAGCGTCCTCGTGGTCGATTTCGACTGAAAGGGCCACGACCTCGGCCGAGCGTTCGTACCCCGCCGGAGTCAAACCGTTGTTGAGGTCGTCGGCCAAAAACGCCATCAGTGCCTCGGTGGCATGGGCAATCGCGTCTTCGCGCGTATCGCCATCGGCAAAGGCGCCGGGAATCTGCGGGAAGCTGGCGCAGTAACCGTCGTCTTCTTTTATGAGAACGCAGTCATAGGTAAATCGCTGCCTCATTTTGCCTCCAACTACCATCCAGCTTGGCGACGAATACTTGCCCACGTGCCCTTCTTTGGTCGATCACCACCAGAGCCGTTCACGGTGACAACACGGTCACCAGAAACATACTTAGCATGACTACCGACTTGCGCGACCTTCACGAATCCATCGTGCTTGAGTAGGGCAATGATTTCCCGAAAGGTAGGAGGTTGCATGGGCCGACCTCTTTCAGCCGTCCTAATTATAAACTAATTTATAATTTTTGCTAACCAGTTAATAAATATTACTGGCGCTGTTTGGGCTCGGTGACGATGGCTCGGACGATGCGGGGGCGATCGGTGAGGTCGTGGACGATGCGCACGTCCGACAGACCCGCTTGGCGGCAGAGCTCGGCCGCAGCGTCGAGCGCGCCCTCGTAGAGCTCGCAGGCAAAGAGGCCGCCAGCGCGCAACATGTAGGGCGCCGCGTTGAGCAGGCGGCGGAAGATATCGAGGCCGTCGGCGCCACCCTCGAGCGCCAGATCGGGCTCAAAGTCCTTGACCTCGTGCGGCAGCGAGCGCATGACATCGGTGGGGATGTAGGGCGGGTTGGAGACGAGTACGTCAAAGGTGCCCCACTCTTCACGGGGAATGGAGCTCACCAGGTTCGTGAGGCTGAAGGCGACCTCGTCGGACGCGAGACCAAGCGCATCGCGGTTTTTGGTAGCAAGGTCGATGGCGCGCGGCTCGATATCGGTAGCAGTGCAGGTGACGTGGCCGCGACGCTCCCAGGCGATCGAGAGCGAGATACAGCCCGTGCCGCAGCCGACCTCGAGAACGCGGGCAGTGCGGGGCTCGGCTGGGGCAGGCACAGCGGCATCCTGAGCTGAAACCGTCTCCTGGTCGGCGCCCTCGATGGCGATGTCGTATTCGTCGAGCTCGGGCTCGGCGGCTTTTGCGGCTTCGGCTTCTGCTGCTTGCGCGGCGGCTTCCTCGGCCTCGCGATCGGCAAGCTCCTCGGCATAGGCGCGGCTACCGAGCACGTCGCTACCCAGCGCAGCCTCATCGGCGGCCGTCAGGTTGGCAGCACGGCGCTCGGCGGTCGCGCGTTCGTCGGCCAGCGCCGCCTCAGCTTTGCGGGCCTGCTCGACCTCATCGTTCCAAGGCAGCTCAACACGCTGACGGGCAGCGGCCTCGGGGCTCAGCACCTCGGCATCCAGATAATTGAGGACTTCCTCGACGAGCATCTCGGTTTCGGGGCGCGGAATGAGCACACCGGGAGCGCACGCGACGTCAATCATGCGAAACTGCGTGCTGCCGGTGATGTACTGCAGCGGCTCGCCTTTGGCGCGACGAACGACGGCCGCGTGCATGGTCTCGAGCTGGGCCGCGTTAAGCGTCTCGTCCATGCGCATATACAAGTCGATACGCGCCAGGCCCGTGGCCGCGCACAGCAGCCACTCGGCAGAAAGACGGGGATGCTCCTCGCCGCGCTCGGCCAGGTACTCCTTGGTCCACTCGAGACAACGCTTGATGGTCCAGATCTCGTTTGCCATGGGGCCCTCCCCTCTTAAGCGCCGGGCGGCGCGCGAATGTCGGAGCAGATTGTAAGCGAGGCCAGCGCTTGGCAAGGGACGATTGAAGGCGATTATCGAGAATCAGCCCAGAATTTTGCACCGGGCTCGCTCAAAGTGTTCATTCGCCGACGTCTAGATTTGCATTCGTCAAGCTTTTGGCAAGGTTGCCCCAAAACTGACCAATATCTAACCAAGAACTTGCCACATCGCTTGACGCACGACCCATCAAAAATCGCCCCGCGACTTCTCGGACGATTTTTGGAGCAATATTTTCAATAGCAGATGAATGCCGATAATTTCTTAAAGCAGGTAAATAGCTTAATTTCCAACAAAGCAGATTAAATAAATTCAATTAGTAATTTACCCAACCTAGTCATTGGGGACGTTCTTATTCGACTAGTCGTTTAAGAACGTCCCCAACGACTACTCATTTAAGTCTGTCCCCAATGAGTGCCCCGCCACAGGTTGAGCATACGTCAGCGAAAACGCCCCTAAGCGAGCAAGGTGACGTGAAAGAGGAGGGAAGCGTACTTCGGTACGCGACCGACGATTGAACGTCAGATTGCCGCTTAGGGGCGTTTGCAGCGTCGAGCTGTTACGGCGTTTGGTAAAACGCCGTAACCCACTAGACAGCCTGTGCCAGCTTCTCGGCTCGCTCGGCGGCGGCGAGTGCCTCGATGACCGTGCCGAGCTGGTCGCCCAGGAGGACGCCGTTGTAGGTGGAATTGAAGCCGATGCGGTGATCGGTCACGCGGTCCTGGGGCTGGTTGTAGGTGCGGATCTTCTCGGAACGGTTGCCGTGGCCGATCTGGCTCTGGCGCTCGGCACCGAGCTCTGCCTGCTGCTTCTCGAGCTCCATCTCGTACAGGCGGGCGCGCAGCATCTGCATGCAGACCTCGCGGTTCTGGATCTGGGAGCGCTGTTCCTGCGACTGCACCACGGTGTTGGTGGGAAGGTGGGTGATGCGCACGGCGGAATAAGTGGTGTTAACGCACTGACCGCCAGGGCCGGAGGCGCAGTAGGTGTCGATGCGCAGGTCGGACTGGTTGATCTGGACGTCGATCTCCTCGGCCTCGGGAAGCACGGCGACAGTTGCCGTGGAGGTCTGGATACGGCCCTGGGACTCGGTCTTGGGAACGCGCTGGACGCGGTGCACGCCGGACTCGAACTTCATGACGGAGTAGACGCGGTCGCCCTCGACCTTGAACTCAATGGACTTAAAGCCGCCGGCCTCGCTGGGGCTGGAGTCGAGCACGGTGGTCTTCCAGCCGCGCGACTCGCAGAAGCGCTGATACATCTTGTACAGGTCGCCGGCGAAGATGGCCGCCTCGTCGCCACCGGCGGCGGAGCGAATCTCGACGATGGTGTTCTTGTCGTCGTTGGGGTCGCTCGGGATGAGCATGTACTTGATGTCTTCCTCGAGCTGGGGAAGCTTGGCCTCGTTTTCGGAGATGTCCATCTGGAGCATCTCCTTCTCATCGGCATCGGTAGTATCGTGGAGCATTTCCTTGGCAGCCTTGATGTCATCGAGCGCGCCGATGTACTCGCGCGAGGCAGCGATGAGGTCGGACTGGTGCGCGTACTCCTTGTTGAGACGCGTGAACTCCTTGATATCGGAGGCGACGGCTGGGTCGGAAAGCTTCTTCTCGAGCTCCTCGTAGGCCTTGATGATCTTTTCGAGCTTGTCGCGCATGACGGACTCCTTTTATATGCGTGAAGGTGAAAATCGGCAGAATTGATGGGGCGCGGGGCGCCGCTGCGGGGGTAAAGCCCGGCTAGAACATGTCGATCTTCAGATACATGCGCATCCCTTCGCGTATGGGGGTACATAGTTGCGGTCTAACCCATACATGATAGCGTGCGCAGGCAAACCTGCATACAACCCGCACGGAATCCGACAAAGGGAGAGTCCCTTTGTCGGATTCTAGAGCGTATGGAGCAGGGCGATGAGGAAGCGAACACCCTGGAGGTAGGCGCGGCGGGTGATGCGCTCGTTGGTGCCGTGGACGCCGCGGTCGCACTCGTCATCGTCGACCACAAACGCCGAAAAACGAATGCATTCGGAGCAAATGTGCTGGTAGTTGGCAGCGTCGGTCGCGCCGATCACGGTCGAGGGGACAATCGCCAACGGCTCGGATGATCCGTTTTCCTCCGTCCCCTTTGGATCGCAGAAATAGCGGGCGGCGATGGAGCGAACCGCCTCGAGGCCGGGACCACCGATGCGCGGGGACGGCGAGGGCTCGGAGCTGCCGGGGCCCAGCTCCACTTCGACACGACCGGCAAGGTCCGCCCCGGCAACCGCCTCACGGCAGCGCGCCACAACGTCGGCCACGCTCGTGCCCTCGAGCATGCGGAAGTTAATGTTGGCCCACATATCCTGCGGCATCACGTTGGCGCCGGCGCTGCCTCCCTCGATCTGCGTGGGCGCGCAGGTGGTCGTCACCAGCGGATAGAGCTTCTTGCTGGCGAGGCAATCGCGGACAATGGCGCCCCCGTTGGCGGCAATCTCATCCGCCGTGTAGAGCCCCAGCTCGACAAGCTGCGCGGCAAGCAGATCGGTCACGCGCGTCGGCCACTCGATATCGCAGATTGCGGCGATGGCACGGCTGAGCACCTCGAGCGACGTGCCGCCGTAGGGGTTAGACGAATGCCCGCCCGCGCTCTTCGTCTTGAGCACGATATCGGCATAGCCCTTTTCGGCCAGGTCGGCATGCATAAGCCAGCCCTCGCCCGCGCCGTACTCGGCAGCCGAAACAATACGGTAGTCGCCCTCGTCGATCAGGAACTCGAGCTCAACACCGCGCTCCTCGAGCACGCGGCCGATAGCTCCAGCGCCGTACTGCGTGGTTTCCTCGTCCTGGCCAAAGGCGAGCAACAGCGAACGCTTGTGCTCCCAACCGTGCGCCAATGCATACTCAACCGCCTCGAGAATGCCTGCGACCTGATCCTTCATGTCGATAGCGCCGCGGCCCCAAATGTAGGTGTCGTCCACGTGCCCGCTAAAGGGGGCGTGCGTCCAGTCGGCCTCGGTACCCGGCACCACGGGGACCACGTCCATGTGGCCCATGAGCATAACAGGATTGAGAGCAGGGTCGGAGCCGACAAGCGTCACCAACAGCGAGTGGTCGATAAGCTCGACCTCGCCCGCCGCAAACACGCGCGGCCAGGCCTGCTGCATATAGGCGCGCAGGTCGTCGAAGGGCTGCCAGTCCACCGCCTCGGCATCCATGCTCGAAATGGTCGGAAACGACAGCACGCGGCCCAAGCGCTCGCACGCGCTGACCTCGTCTATATCGGCAAAATCGTCCTCATGCGCAAAGAAGCGCCAAACCTCGGCCATGACATCCTTTCGATTGTGACGACAAAGGCCGCCCCACGGGAGCGGCCCTGCAACGTAAGCGTTTGCGGTCGGTTATTTGTCCTCGAGATAGCGAGAGAGGAACTCACGAGTGCGCTGGTGTTTGGGGTTGCCGAAGAGCTCGGCCGGCGCGGCATCCTCGAGCACCACGCCCTTGTCCATAAAGACCACGCGGTCGGACACCGTGCGGGCAAAGGCCATCTCGTGCGTGACGACGACCATGGTCATGCCGTCGGCGGCGAGCTTGCGCATGACCTCGAGCACCTCGCCCACGATCTCGGGGTCGAGCGCGGAGGTCGGCTCGTCGAACAGCATGATCTGCGGATTCATACATAGGGCACGAGCGATGGCCACGCGCTGTTTTTGACCACCGGACAGGCGGCCAACGGCGGCGTGCGCGAACTTTTCGAGTCCCACGCTCGTCAGATGCTCCATCGCGACCTTCTCGGCCTCGGCCTTGCTCATCTTTTTGAGCGTGACGGGCGCGAGCGTGCAGTTGTCGAGCACATCCATGTTGTTGAACAGGTTAAAGCCCTGGAACACCATGCCGATGTCCTCGCGCAATTTGTTGATGTTGCAGCGCTCGGCCGTGAGGTCCTGGCCGTGGAACCAGATGTGGCCCGCGTCCGGGGTCTCGAGCAGGTTGAGGCAGCGCAGGAAGGTCGATTTGCCCGAGCCCGAGGCGCCGATGATGGTGACAACCTCACCGGAATTGACGGACAGGTCGATGCCCTTGAGCACCTCGAGTGAGCCAAAGCTCTTGCGCAGGCCCTCGACGCGGATAAGCGGCTCTTGGTTTTGCACGGCTGCCGCAGTGCCGGTAGTGGCGGTATCTGCCATGATGATTCTCCTCGTCTTGCGCCTAGTTGGAGCTGGGCAGCGTGGCAGGGGCCTCGGCGCCCAGCTTTTTGCCAAAGGCTTCGAGCAGGCGGCTCGCCACGAGTGTCAGGATCAGGTAGACCACGAGCGCCACGCAGTAGACCTCCATCTGGCGGTAGTACACGCCGGCGACCGTGGTAGTAGCGTACATAAGGTCGAACACGCCGATGACCGAGAGCACCGACGAGTCCTTAATGTTGATGATGAGCTCGTTGGTGAGCGCCGGAATCGCGTTTTTAATGCCTTGGGGGAACACGACTTTGCGCATGGCCTGCCACTGCGACAGGCCCAGCGAGCGCGCTGCCTCGGCCTGGCCGGGATCGATGGACTCGATGCCGCCGCGCAGGACCTCCATCATGTAGGCGGTGGAGTTGAGCGAGATGGTGACGAGGCCGGCGGTGAAGGTACTCCAGATCTGGTTGGCCTGAGCGGTCTCGAAGCCCATGCCGCGCAAAACGGTAAAGCCCGCGTAATAGATGAGCAGGCCCTGGACCATCATGGGCGTGCCGCGCACGATGGTGGAGTAGATGGTCGCAAAGCCGCGGCCGATACTCTTAAAGAAGCGCACCAGGTCGTTGTCCACGCGGTCAAAGGTCTGAATACGCAGGAACACAAAGAGCAGCGCCAGGAAGAATGCGATGACGGTACCGAAGGTCGCAAGCGCGATGGTGATCTCGATACCGCGGATAAAGAAGTCGCCACTCTTGTAGGTCATGTAGACCAGGCTCGACAAAAAGTCGCTGGGGTTGGAATCCGAGACAATGCTCACCTGCACCAGGTCGATAAACGACATGACGCAGCGGTCGATAAAGAAGATCGCCGCGATAGCGACCACAACATAGCTACCCAGGCGCGCGCCGCGGCGGAAACGCTCGGATGCGAACGGCGACTTTTCGCGATAGTCACTCCAGTGCATAAGCTTGGTGACAAGCGCCGCTGCCGACACGACAATCCAGGCCCAAAGAATCGCCCAAAGGCAATCCTGGAAGATACCGGTGGGGGCTAAGAAGCTCAGCGGTGTGGGGTTGCGCTGGCTAAACGCCAGGCCGAGCGCCGCGATGACGCTCGTGCCCAGGTATACATAACGGTGGTCGGCCTTGATAAAGGAGGCCAGACGGTTGATGGCTTTCATGCTGCCTCCCTATGCCGGCTGACGGTCGAGGCACGCGTCCCACATTTGGTCGCGCTCCTCTTGGCTAATGCCCTTGAGTGTCTTGTCGATGAGCTTAAGCAGTTTGTCCGAGCCCTTGCGGCAACCGACGTTTGTCGTAACCTCCTGCTTAAAGCCCTCGCCCTCCGCAAAGCGAATGGGCACGATGCCCGGGTTTTGGGCCATATAGCCCTTCTCGTTTTCGGTGTTGTAGGTCACGGCGTCACAAGTGCCCTGCAGCAGGTTCGAGAACACCGTGGGTACCGAATCGACCGGATTTTTGTGGACGACGCCCGGAATCTCGTCGATGACGGTGTCGAGCATCGTGTCCTTTTGGCCGAGCACCGTGGCGCCGCTAAAGTCGCTGAGCTTGGTCGCGTTTTGGTAGGGCGAGCCCTCTTTTACGAACAGGCCAAAATAGCCGATAAAATACGGCTTGGAAAAGCCGACGGACTCCTCGCGCTCGGGCGTGGCGCTCATGCCGGCGATGATGAGGTCGATCTGGCCGTTGTTAAGCGAATCGATAAGGCCCGAGAAGCTCTGCTTGACGGCAACAGGCTCGCCGCCGAGGGCTTTGCAGACGATCTTGGCGATCTGCACGTCGTAGCCGTCGGCATAGGCGCCCTGCACGTTGTCGATGGGAATGGTGAACTCGCTGGCCTCGGAAACCTGCCAGTTGTACGGGGCGTAGGCCGCCTCCATGCCAATGCGGATCTTATCCTTGCCGATAACGGAATCGGACAGGTCATCGCGACCGCCGCCCGTCGTGGGCTGGACCACCTTGAGTGTGGACGGACGCTGGCAGCCGGCAAGCGCGCCGGCGACAACGGTTGCGCTCGCAGCGAGGGCGCTACCCAAGAAGATGCGACGACTGCACACCGGCTGGGTCTGCGCGTCGCGCTGTAGTCGAGGTTGCATCTGATGCCTTCCCTATGTCGTTTTGCTGACAATAAGACAGGATATACGTCAACAACCAGCAGCGCGGCATGTGCGCGAAAAAATAATAGACACACGAAGACGATTGGCGCAAAGCAGCCTGCCCCCATGTACCACTTGGCATGAAAAAGGCAAGGCATAGACCTTCTGGTCATGCCGTGCCTTTTGAATGGCAAATTGTCGCTCTGGGTGGCGCGCAGCGTCGACCGGTCCGCCGTTCGTCAGAACGGCGGAACCTCTAGAGCAGGGTGACGCTAAAGCTGCGGACGTCCGTCTCGCCCGGCGCCAGCGTAATGGTATTGACCTTGTGCTCAAAGACATCGTCCTCGGTGTCCATGGTGGTGTGGCCGGTCCAGGGCTCGAGCGCCACAAACGGAGCGTCGTTGGCGGCAGACCACACGCCGATGTACTTAAAGCCCTCAAAGTCGATCTTGACGCCGTGGCCCGACTTGCGACCGCGCAGCGTGAGCGTAGAGCCCGGAGTATCGGTGAACATGATGGCATCGTTATCGAAACTGCGGTGCGCGATGGGCAGCACGTCCGAGTTATCGGGAGCCTTGTAACTACCCTCGAACGTCATAAGACCGTCGGGCGTGATGACGGGGGCCTCGTTAGTCCAAGCCTCGGTAAACGCCAGCTCGTAATCCTCGAACGCCTCGTCCTCGGCACCGGGAGCCGGTACGTTAAACGCGGGGTGGCCGCCCACCGAGAACGGCAGGTCCACGTCGCCGGTGTTGGTGACGGCAAAGGTCTGCGTGAGGGTGGCGTCGCCGGTCAAGGCATAGGTCATGCTGAGCTTAAAGTGGAACGGGAACGCCTTGAGCGACTCGGGCGTGTCGGTGATCTCGTACGTTACCGAGGAGCCGTCCTCCGAAACCTCGACCAGCTTGTGTTCGACGATGCGCGCGAGTCCGTGGCGCGGCATCTCGCAGGTGCCGGCCGCAGACGTCGCCGTGTTGTTGCGCAGCGAGCCCACAATGGGGAACAGGATGGGCGCATGCTTGCCCCAAAAGGCGGGGTCGCCCTGCCACAGATACTCGTTGCCGTTGAGGGCAAGGCTCGTGAGCTGGGCACCCATGGAATCGATGGCCGCGGTGAGGCCGCCGCGCTTGATGGTAGTGACGGTGGACATGCTACTTCCTCCAAAAGTAAACAACAGTGTCGAGGGCTATTGTCCCACTCTTGGCGGCGGGGTTGAGCGACAGGTGCAGTTATTGAGCAATAGCGTAAAGGTCAAACCCGCCCTGCGGCGTGCTATCGACCGTATCGGGCGCCTGTGAATTAAAACTCACCGGAACCATGCGCTTTGAGGCACGGTAACGCGTGCCGTCGGTGGCGACGGGCGGCTCATCGACCGTGAGCTCGTAGTCGCCGGGCTTGAGCTCGATGCCGTCACCTTCGGAATTGACGTATTGATACTCGTCGATTGCTTGTCCCTTGAGTGTGCGGCCCACGATATGGACGAGCATTTGGCTATCGCCGCGCGCGGTATCCCACGTCGCGCCGTCCTTAACCTCGACCGACACATGCACCGAGCGCGTGCGGCTGAGCGATTGTTCGACGGACATCTCGACCTTGGCGGCGTCTTTGCGCTGTTGCTCCACGTGACTCCAGACATTTCCGATCGCCGAGCAAGCGATGACGCCGGCCATAAAGGCGATGAGAATGGGGCCGAGCGGCGAGCGACGTCCCGCATCTTCCTCGCGAGACAGATTGGGGCGACGCGTGGGCGCGGGCGCCTGAGCACCCTGCGAGGGCACGTCGAGAATGCTGAAGGATGCCGTGCTGTCGGGGTCGATGTTATGGCGAGGTTGCGGGGTCTTTGCCGGCGAGATGGACATATCGGCCGGCTCACCGAGCGTGGCCGTGGCATCGGCCTTTGCCTCGTCGGCCTCGGCCTGGGCCCAAGCCTGTTCAAAGGTCAGGGGCTCGGCGGAGTCGGAAGCGGCGTCCGTCTCGACGACATCGTTGCCGCTCTCGTCCTCGTCGCTCGACACGCCACGCGGCGCGGGCTCGTCCCACTCCTCGTCCGGAGCCTCGCCCTCGCTATACCACCATTCAAAGTTATCGATATCCATACGGGGCGCCCCCTTGGCCTCGCAAATAAACACTTGCTAGCCTTATACCCCCAGATGGCACAGGAGCTCGCACGGAATGTGACAAAGGGACTGTCCCTTTGTCACACGACCAGACGTGAAAACATAGAAACTTGCAAATTTTGCAAGTTTATAAGATGACGCCTTAGAAACTTGCAGATTTTGCAAGTTTCTAAGAAATGGATGTGGCAAAGGGACTGTCCCGTTGTCACATCTGGAGGGCGACGGGGATTTGGATGCAGCAAAAGTCCTCTTGGTGGGACTCGTCGTAGCTCGTGGTATCGAGGTAGCAAAAGTCGAAAGCGTTGCCAACGGGCTGGAGCGCGTGCTCGTCCATGCAGGCAACGATGGCGCGGATGCCCTCGGGCTCGTACGGCATACCCCAGCGGCTCATGCACAGGTATGTGCCCTCGGGCAGCACCTCGATGCCGATCTCTGCCAGCTCGGCAGCGTCGCTCGGCAGCAGTTCCTCGACACCGCGCGGCAGCACGACAAAGGAGCCCGCGCCGGCGATAGGGTCGTCGGAATGCAGCGCCTCGCGACGCAGCATGGCGCCCCAACCGCGCATGGGGCGCGTGCCCGTCAACGTACGCATGCGCAGGATTGCCCGCATGAGCGTAGGGTGCAGCATCGAGCGGCCGCGCTCGATATCGCCCGGAAACTCCTCAAAGACCACGTAGCGACGCTCGAATTGCTTGAGCTCCGGCTTGCCCTCGCGCTCGCGCCAGTAAACCGCCTCGTCGTAAAAGCTTAGACGCTCCTGTACGCTCGCGCGCTCGGCTTTGAGCCCGGCAATCTGCTCATCGAGCGCCTGCACCCGCGAGCGCAGGTGATCGGTCATCTCGCCAATGTCGAACGTCGAGGTCAGGCGGTCAATCTCGTCGAGTTCGAGCCCCAGGTCGCGCAGCATGCAGATCAGACGCATGAGCGGGATCTGCGTGGGCGAATAGAAACGGTAGCCCTTTTCGTTCACCACGGCGGGTTTAAACAGACCGATCTTGTCGTAGTAGATGAGCGTTTGGCGCGAAACGTTAAACAAGCTCGCCATCTCGCTAATCGCATACATGCCCGTCTGCATAGGTCCTCCCGACACATCCCTTTTGCGCACAAAGCCCGCCGCCCACAGGGGCAGCGGGCTCAAACACTACTCGTATCCTACCCTAAAGACGCCTATGACCAGCGCTTATAGTTTGCACATGACACGCCGACGGCCTCGAGCGCCTTGGCGGCGATGTGATGCACCGCGTCATCGAGCGTGGCGGGGCCGTTGTAAAACGTGAGCATGGGCGGCATGAGCATGACGCCCGGTACGCGCGCCAGGCGCGCCATGTTGTCGACATGAATGGCGCTGAAGGGCGTCTCGCGCACCATGAGCACCAGGCGGCGCTGCTCTTTCATCTGCACGTCGGCCGCACGCAGCAACAGGTTTTCGCTGTAGCCGCTCGCGATGCCGGCGAGCGTCTTCATGGAGCAGGGTGCCACGATCATGCCATCGACCGGATAGGTGCCGCTTGCGATGGCAGCGCCGATGTTCTTGTTGTCGTAGACCACATCGGCATGCGTGGCAAACTCGTCGAGCGTCATGCCGAGCTCCTGCTCGATGGTGATCTCTCCCCCGCGCGTGACGACAAGCGCCGACTCGGCACCTGCCTGGCGCAGGCATTTGAGGCACTCAAGACCCAGCGCGGCACCGCTGGCGCCAGACACGCCAACGACAATGCGACGGGGACGGACAGAAGACTCAGGCATGACGGCTCCTTAACTACTTGGTAGGGCTACTTACTAGAAAGCAATCTCCTTGGCCCACTTGTCTGTGTCGATCTCCATGAACTGCGAGCGAATGAAGTTCTTCTTGAGGTCGAACGGGACCGTGCAGTCGAAGATGGCCTTGCAGGCGATGCCGTGCTCGCGAATCGTGGGGTCGAACGCGGGGTCGTTGGACGGGTCGAGCACGTGGCAGTGGCAGCCGGGGATGGTGATGAGGTCGACGTCGGCCTGGAAGCGCGTGGTCATGGCCCACATCACGTCGCTCATATCGAAGATATCGACATCCTCGTCAACAAGGATGACGTGCTTGAGCTCGGAGAATGCCGAGAAGGCGAGCATGGCGGCGTTGCGCTGACGGCCCTCGTCATTTTTGCTCGACTTCTTAAACTGCATGATGGCAACGAACTTGCCGCCGCCGCAGGGAGCGGCGTGGACGTTGAGCAGACGGCCCGGGATGGCGGTCTCGACCATCTTGTAGATGGAGGCCTCGGTGGGGATACCGGCCATGGACACGTGCTCGTGCGAAGGACCGATGCAGCTCTCCATAATGGGGTTGACGCGCGTGGTAACGGCGGTGATCTTGATCACCGGGCAGACCTTGGCGCCACCGGTGTAACCGGGGAACTCGGGCATGGCGTAGCCGTGGCCGTTGACGTCCTCGTTGATGGTCTCGTCGTGCATGAGGTAGCCCTCGAGCACGTACTCGGCATTGGCGATGCACTTCTGCGGAACGGTGACGCAGTCGGCAAGCTCGACAGCGTGGCCGCGCAGGGCGCCGGCAATTTGCAGCTCGTTGAAGCCGAGCGGTGTGGTGGGAGCCTCAAAACCGCAGCACATGTACACGGCGGGGTCCAAACCGATGGAGATGGAGATGGGCATATCCTCGCCACGCTGGCAGTACTCGTCAAAGAACGCGCCCAGGTGACGGCTGCCGGGGGTAATCCACATGGCGAGCTTGTCCTTGTCGACGCAGGAGAAACGGTGGATGGTCACGTCGGACTGGGAGCCGTCGGGGCTCGTGCCGTAGGCGAGGCCCATGGTGATGTAGGGGCCGCCGTCGACGGGCGTGTTGGTAGGAGCGGGAACGATCTTGCGCAGGTCAAAGCCCTCGTCGGTCGCCTTGTACACGACCTCTTGGCAGTCGACGTGCGCACCCTCGGCGATCTGCTCGGGCGCGATCAGGTTCTCGAAGCGCTTACCGATCTCGAGGCCCAGGTGCTCCTCATCCAGGTCGAGCAGGGCGGCAACGCGCTTGCGGCTGGCAAGCATGCCGATGCAGACCTTGGCGTCGTCAAAGCCCTTGACGTTGTTGAAGACCATCGCCGGACCCTCTTTGGTCGGACGCATAACGGTGCCGCCGGCACCGACGTGGCGATAGACGCCCGAAACCTCGGCATCGGGATCGACCTGGGTGTCGGTCTCGAGCAGCTGGCCCGGCATCTTGCGCAAAAAGTCGAGTGCGGAGCGCAGGTCGTGGATCTGGGAAGCATCGGTAGTGGACATAGCGTGCTCCTTTCGGGAGAGTGCCCGGCGGCGAGGATGCCGCCGGGCTGGGTAACGTAGTGGGGCCGCGGCGCTCATAGATGGGACGCTCGGCCACTCGCAGTTCGAGCACTCGGCTGCTTACAGCCCAAGCGCTCGACCGCTTACATCAGGCCAAAGAGGTGGAACCAGGCGGCCTCGACCAGCACGACGATAAAGACGACCGCAGTGAGGGGAATGCCCATGCGCATAGCCTCTTTGGAGGTGTAGCCGCCGGCGTCCTTGCCCTCGCCGATAAGGATCGGCAGGTTGTGGAACGGCAGGATGTAGTGGATGTTGATGGACGTGAAGACGATGAGCGCCACGGCGAGCGGGCTCACGCTGGAGCCGGCCGCGAAGCTGATGAACGCCGGCACGCACACGCCGAGCACGGCCATGACCGAGCCCATGAACATGTGGATGATCATGGAGAGCGCGGCGACAAGCAGGGCGAACAGGAAGATGTTCTCGGGCACGGAGCTGGGAAGCACGACATCGGCGATCCAGGCGTTCATGCCGGTGGCACCGCCCACGGAACCCACGGCCATGGCGGCCGTCAGGAACATGAGGGACTTGATGTCGACAGCGTTCCAGCTGGCGGGGGTAAGGACCTCGCCGATGATGGGCATGGCGAGCGCGACACCGATGGCAAGTGTCACCCAGCCGATGTAATCGCCCGAGACGGTGAGCCACAGCGCGATGGCGATGACAAGCCACACGATGGTGCGGATCTCCTTGACGGAGAGCTTACCGAGCGCGGCCTGCTTGGCCACGATCCGCTCGCGATCGTAGACGAGCTCCTTGCTGGGCTTAAAGAGGAAGAGGCCCAAGAACAGGGTACACAGCAGCGCAACCAGCATGGGCACGCTCATGTACAGGAACCAGTCGATAAAGGACGGGCTCATGCCGCCGGCCTCGGCGCTGTACTGCGCAACAAGCGGGTTGAGCGTGGAGTCGCCCGTCAGGAAGAACATGGAACCCGGGGCGGCAGCGGCAAACACGAGGAATCCGAGCTTGCCGCGGTCATCGTCACCGTAGCCGGCGGACTCGGCGATGACCGAGACGACGGCGAGGATGAGGAAGGCGCGGGGGAACGGGTGCGGGATCAGCAGCGACAGCACAAAGGTGAGCGCGAAGATCGAGATGATGAGCGACTTGGCGTCGCGCACGAACTTGAGCATAAACGCATAGGCGATGCGCTCGCCCAGCCCCGACTCCTTGACCGCGCTGGCGATGAGGTAGGCGCCGATGACGAGCCACATGGTAGCTTTGGTCCACGAGCTAAACGTGGAGGCGACCGTCGCCGAGATGCTCGCGGCGCCCGTGTCGTCCACGCACACCTTGAACAGAACGAGCAGCGCGCAGTAGAGCAGGCCCACAAAGCCCGGCTGTGCCACGCCACATGCCCAGAACACCACCGTGGCGAGCGTCAGTGCTAGACAGGTCTGAGCGCCGACCGTGAGCTCGACCGTCGAGCTCAGCTCCGCCAAAGGAAGAAACTTCACCAGCAAAAAGACAACGATACCCAGCACAAAGCCAATTTCGCGCTTGGTGATCTTAAACGCCTTCTTTTCCGCTTCCATCTCCCCACCTTTCTTGTTGGGGGCGCTCCGGATTCGCGGCCACGTTGCCACTTAAAAAGGGGCGCCCGTTATCGGACACCCCTTACGTTGCGCTGTGTTGTTGCAATACAGTCAAGCGGGATTTTTGGATGAGAAGCGATCCCCTAGACAAAAACCGTCACAACATTCGACGCTTTTCCTCGTTTTCGAGATTTTCATCGAATGTTGTGACGGTTTGGATATGGCAAAGGGACTGTACCTTTGTTACATAGCGAAGGCCGTACGGATGGATGGGTCGCTGAGCGCCTCGCGGAGCCAGGGGGCCAGCTGCTCGGGGTGACCCTGCAGGTAGCCTTTGAGCTCGGACGGGGCCACGCGACGCACCTCCGAGATCTCCTCTTGGTTGATATGCAGCTCGCCCGGCTCGACATGGGCTGCGAACACCTCGCACCATTCGCACTCGCAGCGACCGTCGCCGTGGTCCTCGCGGTAGACGATATGGCCCAGATGTTTGAGATCGCCCGGCTCGCGCGCGACGCCGAGCTCCTCGCCCATGCGACGTGCCGTGGCGGCCGCGACGTCTTCCCCGGGGAGCGGATGGCCGGCGCAACCGTCGGCAAGCACCCCACCCCAAAGGCGCTTGAGCTTGCTGCGACGACAGAGCAGCAGGCGCGCGTCTTCGCCCCGGCCCTCAACTAGAAGCGTCAGAAAAGCCTGGTGCAGAATGCCCTCGCCGGCATGTGCCTCGATGCGATCGACAGGGCCAAGCGCCTCGCCGGTCGCGGCATCGACCGCCACGACCTCGGCGCCTGCACCGCCCTCATCCCAGCCGGCGCGCAGGATGCGCGCGGCGGCCTCCTCGAGCGCGGCGATGAGCTCCTTGGTGGTAGCGAGCACGCGCTGCAGATCGTCCGCAGTCGCATGCTCCACATGAAAGCCCGTGCTTGCAACTACCGGCACGCCAAAGCGCGTGGCCAGCGCCGCCGCGATATCGTGCGCCGGGATCTCATCTCGATGGCACGGAACGGCCAGGATGCTCACGGTCGCCGTGCGACCGGGCTCAGGGCGCGGAATGGCCTGCGCCGTGGCGCCCAGATGCGCGTACTCCGGCGAGCAGGCGTACACCACCATGCCGCGCGGCGTCACCGTCAACTGGGCCTCGAGCGCAAACTTGCCCTCGCCCACTGCAACCTTTGTCGTGTGCATACCCATGGGATCTCCTGTCGCCCGCGATGTACCTGAGACCATCTTCGCCTGTATTGCGACTATACAGGCAAGCGCAGCCTGCGACAAAGGGGGCAGGCACCTGACACATTCTGTTAGAGTTGCAGGGATTGAATCCCGCTTATTCATGCGACATTGGAGTGACAACCTTGACCGCCGCAACCACGCCTAAAAGTAAGTCAACCGCCGCCGCGCTCTCCCCCGCGCGCACCAAGCTCTGCCTGGCGCTGCTCGTGCTGTTGGGCTTCTCGCTCGGCTGCTCGGAGTTCGTGGTCATCGGCATCGAAAGCGACTTGGCAACGGAACTCGGCGTATCACTTGCCACTGCGGGCCAGCTCATCAGCGTGTTCGCGCTCGTCTACGCTATCGCCACGCCGGTGCTCGCGCTCAGCACGGGGCGATTCCGCCGCTACCAGCTGCTCGTGTGCTACAGCATCGTTTTTGTGCTCGGCAACCTGGTCATGGCGTTGGCGCCCAACTTCCAGGTGCTGTTTATCTCGCGCATTGTCCTGGGCTCCGTCTCGGGCGCACTGCTCGCCGTGGGTGTGACGTACATCCCCGAGCTGCTGTCCCCACAGCAAACCTCGCTTGCCATCTCGGTGGTATATGGTGCGTTTTCCGTGGCAATGGTCTTTGTCACTTCGATCGGCAAGTTCGTGGCCGACACGCTCGACTGGCACGTGGCCATGTACGGCACGCTGACCTTTGCCGTTCTGATCTGCGGAGCGCTCGTGGCGTTTATGCCGCGCGCTGGGCAAACCGATGAGCCTGCCACCTTTCGCGAGCAGGCGGGTCTGCTGCGCGAGCCGAGTATCATCACCGGCATGCTCATCTTTTTGTTTGGCGTGGGCTCGGTCTACGTATTCTACGGCTACGTGACACCTTATCTTGAGCAGGTGCTGGGAATGGGCACTGTTCAGGCGAGTACCACGCTTATGGCCTACGGCGTGTTTTGCCTGACCTCAAACATCTTGGGCGGATGGATCGATGCGCGTTTTGGCATGAAGGCACTGCTTGTTACGTTTGTGCTGCAGGCGGCGGCGTTACTCGGGCTGTTTGCCGTGGGCGGCACCATGCCGCTCGCGCTGGTCTTTGTCTTTAGCTTGGCGTTGCTCATGTACCTGTTCTCGGTGTCGTGCATCACGCACTTTATGGACGTGGCACGCAGCCGCCATCCCAAGTCGATGGTACTCGCAAGTTCGGTTGAGCCCATGGCGTTTAACGTCGGCATCTCGTTTGGCACTGCAGTGGGCGGCGCCGTGGTAAGCAGCATTGGCATTGCGTACGTGGGTGCCGTGGGCGCCGCGTTCTCGCTTGTGGCCTGGGCGCTCACGCTGGTGACGATTAAGCTGGCCCGCTGGGAGCGCAAGCGGGCGAGGGCGTAGGCGTAGATGCGATGCTCGAGCTCGATGATGATCGAAAGGAAACCGCATATGCAACGGGTACTGTTTATCTGCCATGGGAACATCTGCCGCTCGACGATGGCTGAGTCGGTGTTTACCGAGCTGGTGCGCCGTGCCGGGCGCGAGGCGGAGTTTGTCATCGATTCTGCCGCCACCTCGACCGAGGAGATCGGCAACCCGCCACATCATGGCACGGTCGCCAAGCTGCGCGAAGTCGGGATTCCCGTCGTTGCGCACCGTGCCCGCCAGGTGCGTCGCGCAGAGTATGGCAACTGGGATCACATTGTCTATATGGATGCTGAGAACGCGCGTGGCCTGCGCCGCATCTTTGGCGACGACCCCGACGGCAAGATTACGCGCTTGCTCGATTGGACCGAGCGCCCCGGCGACGTGGCCGATCCCTGGTACACCGGCAACTTCGATGCCACCTACCGCGACGTGCTCGACGGTTGCACTGCCATGCTCGAGCAGATGTAGGTTTGCGGGCGCACAAACCGCGCGAACCGCGTCATCGGTATACATCGAGCGTGGATTTTCTCTCGTATACAGATCGAGCGTGGAAAATCTCCCACTTTGAGCGTTCAAGTGCGCTCTAAACGGGAGAAAATCCACGCTCATTTTCTCGGGCAGTGGAACTCGATACGACCAAGGGACTGCCCCTTTGTCACATTCGGGACTGGCCCTAGACCTGCTTGACCTCCAGCTTTATCCCCTCGGCACGGGAGTCGCCCAAAACATCCGAAAGGACCCAGGTCGCATATAGCGGCAAATAAAGAACAGCTCCGTTGCGCTCAACGTTGCCTCTCGAGAAAACAATCCCGAGCCTTACGCCATATTCGGCCGTATCAAGCACATGACCGAGCGCAGCGTGCGCGTGGTAATAGGAGCCCGATTTAACCTCGATCGGGACAGCCGTCCCATCCGGTCCGTCGACCACAAAGTCCACTTCGCCGCGCTTTTTCGTCTGATAGTAGTAAAGCTGGCGATTCTGGGCAGCCAGCTGCTGGGCCACCACGTTTTCGTAAATGCCGCCCAGATTGGGCTCCTTGCTATCAAGATACGCCGCCTGGGCGACTCCAACGGGGTAGCGCGCCATCAACATGCCCGTATCCGATTGATATAGCTTGAACTGCGATGGCCGCGCCGTCTTGAGCAGGGGCGATTTTGGCTCGGTTACGATATCGGCCTTGAGAGCAACGCCGGCATCGACAAGCCAGACAAAATCTCGCTGGTACTTGTCGTAATGCGCCTTGGGGTCAATGGAATTGAGCACGAAGCGTTTGTTTTCGCCCTCGAGCATAATAGGGAGCTGATCGTAAATGCTCTGCACCTGAAGGGCTCGCCCGCTTGCATACTTGGAGATATCCCGCCGGTACTGTTCGTTGAGCTCTGACTGTAGCTGACGAACAGAGGCAAGGTCGCCCTGCGTGTCAAGGAAACGCTGCACGACCTCCGGCATTCCGCCGACAACGGTATAGGTCCTGAAGTTTGCCATCATCGCGTCATGAATGTAATCAGGAATGGGCTTCTCGCTGATACACGCATCGCGTATCGTTTGGCGAGCTCCTTCGCTCACCCCGATCGCCCAGCAAAACTCCTCAAAATCGAGCGGGAACATCCTAAGCTCGTGAACATATCCCACAGGATAGGACCTAACGCCCTTGAACTGGGTCCCGAGCATTGACCCCGAAAACGCCCAGTGGCACCTCCCGTCCTCAACAAGGAACTTTGCCATCGTCATGATGTCGGGGGCCTCTTGGACCTCATCGATAAACACGAGCGTTTTGCCTGGCGCTATCGGCTTTCCCGAAAGAAGCGTCACCCTGCTGATGAAATCATCGGCATCCCGTGCCTCGAGAAGAGCATCTTTTGCCTGGCGATTTTCCGCGAGATTGAGCTCGATATAGGTTGCGTAGTTTGACTTACCGAACTCGCGAATCGAGTAGCTCTTACCGATTTGGCGAGAACCCGTGACGAACAACGCCTTTCGTTCAATGGATCTCTGCCAACAATCAAGCTCATCAGCGATTTTCCTGCGCAACATAAGCTCTCCCATCGCCTCGATAAATGAAATGCAGATATTTATATCGACTATTATCGATGAAATACAGAGATTTTTAGTACCGAAATTGGATGAAATGCAGAAATTTGAGCTTACTCGCGCACAGAACAACGACGCGTGCGCCTAAGCATGGGCATAAGTGAGGTCGGGATTCTCGCATACAAATCGAGCGAGGACTATCTCCCACTTTGAGTGCGAAATTGCGCCCAAAACGGGAGATAATCCACGCTCGATATTTCGACGGGAGAAAAACCTCGCTCGGTTACTCGTCGACGATCTCGGCAAGCCAGACGTTCAGCGTATCAATCTCGGGGCAGCAGAACTTTGCCGTACCGGGCTCGTTGCCAGGCACGGTTCCGCCATAGCGCAGGATATCGATATAGGGAAAGCCCACGTGGCAGGCCATGGAGCACATCTTGCCGCGGTCTCGGTCAAAGTCAAAGACGTCGCCCGGCTTATGACCGTGGTGGCAGCGGCACGTCCCCAGCTGGTCCACGCAGCTCACGCGGATACGCGGCCGCTTGCCACGCGGCGCGCCGAGCGGCCCGTTCTCGCCCACAGGCTTGACGCCGCCCTCGCCAGCGTTACTCATGGTCAATCACATCCAGGCAGGCCTCGATGGGCAGGCCGGCCGACTTGTCCTCTTGGTCGGCATTGCGCTCGATAAGCTCCGCCACCACGCGCATGGCATCGGCCGTCGCGCGCTGCAGACTCCAACCTGCCATAACGCGGCCGACGAGCACCGCCGAAAACGTGTCGCCCGTGCCCGGAAAATAGACCGGAATGAGCTCAAATGGAATCGTGAAGTGCTCCCCCGCCACATGGTCGTAACCGATAACCGCGTTCGTGCCATTGACCACGGCGCTCGTAATGACTACCGACTTGGCACCCAGCTCGCGCACGGCGTCCACAAGGGCGCGGGCCTCGTCGGGCGTGATCTGCTCTGCAATAGGCGCATCGGTGAGCAGACAGGCCTCGGTGTAGTTGGGCACCGCGTAGTCTGCGCACTCCAGCAGGTGCCGCATAAGGCCAATCGTGGACTCGGGCACACCGGCATAGAGCTTGCCGTTGTCGCCCATGATGGGATCGACGAACACCTTGGTGCCCTTTTGCGCGCGGCGGTGGCAAAAGTCCGAGATGATGCGCGTCTCTTCCTCGGTCACGATAAAGCCGGTCGAGATGGCGTCGAACTCAAAGCCGAGCTCCTCCCAGATAGCGAGGCTTTGGCGCACGTACTCCGTGGTGTCGTGGATGTAGAACTTGGGATAGTTGAGCGTATCGGACACAAGTGCCGTCGGCAGATTGTGGATACGGTAACCCATGTGCGACAGCACCGGCAGCATGGCAGAAAGCGCGACCTTGCCGTAGCCGCACATATCGTTAATCAGCAGCAGCTGAGTGTTCTTCATGAGTGTCCCCCTTGGGTCGGGCGCGGCGCGGCAGCGCCACAGTGCGACTAAGTGTAGCGCAGGGGACGTTGTGAACGGGCGCTGGCACCGCAGAGGACGAATTGTTGCGGAAAGGTTACGGGAAGGAGGAAGTTAGTCGTTGGGTGTTCCTATAGTTTTGTCAACCGTCGGGGCTACTCCCGGTAG
>NZ_QSQW01000019.1:0-535 GCF_003437565.1 Collinsella sp. TF10-11AT
CCTCGCCGCGGCCCGGGACCCCCGACAGGGAGTCCGGCACGCCCAGGGCGGTCCGCGCGATCACCGCGGCGTCGCGCTCGTCGGTCTTGGCCTCGCCGGCGAACAGGCCGGCGGCGCGGCTGGCGGCGAGCCCGGGCAGGTGGGCGACCCCGAGCCCCGCGGCGCGGGCCCGCCTCACGGCGAGGGACCCTATGTTGCGGAACTGGTCGACGACGACGAGCGTGCCGGCGGGCGCGGAGGCGAACAGCGCGTCGAGCTCGGCCTCCCTGTTGCGGACGGGGGCGCTGGCCAGCACCTCCCCGTCGCGGTCGACCAGGCGGGCCCAGTGCGATGACTTGCCGACGTCCAGGCCGAGCACGGCCGCGGGCCTGGTGGATGGCGCTTTCACGGTGGTATCCTTCCGGTAGTCGTTCGACCGGATGGCCTCCCCCTCGGCACTCACATTACCAGCCGCGGCGCCTGCCCGGCACTTTCCTATCAGCCGTCGGGGGCGGCGCGTCCCGCGCCGGCAGCACCCAACGGGCCCTCTCGGGGG
>NZ_QSQW01000019.1:545-21955 GCF_003437565.1 Collinsella sp. TF10-11AT
CAACGGGCCCTCTCGGGGGCAGGGACGTTCGGCCGTGCGCGGGCGCCCGGTCGGCGGCCCGTTCTGGGCGCGCCTCAATCGTAGCCCGAGACGGTCCCGGGCTGACAATTTCGACTGTAATGGACGTTCTTGTTCGACTAGTCATTTAAGAACGTCCCCAATGACTAGTCTGAAGGAGTGTCCCCAGCTGCCGGCAGAGACGATATGAGCAGGACATAAAAACATTGAGAGCCCCTGCTGCATGAAAGGCCGCGGATTAGGCCGACAATGGTGAGTGTCTAATTCAGCCGCGGCGGCCACGCCGCATTCATGGAAGGGGCTCCCATGCTCGATACTACCACCTTCGTCGGCCTCGACGTCCACGCCCGCTCGATAAAGGCCGTCTCCCTCGACGTCATGACCGGGGAGGTGCGCGCCGCGACCTTCGGCTACGACGCCGGCGCCGTCGCGGAGTGGGTCCGCTCCGTGGACCCCGGGGCCAGGTGCGTGTACGAGTCCGGGGTCACGGGCTTCGACCTGCAGAAGAGGCTCTCCGGCCTGGGGGTCGACTGCGTGGTCGGCGCCGTCTCGAAGATGATCAAGCCCAGCGCGGACAGGCGCAGGAAGAACGACCGCAACGACGCCGAGTTCCTCGCCCGCATGCTGTCGGTCGGCAACGTGGTCGAGGTGTGGGTCCCCGACGACGAGTGCGAGGCCGCCCGCGACCTGACCAGGGCGCTCGAGGACGCGAGGGACGACACTCTCGCGCTCGAAGCAGCGGCTCTCCAAGTTCCTGCTAAGGCACGGGCTCGTCTTCGACGAGAGGACGCCCACCGGCCGCAGGAAGGGCAACTGGACCCGGGCGCACTGGTCCTGGATCGAGTCGATTAGGTTCGCGGAGGGGGCCGACAACGACGCGCTCGCCTACTACGTCGACGCGGTCAGGCGGGCGGCGGAGGAGAAGGCGAGGCTCGAGGGGCTCGTCGAGGCCGAGGCCCGCAAGCCCAGGTGGCGGAAGAGGGTCGACTCCCTGCGCTGCCTCAAGGGCGTCGACACCGCTTCCGCCGCCGACCTCGTGTTCGAGGCCGGCGAGTTCTCCAGGTTCAGGAACGCCCGCTCGTTCGCCGCGTGGGTCGGCCTGACGCCCTCCGAGCACTCCAGCGGGGAGAGCGACCGCAGGGGCGCGATCACCAAGGCCGGCAACAAGCACCTGAGGAAGACGCTGGTCGAAGCCGCGTGGCACTACCTGACGTGCTCGGGGCGGCCGAAGGACCTCGCCAAGGGCCAGGCCCCGGACCGGGGCGCCCGGAGGCATGCCGCCAAGGGCGTGCGGAGGCTGGTCGAGAGGCGGGAGGCGCTGCTCGCGCGCGGGGTCCACGGCAACAAGGCGAACGTCGCCACGGCGCGCGAGCTCGCCTGCTGGGTGTGGGCGGTCGGCCTCATGGCCGAGGAGGCGTAGGGGGCGGTCCCCCGCACATAAGCCAGTCACCCCGGAAGCGGTTCGATCCGAAGCCGTTGAGGCGAACCTCAGGTCCCTTTTCTGCGAGCGCCCAGGGCGCCACACGCGTGCACAGACTGTCGGTTCGACGTAGAAGCCTCAGCCGTAGCAACGGATTGCCCAGCGAGAGATCGCCACGGGCGGATATTAAACTGCAAAGACGAGCGTCGGTAAGACACGCCGAGGTCGCCGCGGACGGGTTGATATAGGGAGAGGGCCTGACCCCATATCGTTGGGGCCAGGCCCGATTTTGCCTCTTGACAATGTCCTGCTCATATTAAAAGGAACGTCCCTAAGTGCCGACTGGATGCATTAGGAGTATTATCGTCTGCGCAAATAACTAGCGAATCGCATATTAGAGATTGAGAGCGTATGGCAGACACCGCATCTAAGCACATTGACATGACCACCGGCTCGCTGTGGCGCAATATTCCCCTGTTCGCCTTCCCCGTGGCCGCCACGAGCATCTTAGAGCAGCTGTCGAACCTCATCGCCACGGTCATCATCGGTAATTTCTCGGGCGACCAGGGAACCCTCGCCATGGCGGCGGTCGGCTCCAACGTTCCGCTTACCAGTCTTATGCTCAACCTGTTTATTGGCCTGTCGCTTGGCTCCAACGTGGTCATCGCCAACGCTATCGGCCGCAACGATCAGAACATGGTCAAACGCGCCGTCCATACCTCGATTCTTATGGCACTCGTGGGCTTTGTCGTCATCGCGCTGGGCGAGATCTTTGCCGAACCCATGCTCGCCGCGCTCAACGTCCCCGCCGAAACCATGCCGCTCGCCTCGCTCTACCTGCGCGTCTTTTTGCTCAGCATGCCTTCGATCTTGCTCTACAACTTTGAGGCCGCGATCTTCCGTTCCGTCGGCATCACCCGTATGCCGCTGCAGGCGCTTGCCGTGTCCACCGTCCTCAACATTGGCCTGGACCTCATCTTTGTCCCCATACTCCACTGGGGCGTCGCGGGCGTCGCCATCGCCACCGCCATCGCCTACACCGTCAGCGCCGCTACGCTCTTTATCCGCCTGCTCAAGACCGACTCCGTCGTCCGCGTCACCCCACGCGACTTAGGCTTAGACCCCGTCGCCCTCAAGCGCATCGTCAAGATCGGCCTGCCCGCCGGCATCCAAAGCGCCGTCTTTGCCGTCGCCAACATCATCATCCAGTCCGCCATCAACAGCCTGGGTACCGAGGTCATGGCGGCATCCAGCGCCGCTATGAGCCTGGAGTATGTGTGCTACAACCTACTCAACAGCTTTAGCCAGGCCTGCACCACCTTTGTGGGACAAAACCACGGCGCTCGCCAGATCGACCGCTGCACCAAGACGCTCAAGGTCTGCCTGGTCGAAGGCGGTATCGTCGCGCTCACCACCATCGTCATCATCGTCGGTCTGGGGCGCGAGATCCTGGCGCTCTTTAACAGCGATCCCAACATCGTCTCGATCGGCTATATCCGCGTGTGCTCGATCTTCCCGGCATACGCCTTTAGCATGTTCTACGAAAACATGTCCGGTTACCTGCGCGGCTTTGGCATCTCGCTCATGCCCGCCCTCATCACCATGATCTGCGTCTGCGGTATTCGCTTCTATTGGGTCTTCTGCGTGTTCCCGAACTTCCGCACCTTTGCGAACATCATGATGGTCTACCCCATCAGCCTGGGCACCACGGCGTTCTTTATGGTCGTGGCGGTATTGCTCTGCCACCCGGCACGCACCTACCGTCTAGCACAAGCCAAAGCGACAGCCCGCTAATCACCACGCGCAACGTCACGCCAGTCATTAATTGACAATATGCGAGCTCATATAGTCGATAAAGCGCCTCGTGGCGATAGGCATGGTGTCCCAGCTGCGCCAGGCCGCCACTACGTCGCGCGAGGGGGCATGCACGATGGGACGTACGCGAATATCGGCCTGCATGCCCTCGACGGTACGGCGATACAGCATGCTCACGCCTAGGCCCTCCTCCACCATCGCCATGATGGTGTAGTCGTCGGTCACCTCGCTCGTCACGTGCGGCGACAGCCCATGCGCCGCGAATGCATCGAGCACCAGGCTCTGTTCGCCCTCATCCAGCAGCACAAACGGTTCGGACGCCAGGTCGGCAAGCGTCACCTTTTCCTTTGCCGCCAGTGGATGGACGGCTGGCAACAGCGCCACCAGCTCGTCGTGATAGACCACGCGTTTCTCGAGCCCCTCGGTAAATCCACGCGCTGTAAAGCAAAAGTCGACCACGCCATCGTGCACCCACTGGGCATTGCTCGTGTAATCGCCCTGCTTGAGGGTAAAGCGCACGCCCGGATGCAGGGCCCCAAAGTCGCGGATCACTCGCGGCAACACAGTACGACTCACGTTGGTAAACGTCGCAATGCGAATGTCGGTCGACGAAAGCCCCAGCAACTCCTGGCGCTTGCCCTCAAGCTCGGCCTCGGCCGTAACGATCTGGCGCAGATACGGCAGATACTGTTTGCCGTCGCGCGTAAGCGAGACGCCCTGCTTGCCACGCTCGATAATCGTGGTGCCCAGCTCGCGCTCGAGCGCCTTGACGGCCTGGCTCACCGCGCTTTGCGTATAGCCCAGCTCGTCGGCGGCACGTTTCAGGCTGCCGCAATCGACCACCATACATACAATCTGATACCGCGATGCCATCGTGCCTCCACATCGATGTAGCCGTAAAACGTTTTGCCAGGGCCTTTTCTGCTTACATTAGTATTTCTTAATCATACTTAAAATACATTCGCTTTACTACATCCACATCTGGGAGCAGAATCCTTTTTACGAAACCGTTCTGTAACAAAAGGAGTCCCATGGATCGCAAAAAAGCAATCGCGCTCTCATTTTCCGTTCCCGTCGCATGGGGCTTTTCGTACCCCCTCATGAAGATCGGCATGGACAGCATGAACGCCACGAGCATCGTTGCGTTGCGCTGCATCATCGCCTTTGTGGCCTGCCTGTTGCTCTTCCACAAGCGCGCTTTCCGCATCAACCGCGACCTTATGGTCCGTGCCGCCATCATCGGCGCCATCATGGCAACCGAGCTCACCTGCATGTGCCTGGGCTCCAGCCTCACCTCTGCCTCCACTGCCGGCTTTTTGCAGAGCCTGACGGTCGTGATCGTGCCGTTTGCCAACGCCGCCCTGCTGCGCCGCGCCCCCGAGCGCAAAGTGCTCGTCGGCACCGCCATCGTCACCTGCGGCATGCTGCTGCTCTCGGGCGCCGACTTTACCAGCCTGAACCCCGGCGCGATGGTCATGCTGCTCTCGGCCTTTATCTATGCCGGCCACATTATCGTAGCCAAGCGCTTTGTCGAAGAAGTCGATCCGCTGGCTCTGGGCGTTTGGCAGCTGGGCTTCGGTGGCTTGTTCTCGGGCATCGCCGCGTACACCTTTGGCGGCTTCACGCTTCCCAGCACGCCGAACGAGATCGTCGTTGTCGTTGCGCTCGCACTCATCTGCTCTGCCTACGGCTTTATCACCCAGACGCTCGTGCAGCCCCACGTACCTGCCGAGACCACCGGCTTCGCCTTCTCGCTCGAGCCGGTCTGCTCCGCCGTCTTCTCGTTCTTCCTGGTCGGCGAGGTCCTGAGCCCCATCGCCTTCTTTGGCGCCGCCCTCATCCTCACCGGCGTCATGGTGGCAACCGTCGAGCTTCCGCGCCTTCGCGCACACGGACACGCTCGTATGGCAGGAGTGCCCGAGCACATCTCGTAGGCCCCACTCTTCATACAGCCGTGGCATAAAGGCAGCCGGTGCGCCTTTACAATAGATGCCAACAGAGCATCTGCCATAAAGGAGCCCCATGGACACCGCAACCCGCGACCGCAACATAGCAACTTGGTTGGGCGGTGCGCCGCAGTCGGTACGTGACACTACGAACCAGCTGCTCGAGCGCATCGCCCTTCTGCGTGCCGAGCAGACCATCTACCCGGCACAAGACGACATCCTCAATGCCCTCGCCTACACGCCGGCCGACCAGGTCAAGGCTGTCATCTTGGGCCAAGACCCCTATCACGGACCCAACCAGGCCATGGGTCTGTCGTTCTCGGTACCTGCGACGCAAACCAAGTTGCCGCCGAGCCTGCGCAACATCTATAAGGAACTCAAAGCCGATCTGGGTTGTCCCATTCCCGCCACGGGAGACCTAACCCCATGGGCACAACAGGGCGTCCTGCTCCTCAACACTACGCTCACCGTGCGCGAGCATGCCGCGAACTCGCACGCCAAACTGGGCTGGAGCACGCTCACCGACTACGTTATCGAACGCTGCTGTCAGCTGCCCCAGCCGGTAGTCTTTTTGGCATGGGGCCGCTTTGCCCAGCAGATGGTCGAAGGCAAGCTCGCCGCTACCGGCGCGGGCAAGGCAACCGGCAAGTTCTGTCTGGCCTCTACGCACCCCTCGCCGCTTTCGGCCAACCGTGCCACGGCAGAACTCCCCGCTTTTATGGGGTCGCGCCCCTTCTCTGCCGCCAATCGGCTACTCGAACAGCACGGCTCGACCCCCGTCAACTGGACTTGCATCGGCTAAAAATCGATACATCAAAAACGCGCCCGACAGCTTTCCATCGGGCGCGTTTCCTATTCGGGCCAAATAAATTGCGTGCGGCCGGCCTCGCCGCCATCGATCAACAGGCTCTGCCCGGTCATAAACCGGTTGGTCACGCCCACAAAGTAGATCCACTCGGCGATCTCTTGGGCGGTGGCCCAGCGTTTAAGCGGCGTGAGCTCCATAATCTGGTTCCACAGGTGTTCGTCTTCCATCACGCAACGGTTGAGCGGCGTGATAACGCCGCCCGGGTCCACGCTGTTGGCGATGGCCTGCGGCGCCAGGCGGTTTGCAAGGTTCTTGGTGTAGGCAATAACGCCACCCTTGCTGGCAGCATAGGCGGGAAACTCCGATCCCGTATGTCCGCTCGCCGACCCCACATTGACCACGGATTGGATAGCAGGCGCTGGCTTGGCGGCAAGCCCCTCTCCCACAAAGGCGTAGCGCTCGGTCACGTTGATGGTGCCACGCAGGTTGGCGGCAATGTCATCGGCCGAATCCTGTACACCGGCAACGTTCACGATTACCTGAGGCTCAAGGTCGCCTGGAAACGAGTTAGGCTCGCGTACATCAACGATCAGATGGCGGTAGCGCTCGTGCTCGACCGCCGTCGGCAGCAGGTCAAAGCCCACGACCTCGTGGCCCTCGTCCAAAAAGCGCTGCACGCACGCGGCTCCGATACCGCCCGAAGCGCCCGTGATCAAAACCCGCATACTTGCCCCTTAGGCGGTTGCGTGGCGCTCGAGGTACTCGGCGCCCACATTCTCACGCTCCCAGCCACGCACGACCTTGTAGCCCACGGGGCTCAGAAAGACCTCGCACAGCAGCTCGGCAACAGCGCCGGTCAGCGAGCACATAAGGACCTGCACCCAGGTCCAACCAAAGAACGTGTGGCTCACCACAATGGCAAAGACCAAGTTGTCGATAAACTGGCCAACACCCGTGGACACATAGGAGCGGAAGGCAAAGCTCGCAAAGTTATTCTTTTTGAGCATACGGCCGAGCGACTGGTTGAGCGTGGAATTAACCACGGCAGAAACGAGCATTGCCAGCGAAGAGCCCAGCACCACGTACCAGGTGCCGCCAATGGTGGCGTTAAGGGCAGTGTTGACCTCGATCATGCCCGTGTCGTAGTAAGCGCCCCACATGCCGGGCGTGAGCGAGCACGCCCAAAAGCACAGGCTCACGGCCAGGTTGACCAGCAGCGCGAGGACAGAGATTTTGATGGATGCCTTGGCGCCAAAGCGCTTGCAGATCATGTCCTGGCACAAAAACGAAACCCAGCTCACCACAAAGCCGCAATCGAGTGCCAGATACGGCAGGCTGATAAGCTCTTTGTTGGCCAGCAGGTTCATCATGATGACACTCACGAAAAACAGCGAAACCGTTGCCGCGGGAATGCTCCGCAACAGGACCTTGTAGTCCTCCATGACCTTCTTGATCATTATGTACTCCTTTGGTTTTAGGTTTAACGAGCAGGATATCGGACCCGAACTGCTCGGACGTCACGGGCTTGAGACGACGATGGGTATAATAGCCGCTCACACGGCATCAGGCAAGCAAACGGCGCGGCAGCCCCACAGGGCCACCGCGCCGATGCATTAAAAGGCTACGTTGCCAAACTCCGACAGGATAAGATCGGGGTTGTGATCGGTTGCCCAATCCACGTTCCACGGGCTCGTGAACAGCAGCAGCTTACCGCCGCGCATGTCCTCGACGCGCAGCGTGTCACGCGTGAGCGAAAGGCCCGGGATATCAATGGTATCGGGGTCGTTCTGAATCCAGCGGATGTCCGTATAGGGCAGCGGCTGGCGACGGACCTCAACACGATACTCGGCCTTGAGGCGGCGCTCGAGTACCTCAAACTGCAGCACACCGACCACGCCCACGATGACGCTCTCCATGCCGGCACCCAGCTCGCGGAAGATCTGGATGGCGCCCTCCTGGGCAAGCTCCTCCATGCCCTTCACAAACTGCTTGCGCTTGAGCGTGTCGACCTGCGTAATGCGAGCGAACATCTCGGGGGCAAACGTCGGGATCTGCGGATACTGCACGTGGCGCTTGCCGGAGCACACGGTGTCACCGATGCTAAAGATACCCGGATCGAACAGGCCCACGATATCGCCCGCGTACGCCTCGTCCACGATGGCGCGGTCATCGGCCATCATCGACGTGCCCGTGGCAAGCTTGAGCTTGCGGTTGCCCTGCACGTGGAAGGCGTCCATGCCACGCTCGAACTTGCCCGAGCAAATGCGCACAAAGGCGATGCGGTCGCGGTGGTTCTTGTCCATATTGGCCTGGATCTTAAACACAAAGCCGCTAAAGTCATCGCGGCAGGGATCGACCGGTTCGCTGGTGAGCGTATCGGTATAGGCGCGCGGCGTCGGGGCCAGACGCAGGAACTCCTTGAGGAAGGGCTCCACGCCAAAGTTGGTGAGCGCCGAGCCAAAGAACGCCGGGCTCAGCTTGCCGCAGGCCACGGCATCCAAGTCGAGCTCGTCGCCGGCGCCATCGAGCAGCTCGATGTCGTCCATCAGGTTCTTATGGTTCTCTTCGCCAATAAGCTCGTCCATGGAAGGATCGCCCAGCTCGGCCTCGACCTCGGCGACCTTCTTGGTGGCGTTGGCGTGGCCGTCGCCCTCAAAGGCAATGACGCGACGGGTCTGACGGTCGAACACGCCGCGGAAGTTGCGGCCGCTGCCGATCGGCCAGTTCATGGGATACGTATTGATACCCAGGACGTTCTCGATCTCTTCCATGAGCTCAAACGGATCGCGAGCCTCGTGGTCGAGCTTATTCACAAAGGTGAAGATGGGAATGTGACGCAGCGTACAGACCTTAAAGAGCTTTTTGGTCTGGGCCTCGACGCCCTTGGCGCCGTCGATGACCATGACTGCGGCGTCGGCGGCCATAAGGGTACGGTAGGTATCCTCCGAGAAGTCCTGGTGGCCGGGGGTATCGAGGATGTTGACGCAGGCGCCATTATAGGTGAACTGCAGCACCGAGGAGGTAACGGAAATGCCGCGCTCCTTCTCGATGTCCATCCAGTCCGAGACGGCGTGCTTAGCCGAGCTCTTGCCCTTGACCGAGCCGGCGGTCTGGATGCTGCCGGTATAGAGCAGCAGCTTCTCGGTAAGCGTGGTCTTACCGGCGTCCGGGTGGCTGATGATCGCGAATGTGCGGCGCGACGAGATTTCATCCGACAGGCTTGCCATGCGGATCCTTTCTTGCATTGAGTGCATTACGTCGTTGTAACCGCATTATTGTAGCCGCCAAATCCCGCCATAGGGCACCTATCAGGACAAATTCATTAGCCGAGCTCGCTGTGCACCGGGCAGCCGCCTCAAGGATTGTCTCGATCTGTAACATCTAGCCGCCAAAATCGGCTCCAGATGTTACAGATCTAGATAAACGGCTGGGAAGATCGACACCGTCTCAATCTCGTCTCAATCTGTAACAGATAGACGGGTTTTGAGCCTCTACCTGTTACAGATCGAGATAAACGCGCAGGCGGGCGACCAATGTCTCAATCTGTAACATCTAGCCACCAAAAACGGGCCTTAGTGTTACAGATTGAGATGAACGAGCAGGAAGGTCGGGACTGTCTCAATCTGTAACAGGTAGACACCAAAATCGGCTCCAGATGTTACAGATCGAGACAAACGAACGAAGAGACAGGCGAGCCTACATTTCTTCTTGCATAACTGTGCATAGTGTATATATACTGTGCTTACCGGTTATATACACGTGTAGCCCAACAGCTAAGGAGCCGCTGTGGACATTATCCTATCCAATTCGAGCGACAAGCCCATCTACGAGCAAATAGCCTCGCAAGTCAAAGCTCAGATCCTTTCGGGCACGCTCGCGGCGGGAGCCAAACTCCCCAGTATCCGTGCACTCGCGAGCGATCTTGGCGTGAGTGTCATCACCACCAAGCGCGCCTACGCCGACCTGGAGCAACTCGGCTTCATCTGCACCGTGCAGGGCAAGGGCTGTTTTGTCGCCGAGGGCAACCAGGAGCTCTTGCGCGAAAACCAGCTCTGCCATATCGAAGAACTGCTTGCGAAAGCGGCGAGCCAAGCCGAAGCCCTGGGCGTTACGCGCGACAAGCTGCACGAGATGCTCGACCTGGTAGCCCCCGAAACCATGCAGTAGCCATCTGCAAGAAAGGCTATACCATGCAAAACCTTTTAGAACTCAAAGGCATCTCACGCCGTGTGAGCGACCGTTTTTCGTTGCGAGTGGTCACACTCGCCGTGGAGCCCGGCCAGATCGTTGGCTTTGTGGGCGCAAATGGCGCCGGCAAGACGACGACCATTCGCGCCGCGCTTGGGCTTATAAAGCTCGATGCCGGCGAGGTGCATCTGCTTGGACAGCGCTGCGACGCCAACGCGCCCGACGAGACGCAGCGCCACCTGCGCTCCCGCATCGGGCTTGTCCTGGACACGTGTCCCTTCCCCTCCACGCTCAAGGTGGGCCAGGTCGAGAGGCTCGTAGGCCCGGCATACCCCACGTGGAGCTGCGAAACGTTCGCCGGATTCATCGACCGATTTGGCCTCGATCCCAAGACGAAGGTCAAGGACCTCTCCCGCGGCATGGGCATGAAGCTGCAGCTTGCCTGCGCACTCAGTCACAATGCTAAGCTGCTCGTTTTGGACGAAGCCACCGCGGGCCTCGATCCCATGCGCGCGAGGAACTGCTCGACGAGTTGCTTGCCTTTGTCGCCGACGGCCAGCACAGCGTGCTGCTCTCAAGCCACATTACATCCGACCTCGATCGCACTGCCGACCGCGTCATCTGCATCGATAACGGCTCGATTGTGTTTGACCTGCCGCGCGAGGACATTACCGACCGAGCCGGCATCGCCCACTGCACCCAAGCACAGGCGTCCGAGCTCATGGCTTGCGTCGAAGGCGCCCGTGCCGCCCACCACGCCTATAGCGTGGACGTGCTCGTGCCCAACCGTCGCGAGGCGCTCGAGGCCTTCCCCGAGATTCCCTGCGACCGGGCAACAATTGATGACTATCTTCGCCTCATGCTGAAAGGGGCTTCGAAATGAAACGCGCCTTTATGTCTGAGCTCGCCATCGTCCGCACGCTTGTCCCGAGCATCGCGGGCGTCGGCCTGTTCATCTTCGTCGTACTGACCCTCGCCAACGCATCGGATGGCGATGCCAGTATGAGCGCCGGCGCCTGTGCGGTCAGTGCCATGTCGCCCATCGTGGTCATGAACTCGCTGGCCGGCTACGACAATCAAAACGGATGGGAGCGCTATCGGGCAACGCTGCCCCTCTCGCGCAAAGACATCATCTGTGCACGCTACCTGAGCATCATTGTCTTCTCGGCCGTCATGGCGTGCGCCGCCGCGCTTCTGAGCATCGTCTCCATCCCGCTCTTCAACAGCGTGGGTATCCCCTCGACGGGACAGACCGTCTTTGAGACCGCAATCGCTTCGACCGCGTCCATGCTCATTTCCCTCATGATGGTGTTTCTGGCACAGCCGCTGTTCTTTCGATTTGGACACATGGAGGCGCTGCGCCTTTCCGTCGGCCTGTTTGCCCTGCTCGGATGCCTTGCCATGGCCACACTGAGCTCCTCCAACCCCATCAGCAACTGGCTCATGTCGATTGCTGGGGCGAATCCCGATCCCGCCGTTCTGGGCTGTCTGTGCGCAGGAATTGCCGTGCTGGCCCTCGCGCTATGCGCAATCAGCTGCACCGTCAGCACCAAGGTTTATCGAGTACACGACCTGTAGGCACGCGAGTCTCAATCCACGAAGGACGCGATCGCCCCCCCCGCAAATCCGTGACAAATGGTATATCCCCGGCACGCGCTATCGTGCTACTTGCGCAGCGGCTTGGGCAGCGGAATGCCTGCCGCAATGACTGCGGCGATGATCATGCAGACGATGCCTTTAAGCGGAAAACACATGAGCAGCAAGCCCACGACCATGACCGGCTGGCGCATGACGGCGCCCATCGTCGAGGCCGTGCAGACGGCGACGCAAAAGACCGGATCGGCGCCCGTCAGGATGGCAAGGCCGTAGCCCAGGCTTACGCCCGAGAAGATAACCGGGAAGAAGTGGCCGCCGCGCCAGCCCATGTTGATGAGGGCGGGTGTCAGCATGGCCTTGAGAAGACCGGTCGCGATGAGCACACCGGCGGGGATGGTGAGGTAGGTCTCCATAAGTACGTCGGCCTGGGTCTCACCGGCAAACATGGTATAAGGCAGAACTGTGCCGCAGATGGCGACCGCCAGACCAGCCAGCATGGCCTTGACGACGGGGCGCTCCCCTATTGCATGGGACAGCGCCTCACTTGCATGCTCAGAGACAAAGTACAGCCAACCGCATACGGTGCCGACCAACGCCAGCGGAATGAGCCAGACAAGTTCCAGGTTACCCACCTGGGCGGCCTCGAACCTGGGCATGCCCATGCCGCCGCCCATAAGCTGGCCGAGCAGCAGATAGGTGCCCAGACCGCCGGCAATCGCGATGCCGTAGACCACGGTCTTTTGCGCCTTGGGCAGCTTGATGGTGATCTCATCGGACGCGGAGTCCTCGCCAGCGCCCTGGCCGTCGGCGCTACCGGCGAGCGGCGCCACAAAGCCAAACACGGGCGCGGTAAAGAGCGCCGTCAGGGCAGCCTGGGTGCCCAGCAGCGTGAGCTCCCTAAACTCGGCGCCAAAGCGACGCATGCGGTCGCCGACCCAGCTGCACAGACCCGCGATAACTCCGGTCAGGCCGGCCTCCGGTCCAATACTTCCGCCAAACAGCAGCGGCAGCAATGCCGCAAGCGAAAGCTTGCCGAGGTTGTCGTACGGGTAGCGACCGTCTTGTTTAACCTTGGCCATCACCTGGTTGAGGTCATCGGTCTTGGTGCCCGTAATCTTTTCGTACAGACCGATCAGCAGGCCGCCCAGCAAGCAGACAAAAAACGGGTACGGCAGAAAACCGAACGGGCCGCTCGCGAGCTCAGGCGAAGCGACGCCCAGCGCGTGCGGAATCTCGGTCCATAGATAGTCGACACCGTGCTCCATCGCAAAAAAGAACAGCCAGACCGCGGCGCCTGCGAACGCACCGGTCACGGCAACGCTAACTAAAAACAGCGCACGGTTTTTGGGTTTTGCAAGACTATCCATCGGGACCTCCCGTGGTCAAATTCGGCAAAGATACGTTTTATTGTAGAGCGAGCGTTACCCGAACGAGCCAACCGTCTGCGCCGCAAACGGCACCATTGGGAGTCATAGTGGGGCAGGCTCAAGACTTATCCGTTGATAATCGAGGCAATCTCGCGCAAATCGTCGGCAAAGTAGATGCCGTGCTGGCGCCTCGGGCTCGAAAGCCCTTTATCAATCATGCGTCCGAGCAGCGCCTTGAGATCGTTGTAGTAACCGTCCAGGTTATACAGGATGCACGGCGCGCTCAGATGCCCCAGCGACACGGCCGACATGACCTCGGCAATCTCCTCGAGCGTACCCGTCCCGCCGGGAAAGGCAATGAAGGCATCACCAAGCTCGATCATCTTGGCCTTGCGCTCGGCCATGTCGCTCGTCACGATGAGGTCGTCGATGCCATCGTGCTGAAACTCGGCCTCGATAAAAAAGCTCGGCTCCACGCCCGTCACGTGTCCACCGGCATCGAGCACGCTATCGGCGAGCGCGCCCATCAAGCCCGACTTGGACCCGCCGTATACCAACGCGTGTCCGTTAGCGCCAATCCAGTTGCCCAGCTCCTGCACCGCGGGCAGAAACGCCGGGTCATTACCGACGCTGGCACCCAGATACACGGTGATATTCATATTCAGTCCCCCTCATCGTGACGCACGGCGCCCGTTCTAGCGCTGGCGTCGACGATACTCGCGCACGCGACGCGAAAGATCGGCGAGCTCGTCACGATCGAGCTCTTCCAAATGCTCAAGATCGTCCATAAAGCGCGCCATGGTGTCCTTTTGGCGCATCTTGATGAGCGTATTGCAGTAGTTCACCGCCACGCCCGTAAGCATGGCGATGTAGAAGATGCTGATGACGCTCAAGACGACGGTAATCGCGCGGGCAACCGGTGTCTCGGCCGGAATGTCACCAAAGCCGATGGTCGAGACCGTCTCAAAGCTAAACCAAAGTCCATCGCCAAAGGTGAGGGTCGTGGGCTCGGACAGCCAGACGGCCGTCGAGCACAGCAGATAGAACACAAGAAACAGGCCCGTGATGCGCGCAAAGCCAGCCTGGCGCAACACGTCGGCAAGCGTCCTCAACTTGTTCATCGCGACCCCTTTTCCCAGACGCCCAATCACATTCGCTCGGTATTGTCCCACGCCTCCCCCGCAAACGGAACTAGTCATTGGACGTTCTTAAATGACTAGTCAAACAAGAACGTCCCCAATGACTACCTGACCGTTTAGCGGTGCGGTGGCTGAGTGGGCAGGTTGAGCTGGTATCCTTATGTGATACTGTCTCGACTCGATAGGATTTCATGTGAAACCTTCCGCCATCCTTCGTTTGGCTCTATATCGCACCCTAGCCGTTGCGGTTGCCGTACTCACCGTACTGAGCGCCGTCATGCCTGCCCCCGCCTTTGCCGCCGACTCCGACCACCAGGTCAAGACGGTCCGCGTTGGCTGGCTCGTCAACAACAAAGGCTTCCAGGAAGGCACGCCGGGCGAGCGCCTCTCGGGATGGGGCTACGAGTACCTCCAGACCCTCTCGTATTACACAAAGGGCTGGCAATACGAATACGTTAGCGGCACCTTCTCCGAGCTTATGGACATGCTCGAGGCGGGCGAAATCGACCTCATGCCCAACATCTCGTATTCGGCAGAACGCGAGCAGAAGCTGCTCTTTTCCTCAAATCCCGAGGGCATCGAGCGCTACTATATCTACGCCAGGCCCGACCGCGACGATCTGGCCAAGGGTGACCCTCAGGCGCTCCAAGGCCTCACCATCGGCTGCAACTCTGGCGTTATGCAAACTATCGTCGGCCAGCAGTGGCTCGCCAACGAAGACGTTACCTGCACCTATAAAGAAATCGACACCGGCAGCGCCCTCTTTGAGGCGCTTGCAGACGGCGAGGTCGACGCCGTCATCATGAACGACACCATTTCGTCGCCCGATGCGTCACCCATGTTCTACGTAGGCTCGAGCGACTACTATTTTGCCGTTCCCAAAAGCCGCCCTGACCTGATGAACGACATCAACGCCGCCATGACGACCATCGCCCGCGATAACCCGCGCTATAACGAGGAAGTCAAAACGAGTTACTCGACCCAAAACAGTGGCTCGTCATCGCTCACCGGCACCGAGACCACCTGGCTCAAAGAAAACGGCAATACCATCACGCTCGGCTATCTTAAAAACCAACTTCCCTACTGTACGCAAAATGACGACGGCGAGATGGAAGGGTCGCTCGCCTCGCTTGCAACGACGTTGCACGACAAGTTTGACATTACGGTCAAAACAATCGCACTCTCGAACAACAAGCAAATGATCAAAGCCCTTTCCAACGGAACCATCGATGTCGCCCTGCCGTTGTTTCGCGACTACTGGCTCGCCGAGCAGACAGGGGTCATCCAGTCAAACTCGATGGGAACGGTTTCGCTGACCGCCATTCACAGTGGCAAAAACCTGAACAGCGACCTTAAGAACATCGCTTGTACAAAGAGCACAATCGTTAACCGTTTTGAGCTCGAAAGTCTCTTTCCGAACGCAACGGTAACCGAGTATTCGAATGACGGCGAGGTGCTCAAAGCCCTCGATGAGGGGAAGGCACGTTGCATCATTGTCCCCAGCACGCGCCTGGAAACTCTCCGCGACATCTACGACATCGAGGATTTCGAAACACAGGAACTCACCAACACGGCACAACTATCGTGTTTAATTTCGCGCGGCAAGCCCGAGCTGCTGGGAATCATCAATAAGGGCATCGTCAATGCAGGTGAATCGCTCTCTGCAAACAGCTATTTCCCCACATCGTACTCGGCGCAAGAATCGGATGCGTTCCGACTTCTCTACCGCAACCGCATCGTCATTGCGGCAGTCGTCATTTGCATTTTGCTCACCGGCATCGTCATCCTTGTCTGGTCGCTTTACCGCGCACAGGAGGAACGGCAGAAAGCCGATGCCGCCAACGCCGCCAAAACCGCTTTCCTCACGCGCATGAGCCACGACATCCGCACGCCGCTCAACGGCATCCTAGGCCTTATCGAAATTGAGGAATTGAGAGAAGGCGACATGCAGGTCGCCCGCGAAAGCCGCGCCAAGGCGCGCGTTGCCGCCAATCACCTGCTGTCACTGATTAACGACATCCTCGAGATGGGCAGGATCGAGGAGTGCAAAGTGACGCTCGAGCACGAATCATTCAACCTTAAAGAGCTGTGCGACAATGCGCTCGTACTGTGCAAGCTCCGCGCATCGGACCGCGGCATAACCATGCTCGACACCAGCGAGCCCTACGCTGTCGACCAATATATGATCGGCAGCCCCACCCATATTCGGCAGATCCTTGTCAACCTGCTCGACAACAGCATCAAGTACAACAAGCACGGAGGCACCGTCACGTTCTCATCGACCATCAAACCGGTCGACGACGAGCACGCCGTGTTTTGCTTTAGCGTCTCGGATACCGGCATTGGTATGACGCCCGAGTTTTTGACGCACATTTACGAGCCGTTTGCCCAGGAAGGCGCCGATGCGCGCAGCAAGTTCCAAGGAACCGGCATTGGCATGTCTATCGTCAAATCGCTCATCGATATGATGGGCGGCACGATTGAGATTTCGAGTGAGGTTGGCGTGGGGAGTACGTTTGACGTCCGGATTCCGCTCGATATCGACAAGAACCCTCAGATAAAAGAATGTGCAGACGCGCAGGTAAGCAGCTGCTCGCTCGCCGGCATGAACGTCCTTTTGGCAGAAGATAACGAACTCAATGCCGAGATTGCCCAAGCTCTGCTCGAAAGCGAAGGCATCGTCGTGACTCGCGCCGCCGACGGCAACGAGACAGTCGACCTATACGTTAGCCGTCCCGCCGGCAGCTTCGATGCAATCCTGATGGACATCATGATGCCGGGCATGGATGGCTACGAGGCAACCCGCGCGATTCGTCTGAGCGAAAAGGCCGATGCAGCCGACATCCCCATCATCGCGCTCACTGCCAACGCCTTCAACGAGGACGCCAAGGCGGCACACGATGCCGGTATGAACGCCCATCTGCCCAAACCGCTCGACTTTAACAAGCTCAAAAACATACTCGCCCGCATCAAGAAAAACGGAACTGTTTCGCTATAGTTTGCGTTTAACCACCATGCACAGCCAGAAAGGAAGCCAACGATGTTTAGGCCCTTACGTCGAAAGAAACGCGCCATCACTGACGAGGAAGCGCGCGAGTTGCTCGCCACCTGTAAGCGCGGCGTCTTTGCCGTCAACGGCGATGATGGCTACCCCTATGCCATTCCCGTCAACTACTTCTTTGACGCCGAGCACGACAAGATTTATTTCCATGGCGCCAAGGCCGGCCACAAGGTCGATTCGCTCAGGCGTGACGATAAAGTCTGCTTTACCGTTTACGGCAACGAGTGGTACAAGGACGGCGACTGGGCTCCTTACGTCATGAGCACTGTGGTCTTTGGCCGTTGCCGCCTGGTAGATGAAGCGCCTGCGTTTATCGAGGACAAAGTCCGCCAGCTCGCGCTTAAGTACTACCCTTCTGCCGAAGAAGTCGAGGAAGAAATCGCCAAAGACATCAAGGGCGTCCAACTCTACGAGATTTCAATTGAGCATCTTTGCGGCAAGCAGATTCAGGAAAAGTAGCGAATGCGAAAAACGCGCTCGCTACCCTCTGCGCCCCATGCGCCCACGCATTTTGACGGCGTGGGCGCATGGGGCAGCACTCGAATCGAGCGCCCCCCTATACCCCAAAAACGTAGCGGTCCAGGCGCTCACACGCCTCCTTTACCCGCGAAAGGGGCAGTGCCAGATTCACGCGAATGTGGCAGGGCCCGTGGAACGGGCGGCCGTCCTGATACCCCACGCCCACGCGCGCCCCCTCGTCGAGCAGCCACTGAATATCGCGGCCATGCTCGCGGCACCACTCGGTGCAGTCCAGAAACACCATGTAGGTGCCCTGCGGACGCGAATAGGACACGCCCGCAAAATGCTTGTCCACGTAATTGCAGAAGTAGTCGACGTTGCCCTCGATGACCTCATTGAGCTCATCAACCCACTCGTAGCCTTGCGGCTGGTAGGCACCGATAAGCGCATGCATGGAGAGGACGTTCATCTCGTTGTAGTGCGTCTTGTTGGACACGGCGCACACGCGGTCGCGCAGCGTCTCGTTATAGATGATGTGGTAGCTGCCGACCAGGCCCGCCAGGTTAAACGTCTTGCTGGGCGCATAGAGGGCAACCGTGCGCATGCGGGCATCCTCGCTCACCGACTGCGTCGGGATATGCTTGTGACCCGGCAGGATGATATCGGACCAAATCTCATCCGAGATCACCACGCAATCGTGCTGGCGATAGATGTCCATGGCACGTTCGATCTCGTCGCGCCCCCATACGCGGCCGCAGGGATTGTGCGGCGAGCAGAACACCGCGGCATGGATGTGGTTTTGGGCGAGCTTTCGCTCCATGTCCTCAAAGTCCATGCGCCACACGCCCCGATCGTCGAGCTTAAGCGGGCTGTGGACAATGCGATAGCCCGCGGCTTCGATAGACTTGGTAAAGCCGATGTAGGTGGGACTGTGGACCAGTACCGCATCGCCCGGCTGGACATATGCGCGCAGCGTCGACACGACACCGCCCAGCACGCCGTTTTCGTAGCCGATATGCTCCGGCGCCAAGCCCTCAACGCCGTTGCGACGGCTTTGCCATTCGATGATGCGGTCGAAGTACTCGTCACGCGGATTGAAATAGCCAAACATGGGATGCTGGGCGCGCTGAATGATGTGTTCCTGAACCGTGGGCACCGTGGCAAAATTCATATCCGCCACCCACATGGGGATGCGGTCGAAGCCCTCGTCGGGTGCGTTCGGAGCCATGTCGGGAATTTCTCCCCAGGAGTCAACGGCGATGGCGTCCATACCGTGGCGGTCGATAAGCGAGGTAAAGTCGTATTTCATGCTGAGCTCCCGTGCAAAGCGGATTGTTTCGGTAGGCGTTATTGTCCACCAGCGTGGGCGGTTTTGGAGCGGAGTTTGGCGCTTAATTTGACGGGTGCGGACGAATGGCTGGTTAGTCTCGCGCGTCGTTGATGGCGGTTATCGTCAACCTGGTTCCGTCGACCGTAAACGATATGTCAAGCCCAGCGTAAGCCAAATGGTAAACGCGGTTTGGCTCGTGTTTGCTGCCCGCACGGCGCGGATCTTGGCGGAGCACCTCGATCAAGCCGGGGAGCTTTGTGTCCGGGACCATGTCCCGCAGCGCTTGCGGGAGCTCGACATCGAGCTCTTGCCATGGCGCGTCCTCAATCCAGCCGCCCGTCGCATCCGGGTGACAGTCCGCAAACGGAATGTAAGGCTTAATGTCGTAGATGGGCGTACCGTCGCGCAGGTCGGCCCCCAGCACATGGATGATGGGACCATCGTCGGTGAGCTCGACACGATCAAGCTTGACGCAGGTGAGCCCGATGGGATTAGGGCGAAACGGACTGCGCGTGGCAAACACGCCCACGCGTTCGGCTCCACCCAGACGCGGTGGGCGCACGGTTTTCGACCATTTTGCGTTGGTGCCGGACCTGTCCTGCGTTTTGGCATCGGCGGCTATGTCCTTAGCCGTGCCGCCGGGCGTTCCGTTTTCGAAGCGCCAGAGCAGCCATAGGTGAGAGAAGGAGTCCAGACCCTCAACTGCAGCGTTGGAGGCAAATTCCGGCTCAAAGACGATGCGTCCCTGCAGATGGGGCGCCAAAAAGCTGTTGCGTGGGATGCCGAACTTCTGCGGCAGGTCGGTATGTATGTGTGCAATAGGTTCCATGCCGGTCATTGTACGGCATGGAGGCGTGGGGTGTTGCGCGCAATTCTTCGCCGCGGTCCCCGTCGTGCAACCAACGGTTGCTTGGAAGGGTGCCGGCCGCCGCGTATGCTTAAAGCAACAAACAGCAGAAAGGAGCCGTCATGGCCTTTGCAGAAAAGCTCATCGCCATCCGCCGCGACAACAATCTCACCCAAGAGCAACTCGCCGCCAAGCTCTTCGTCACACGCCAAGCCGTCAGCCGTTGGGAACGCGGCGAAGTCACGCCGGGCATCGACATGATGAAGCTCATTGCCGCCATAACCGGAGAACCGCTGTCCCACCTGCTCGAAATGCCCGAGCACTATTGCCAGAGCTGCGGCATGATACTCACGCCCGACGACTGCGGCACCGATGCTCACGGCGCAACGACCGACCATTACTGCAAGTGGTGCTACGACCACGGCAAGTACACCTACGAGACCACGATGGAGGCCATGATTGAGGATTGCGCCCCGCGCCTGGCACAAAACACCGGTATGTCGCTCGACGAAGCCGTCTCTCTCATGGGCGCCGTGCTGCCGCAATTGGAGCGCTGGCGCACCGTGCAGGAAAACGAGGAGCGCTACGGTGCCGAGGCGCGGGCGCGCTATGGCGACGAGGCCGTCGATGCAGCAAACGAGGCACTGCTGGACATGGACCCCGAGACATGGAACGACATGAAGGAACTTGAACGCGCTATTCTGGGCCAGCTCTCGATCGCCATGGGCGACGGCGAACCGGATGGAAGCGAGGCGCGCAAGCTTGTCGCAATGCACCGTCGATGGATTGGCCTTAACTGGGGACACGAACCCCAAGACGAAGCATACCTGGGCCTCGCCCACGGCTATCTTGCCGATCAGCGCTTTGTTGACTACTACGACAAGCCCTGCGGCACCGGAGCTACGGCGTTTCTGGTACAGGCCATCGAGTCGTCGCTGGCCCGCGCATAGATTGCGGCGGCTTTGGGTATTTCAATCAAAACCGCAACCGATTGGAGACACCATGGCTACTGATCATGAACTCGCGCTCTACGTTATGACTGGCTGCCCGTATTGCATAAAGGTCAAGCGCTTTTTGGCCGATAACGGCGTGACCATTCCCGAACGCAATATCTCGACTGACCCCGATGCCGAGCAGACGCTCATCGCCGTCGGCGGAAAACGCCAGGTTCCCTGCCTGTTCATTGACGGCGCGCCGCTCTACGAGTCGGGCGACATCATCGCGTGGGTGCAGAAGAACCTGCTCTAGCACGCGCACTGCGGCCAGTTCGCGCCAACCGAGCCGAACCCATACGAACCAAACATGTACGCCAGCATCCAAAGTCGACATTTTCCGACATCTTTGGATGCTGACGTACAGCTTTTCAATCTAGTCATTGGGTGTTCCTATAGTTTTGTCAACCGTCGGGGCTACTCC
>NZ_QSQW01000002.1:0-277680 GCF_003437565.1 Collinsella sp. TF10-11AT
GCTCCTGTCGTTTCCGTGCCCCTGGATTGGGTCATAGTGTCTGTCGTTGCCAAAACACCGGCATTTCTTTGGTTGTCAAGAGGATGCCGCTCTAGCGGGTTTTCGCTGTCCGCGCCAAAACATCGGCGTCGCCTTTGTTGGCACTTGGGGACGTTCCTTATGTGCCGGCACCTGGGGACAGTCCTTGTAATCGTTGGGGAGTGGTTACTTGCTCGCGAACAGCCAGATCAAGATGATCACGAGAACTACGGCAACGATGCAGACGATGGCGCCGGTGAATTTGATGCGTGAGTCGCGGGTACGTTCGCGCACCGCGTCCTCGGTGGCCTCGAGCTGGGCGACTTCTCGCTCGGTCTCGGTGTGTTCGGCTTTGTCTCGGGCCAAGGATCCTGCAAGCGACTCAGTGATCTCTGGGTGGTCGTGCACTTCGGTCGCCTGTTCGATGATCGACTGCGCATGTGCGGCATCTGCTTGGGCGTTGGCGATGCTCTGCTCCTGGTCGCGGCGTGCCTTGTCCTCGGCAGTGATCTTCTCGCGCAGTTCGCGCTGACGAGTCGCGGCGGCTGTCTTCGCCGTCTGCAGCTCGTCGCGCGCGGCATCGGCTTCGGTCGTCACGGCTTGGTGCGCGCGTTTTGCGTCGGCGATAGGGGCTTGAGCCTGCTCGACGGCCTGCTCGGCTGCGGCAAGCGAGTGCTCAAGGTCGGCGGTGATACGCGGGACATCTTCTTCGGCTTTACGCAGGGCATCTGCCGTGTCGGAAATCTGCATCGAGAGCTCGCTGGTGCGCACCGTATAGTTGGCGGGATTTGCCGAGGGATTGCGTTGCAGCTCGGCATACTCATGACGCAGCGTCTCGAGCTGGGCGCGCGTGGCGTCGACGGTTTGTTGTGCGGCGGCAATGCCGGCGTCTCGCTCTGCCTTCACCTTGTCGCGGATGCGCTTGGAATCCTCAAGACGTCGAACGAGGCGGTTGCCGGTCTCGCGCGAGCTCGCCTCGCGGGCCTCCACGGCATCGAGCGCGGCCTTCAGACGGAGCTCAGTCGCGTCATCCTCTGTCTTCATTTGTTCGAGCTGACCCTTGAGCTCTGTCGCTTTGGAGGCGTGGGCATCACGGTCAATCTCGGCGGCCGCTGCAGTCTTTTGGGCCGTGGCAATCGCCTGGCGCTGGTCGGCGACGATCTGGTCGTAGCGGCCTGCGATATCCTGGCGCGTCTCGAGTTCCTCGGCCTGATCGGCAATGCGCTGCTCAAGTTCGGCCAGGTGGGCGCGGGCATCGGCAAGTGCCTTTTTCGCGGCGTTCATCTCGCGCATGGCCGAGGCACCCTGGGCGATAAAGGTGCCCACGGCGTTCGCAGTGTTCGAGACAGCGGTCCCCAGATCGCGGCTCGCGGCGGAGGAGTGCGGGGCGGTCGGGCGAGCGGTGTCGGCAGCGTCCGCATCGGCAGCCTGCGGCACGGCGATATTGCCGGTACCGCCCTCGATTACAGAAAAGCCTGCTGCGTGCGGGTCGACCGCATCGGCACCAATCGTGGGATGCTCGAGCTGCAGAAACGAGGGCATGGTGCTGCCCTGGTCGGCAACCGGAGTCTCGCCGGGTACGAAGGTCGAGGCTGCCTCGGCGGCCTCCTCTTCCTCGGCGTCAACGTCAGCGTCGGCCACGGCGTCTTTCATCGCTTTGACGGCATCCATCATGGAGTCCATGACGGCGTCGAGCTCTTCTTCCGAAGACACCTCGATGGGACCTGCTGCTTGCGGAGCGTTCTCAGCCTTGGGCTCAGTATCGCTCGGGTCCGGCTGCTCTAGCTGCTCTTCTTTGTCTTGCTCTGCGGCGACATTTGCGTCTGCGGCCTCGTCTGCGGCGGCAGGAGCCTCCTCGACAGCGGCATCAATGCCGCCATCGCTTCTGGTGGAAGTATCGCAGCCGTCAATGGTGTCTGCGGAGTTATCAATATGCTGTTGAGTCTGGGGGTCCAGCTCGTCTGTCATAGGCATGTGCTCCTCATCGTTGTTTGTCACCCTATGATAAAGTCTCGCGCCGACATCCCGCGCGCTGCAGCAAAGTTTCAAAACGTGTTCGATGGCTCGTGTCGATAGCAAAAACTCGGCCACTTTATCCAGTTTGTACTTGACAATCCCTTCGCCGAAAGACGTTATGCCGTTCGCCTACCGAGGCCTTTTCTATTCACTTGAACACGCTAAAGTTGCATGTCAGCTTTTGGCGCGTGAAGTTGGATGCGCGCAGTCGACGGGCGGGCCCGTCGCGATTTGAAAGGACTTTGTATGGGACTTTTCACTGGTAAGACCGTGATCGTCACCGGCGGCGGCAAGGCCACGCTCAAGGACGGCTCCGCTGGCTCCATCGGTTACGGCATCGATATCGCTTTTGCCAAGGAGGGCGCGAACCTCGTCATCACCGGCCGCAACGTTGCCAAGCTCGAGGCCGCCAAGGAGTCTCTCGAGGCTGAGTACGGCGTTAAGGTTCTTCCTGTTCAGGCCGATGTCTCCGCCGGTCAGGACAACGAGGCCGTCGTGCAGAACGTTATCGACAAGGCGATTGAGGAGTTCGGTCGCATCGACGCCGTCGTTAACAACGCTCAGGCCAGCGCCTCGGGCGTGACCATCGCCGACCACACCATGGATCAGTTTAACCTGGCCATTTACTCCGGTCTGTATGCAACCTATCTGTACATGCAGAAGGCCTATCCGCACCTGAAGGAGACCAAGGGCTCCGTGGTCAACTTTGCTTCGGGCGCCGGCCTGTTTGGCAACTACGGCCAGTGCAGCTATGCTGCCGCCAAGGAGGGCATCCGCGGCCTGACTCGCGTCGCCGCCAACGAGTGGGGCAAGGACGGCATCAACGTCAACATCGTTTGCCCGCTTGCTTGGACCGCCGCGCTCGAGAACTTCCAAGATGCCTATCCCGAGGCGTTCAAGGCCAACGTCCACATGCCGCCGGCAGGCCACTACGGCGACGTCGAGAAGGAAATCGGCCGCGTTGTCGTTCAGCTCTGCGGTCCCGACTTTAAGTATATGAACGGCGAGACCGTCACCCTCGAGGGTGGCATGGGCCAGCGTCCTTAGGGGTTCCGCCGTTCTACCGAACGGCGGACCGGCCGACGCTGCGCGGTCACCAGAGCGACAACTTGTCATTCAAAGAGGGCGGCATGACCAGAAGGTCTATGCCGCCCTCTTTTCATGCCAATTTGTTCGCCCTGGCGACCGCTCGCTGATGTTGTCAGAGCATCGGCGTTACCAGAGCATCGGCGTTGTCGGCAGTTGGGGACAGTCCCTAAGTGCCGGCAGATTGGGACACTCCTTTGCAAGATGGCGCTGAAGGCTGTCCCCAACGTCTAGTCGTTTAAGAACGTCCCCAACGACTAGCGCGGGAACCTGATCCTAATGCACTAGTTTCTGTCGAGTCGGTGCTTCTTGCGGGTTGCCCGTATAATGGTTTGCGTATGAACCGCAACCAAGGAGTTCCAGTTTATGGACCAGAACCTTTTTAAATTCGACCTGATCGCCGAGGACCCTACGACGCACGCGCGTGCCGGCGTGTTGCACACCCCGCACGGTGACATCGAGACGCCGATCTTTATGCCCGTGGGCACCAAGGCAAACGTCAAGGGTATTCCCACCGAGACCGTCAAGCAGCTCGGCGCCCAGATCGTGCTTGCCAACACCTATCACCTGTCCATGCGCCCCGGCGAGGACACCATCGCCGAGCTGGGCGGACTGCATAAGTTCATGAACTGGCACGGCCCCATCCTCACCGACTCGGGCGGATTCCAGGTCTTTAGCCATAACGACGCCGTCAAGCTCACCGACGAGGGTGTGCGCTTTATCGTCAACGACTACGACGGTCGCCACGTGTTCTGGACGCCCGAGGACAACATGGAAATCGCCATGAAGCTCGGTTCCGACATTTGCATGCAGCTCGACCAGTGCCCCGGCTATCCTGCCACGCGTGCCTATGTCGAGCGCGCCGTGGAGCTGTCGAGTATGTGGGCCGAGCGCTGCTACAAGGCTCATACCCGTGATGACCAGGCACTTTTTGGCATCGTTCAGGGTGGCATGCATCTGGATCTGCGCCTGCGATCGCTGCGCCACCTGGAGGAGTGCGGCGACTTCCCCGGTTACGGCATCGGCGGCTACTCGGTGGGCGAGGACCACGAGACCATGTTCGAGACACTGGCGCCGCTGGTTTCCGAGTATATGCCTAAGCACAAGCCGCGCTACCTCATGGGCGTCGGCAACCCTACCACGCTCGTGCGCGGCGTTGGCGTGGGCATCGACATGTTCGACTGCGTGCTGCCGACGCGCACCGGCCGCATGGGTACGGCGTTCTCCAGTGAAGGTCGCCTTAACTTCCGCAACGCGCGCTTTGCGCACGACGACGGCCCCATCGATCCCACCTGCACCTGCCCGGTGTGCACGGGCGGCTACAGCCGCGCGCTCATCCGTCACATGGTCACGCAGAAGGAGATGCTCGGCGGTATTCTGCTGTCGATGCACAACATCTATTACCTGCTCAACCTTATGCAGCGTGCCCGTCAGGCCATTATCGAGGGCCGCTACGGCGCGTTTGTGAGCGACTGGATGAACAGTCCTGCGGCGGTGGACTACTAAGAGCGGCGCGGGCGCTTGCAGAGCGCGGGCAATGGCAAGGGGCGAGCACCGGCCGGTCATCACGTTCGCTAACACCGTCTGCGCGACCGATGACCGATAGCTTGCAAGCACTTGATGCATCGTGGGTACCATCCCGAATAGTTGATGTTCGGGCGGGTGTTTGGCGCATGGCGTCGACCCCGCCCGTTTTTCTTTTTCTCGATAGGAGTACCCATGATTAAGAACGAGAATGTCGAGGGCGAGCCAGCCTACGACGAGACGTACCGCCGCGGCCCCGTGGTCATGCGCGGCCCCATGATTCCCAAGGACAATACCTACGCCAACCTGCTGGCGCCCGAGGACTCGACCGACTGGCTGCATGCTGATCCGTGGCGCGTGCTGCGCATCCAGGCAGAGTTTGTCGATGGTTTTGGCGCGCTTGCCGAGCTTGGTCCTGCGGTGACCATCTTCGGTAGCGCCCGCACGCCCAAGACCGATCCGCTCTACAAGGCGGCGCGTACCGTCGGGCGCAAGATCGCGCAACGTGGCGTGGCGGTCATCACCGGCGGCGGCCCCGGCATCATGGAAGCGGCCAACAGGGGAGCGGCGAGTGTCAACGGCAAGTCGGTCGGCTTGGGTATCGAGCTGCCGCACGAGCACGGGCTCAACAAATACGTGAACCTTGGCATGGACTTCCGTTACTTCTTTGTGCGCAAGACCATGTTCGTCAAATACAGCTCGGGCGCCATCGTGTTTCCTGGTGGCTTTGGTACGCTCGACGAGATGTTCGAGGTGCTCACGCTGGTACAGACGCACAAGGTCAAGCGCATGCCGCTCGTTTTGGTGGGAACCGAGTACTGGCAGGGCCTGTTCGACTGGCTCAACGGCCCGGTGATGGACGCCGGTATGATTAGCCCGCTCGATCCGGAGCTGGTGCACATCACCGACGACCTCAACGAGGCCGTTGACATTGCCCTGAGCGGGCTGATGTAGGGTGCTGTGACTGTTGTTATAGCAATGTGAACGGCATACTGATGCTATTTAACATCAGACTGCCATCGAAATTGGGTATACTGATGCAAAAGACGAGGCGAGGAGGTCGCGTATGTCTACTGCAACGGTTAAGCCTACGACGGTTCGCATCGAAGAGGGGCTCAAGGAACAGGCGACTGAGTTCTTGGATACGGTTGGTCTGAGTCTCAATTCGTATCTCAACCTTGCTGTTCGGCAGCTGGTAAATCAACGAAAGATTCCTTTTGAGATCGTAGGAAGGGCGGAGGTGCCCAACGAGGCAACGAGGCGTGCCATGGTGATCGCCGAAGCTCATGAGTTGGGGATTCTGCCGGACGACAGCCCGTCATTCAATAACGCTGATGAGCTTATATCATTCCTCGATGAGGACTAGCGATGTTTGAGATTAAGGTCGAGGCTCAGTTTAAGGCGGATTACAAACGGACGATGCGCATCCATCCGCAGCTAAAAACCGAGTTTAAGGCGGCAGTCGCAGAGCTTGCGGCTCACGGCTCGCTTCCCGCGGAATATGGTGCCCACGAGCTTTCAAACCCGGGCGGCAACTACAACGGCCACATCGATTTCCATCTATCCGATGGCTTGGTCGATGTGGTCGTTCTCTACTTGCCGCATAAGACTAATCCTGTGATCCGGCTGGTCAGAATGGGCTCGCATGAGGAACTATTCCAGGGCCCGCAGGGCTGATTGCTCGCTTATGATTCGCGGGGGAATAGGGATTGATTCGCGGCCGATTGGCCAAAAATGGCCCCTATTCCACCGTAACTGTTGGAGACGTCCCGTTCGTGGCTGCGACCTCCGGTTCTCCTCTTCGCTGGATTTCGCTTAAAAGTTCGGCTGCAACTTCGCTGCTTTTGAAACGGATGCTGCAGTCCTCTTTCTTAGGAAAGGCCAGTAATGGAATGGTTCCGTACCAGACGGTTTCCTCGTCAATTACTGACGCGCACAGGCGCCCTTCGGCTTTGATGGAATAGTCGACGTTCATCTCGGTAAAAATCGCTTTCACGTCATTGTGCGGAGTCGAGGCAATTGAAATCTCAAGGGCAATCCCACGGGCGGCGGCGCCTGTGAGTACGGCAGCGAGCTTTGCGAGGCATGCAGCGGATGCGTAGGGCGCGGCAATAAAAATGCTTTTCGTTGCGCGCGCGATGTCATCCGCTAAGGCCTCCACGGCCCTTGCCGGCCTAACGAGGATGTTTTGATCGGCCCGTTTGTTGTCATTTGCTGCAAAGACTTCATATCCTAGCTTTGCGTAGGTCTTGAGTCTCTTCTGGTACATACGCGCGAGCATGGGTATCGACAAATCAACATAGTCGAATATCTCAACCCGCTGCTTGCCCTCGTGACTTCTATGTAGTCTGCCTGCCTGCTGCGTTATGCTGCCGTCCCAAGATATCGGTGTGGCAATGAGCAGAGTGTCAAGGTAAGACAGGTCGAAACCCTCGCTCAGAAGGCCTTCGGTTGCGATGATAATTCGATGCTCATGCTCGAAGCCGGGAAGGCTGTTCAGTATTGCCTTTCTTTCTTTGGCGTCGATTTCTCCGGTTAAGAGTATAGGTTCGTGTCCGCGGCTTTGAAGCAGCCTACATAGCTCTTCGGCATGTTTTTTCCTTTTGGATAGCACAAGCGGATGTCGACCGTTTGACGCGGTCTCGAGGGCATCGTCGACAATTGCTTCGTTTCTCGCTGTGTGCGCACACAGGAGATCGAGAACTTGATTAAAGGACGCCCCTGGTTCGTAGGCGGGTAGTCGAACTCCGGTAAAACGCGGCCTAACAACGCGCTGAATTCCCTGTTGGATTGCTTGCGTTTTTGGATCAATGGCATGGCGAAGCGGGCCGCAGAGCATTGAGAGTGCTCGCGTGAGTCCGTCCGAGCGTTCGGGCGTCGCGGAAAGGCCGTATACATATTTGGCTGGAGCGGACTTGAGGACGAGCTCAAGCTGTGGTGCGGCTGCATGGTGACATTCATCACAGATGATGAGGCCGTAATCACGAACGAACTCCTTGGCTATTGGTTCTTCGGTCTGGGGGTCCTTGCTGGACAAAGACTGGAATGAAGCAACGTCGATGAGATGGCTTATGGCGGTTTTGCCTCCTCCGATTTGACCAATGAGCGGAGGCTGCCTTTTGCTGATTCGTCCTTTTGGGGTTCGGACGGGCTCTCTGTTGTCCGTGATGTCGAGAAATCGTTCGAGCTGGGTTTTCCATTGGGCAATGAGCGCAGTCTTGGGAACGATGACGAGCGCTGGAAGACCGATGGCAGCAATAAGATAGGCTCCAATGACGGTTTTCCCGAAACCCGTCGGTGCAGACATGATCCCGTCTTCATGGCCGAGCATTTGTTCAGCGGCAATTTGCTGTTCAGGGCGAAGAGTCCCTTTAAATGTCATTACAATTGGATTTCCAGACTGGCGCTTGTCTGAATAGTGGGCAGCAACGCCGGCTTCTTGAAGCAGCCGCTCAAGCTGAGTCTTGCAGCCTCTGGGAATCGCGACGCAGCCGTCTCTAAGTTCGCTGAGGTCTATGTACCGCGGTTTGCCGAATACCGATTGATGCATAGATTGCGCGCGGAAGAATTCTGGGTTGGCAAATGTTGCAAGCCTGCGGACTTCCATTTGAGCTGCGGGACTCAGAGATTTTTCGGGGATATAGAGCATATCGGCCTGCGTGACGGACAGCGATGACGGGAGGTCCCGCGGTGTGAGCGGAAGCCGCTTTCGCGGCCTCTGGGAATGCGGTGCGGCGGTGTTTGCCGCCGTCGCAGCCGCTATTCCGTGCGACCTATTGTCGATGCTCTCGATCAGATTTTGCACCGTCGTGCGCGGGATTAACTGGATTTGAGAAAGGTAAAGCCATTGATCGGGAAAGGGCTCAAATTGCTCGTCAACAAATACGCTGTTCCCTTTTCGCTGCGCTTTTCCTTGAAAAGGCAGCGCTATGAGATTTCCAAAGCCTCCCTCAGGAATGGTGGACTGTGCGGGCAGCATCCGGTCAAAAGCTTCAAAGGTGATTGTCTTGTTGAGCGCCGCCGCTTCGGTGATAAGGCTGCTTCCAAATTCTCGTGCGATCTTCGCGCTGGTGAGCTCTAGGAAGAAAAACCAGACATGTGTGCCGTTACCTGATCTCGATCGCTCGACTGCAGCATCGATTCCATGGTTTTTTGCGACAAGCCGAATGGCGTTTGTCGCTTCTTTCCAATCGGCTCCGTCAAAGTCGATGACCAGGACTTTTGTGTTGCTGTCATTATCGAGAACATATTGACCTATGACGTCTCGGAGTCTGTCGTCACTGCCCTTGAAATGGGAGATGATCGCGGTATCGCTCAACTCGGGGAAGACGCGGTTGCCGCATTCAGCGCATTTGGTTTTCTGACGATTTGCTTTGGGACAAATGCCTGACTTCCACTCGTTTGCGCAGGCGGGCGTATAGCCGATTCCCCCGTCTTTTCTGCGGTACCCATGGGCGTAAACATCTTTGCGGCCAGTAAAGAGATTGCGAAAGAGCTCGAGTTTGTCGCGCGCTGGGCTCGCACTGGTGACGACACCCTCGACCTGCGCCCGTCTATCGAAAGATTCGCCAGCTTTCTCCCATTCTTCCAGTGTTGCGTAACGGATGTCTGGACCGTTGCCGCAGATGACGATTTGGCTGTGCGGCTCCGATACATGGGCGACGATTTTCTTGAATTGGAATAGCGTGCCCCCGATGAGGGCGTATTGATGCGTGACGGTGCTCATGTAAATGCCGTTCTTGTCGGAGTTCATTGAAATGAGGGTACGTTATTTTGATTTTTAAGGGACTCGGCTCTGATTTTGGTTCGGCGATAGCGGAGTACAGCTCCGTGAGTGGTGTTTGGCTGATGTCAAAATGTGCGGTAGCTGTTGCTGAATGGGTTTTGGCGGCCATGAGGTGGGCTGGAGGCGCAGGAAACTATCCTCGAATAGACCCTGTGGGCAAAAAATGGCAAATATGAGTACTGTGGTTTGAGCAGTAACATATCATCAGGAAAGTATTTAAGACCAATCGATTCGGATTGGATATAATCAACCCTATAAACATGGCGATTCGGGACTTTATGACGCTCGGAATTGGCGGAAGACGGCAAATTCAGCCAGATTTCGCTGTTACTAAACTGGTAACAGTACTCATATTTGCCATTTTTTGCCCAGAGGGTATCGCAAGGGGGTTGGACAAAGCATCGATCGCCGCCAATTTCTCGATTGGCTGGTTGGGCGGCAATGAAGTTGCGGCGTAATGGGAAGCGTTTCGCGGCCTTTTGGCTAAAACGGCCCCTTTTCCGCCGCGACTCCTAAAAAGACGCCGGCGCGCCTTGAGTTGCGGCGCGTCGGCGTGATGGCTTTGTTGTGGCTGGGTGTACTTCGGTTGTTCGACGGCTTTGGCATGTCCGATCTTGCCAGGCAAGCCTTTGTTACTGTTTAACGTTTGCCCAGATAAAACCTGCCAAAATAAACCTGTCCCTAATTGGCAGGTTGGTAGTGGGGGCAGTAGCTGATGGCTATTGCGTCGACGCCTACATGGGTGGCGATGGTGCAGCCGATGGGGCCGGTGCCGGCGTCTACGTAATCCTGGCCCGCGAGTGCCTCGTTGACAAGTTCCTGCTCCTCGGCGGCGCCGGTCGTGAGCACACGCACGCTTGAGCCCGGGTGCTCGTCCAAAAACGCGAGGCAATCTGCCATGGTGTTGGCGACGATGCGCTTGGCGCCGCGGCCCTTTTTGATGGCCTTGATCTCGCCCGATTTCCACTCCGGCGAAACGGCCAGGCGAATGTTGAGCATCTGCGTCAGCTGGCCGGCGAGCTTGGGGGCGCGGCCGTTTTTGACTAGGTTCTCGAGCGTGCGGGGAATCAGCAGCAGGTGGGCGTCGGGCAGCGTCGCGCGGATCTGCGCCTCGGTCTCGTCCAAGCTGCGGCCGTCCTCGCGCATGGCCAGCGCGTACTCCACCAGCAAGCCCTCGGCGCCCGAGCCGGTGCGCGAATCGATGCAGCGCACGTCGAGCTCGTGGGTCTCGGCGACCAGGCATGCGTTGGCATAGCAGGCGGACCACTCGCTGCACAGCGAGATAAAGATGGCGCTATCGTGGCCGTCGGCGCGCACGCGGTCAAAGAGTGCCTTGAACTCGCCGGCGCTCGGCTGCGAGGTGTGTGGCAGCTGCTCGGAGCCGGCCATGCGGGCGACGTATTCCTCGGCGGTAATCTGCACCTGGTCGAGCAGGTCCTCGCCCTCGATAATCACATGCAGCGGAATGACGTAAATGCCAAGCTCTTGAGCACGGGCGGGGGAGATGTCCGACGTGGAGTCGGTTATGATGGCAAAAGACATAATTGCACCTTTCGTTGGGGCGCCTGCGCGCCGCCTTCTGAGAGCAAAGTGCGACAAGTATAGTGGAGTTGCCCTACATTGCTAAGTTCAATTGTTGAATAGTCAACAGTTTGAAGTGTCAGTGTGGAAATCATCAACCGGGGAAGAGGGATGCCGATGGAGGCACTGGAGATATGCAGGCGGCCGGTCGTGCTGTTTGATTTTGACGGCACGGTGGCCGATACGGGTCGGGCAGTGATGACCTCGACACGCAAGACGCTCGCCGCGCGCGGGTTTTCGGAAGCGCAGATGGGTGACCTGCGCCGCATGATCGGGCCTCCGCTGTGGAAGAGCTTCCACGACTTTTATGGCTTTTCCCGCGAGGAGTCGCTCGTGGTGGCCGACGAGTATCGTGCCTTTTTTGATGAGCTAGGACCGGAAGAGTATCCCGTGTTTGATGGAATCGCCGAGTTGCTCGACGGCCTTGCCGCCCAGGGCAAGCGTATGGCCGTCGCGACGTCGCGCATGGAAGCGAAGTGCATCGATATGGTGCATGAGCTGGGGCTTTGCCAGTTCGAAGCCGTGGTTGGCATGAATCCGCCGCTGGGACGCGAGACCAAGGCCGATTCGGTCCGCGATACCCTGGCAGAGCTCGGTGCGACGGCGGGCGATGCCGTGATGATCGGCGATCGCTTTAACGACGTCGAGGGCGCGCACGCGATGGGCGTGCCGTGCATCGGCATCTATTCGGGCGCGGCGGCGCCGGGTGAGCATGAGGCGGCGGGTGCCGATGCAGTGGTGCACTCGGTGGCCGAGCTTGCTAAACTTTTCTCTATCTAGGAACTAAATGTGAGGGGCGGGTACGCTTGCTGCTCATTGGTAAGGAGGCAGTCTATGAATCAGGTGGAGCAGAGCGTCGCTGAGTATGTCGACGAGGTCTGGGAAGATGTCGTCGCCGATATCGAGCAGCTGGTGAGCTATCCGTCCGTGGCAGTTTCTGCCGATGCAGAGCCCGGCGCGCCGTTTGGCCGCCCGGTCCGTGACGCGCTCGACTGTGCGCTCGGCATCGCGCAGAAGCTCGGCTACCAGACGAGCGATGACGAGGGCTATGTGGGCATTGCCGATATCCCTGGCCGCGGCGACAAGCAGCTCGCGACCATCTGCCACGTGGACGTGGTGCCTGCCGGCCCCGGCTGGAATACCGACCCATTTGCGATGGAGCGTCGCGAGGGCTGGCTGCTCGGCCGCGGCGTGATCGACGACAAGGGCCCGGCGGTGCTGTCGCTCTACGCTGGCGCTTATCTGCTCAAACACGGCATTGTGCCGCGCTATACCTTCCGCGCGCTGCTGGGCTGCGATGAGGAAGTGGGCATGTCCGACGTTCACCATTATCTGGAGAATCACGCAGACCCCGACTTTCTGTTTACGCCCGATGCCGAGTTTCCGGTCTGCAATGCCGAGAAGGGCCAGTTTGGGGCGACGTTCGTGAGCCCCAAGATCGACGGCGGGCGCATCGTGTCGTGGAGCGGCGCCGAGGCGAGCAATGCCATTCCGTCGCAGTCCATCTGCGAGCTCGCGATTGCCGCCGATGAGCTGCCGGCGCCGGTCGAGAACGGCGACCGCCTGGAGATCACGGCGCTCGATAACGGGCATGCGCAGATTTTCGCCCACGGCATTGGCGGTCATGCCTCGATGCCAGAGGGAACGATCAACGCCGTCGGGCTGATCGTGGCGTATCTGCGCGAGGCCGAGGACGCGTTTGGTGCACGCGACGAGCGCCTGCTGACGCCTGCCGAGCACGAGTTCGTCAAGTTCCTGGCCTTTGTGCATGCGGACGCCTATGGTCGCGGCCTGGGTATCGATGCGACGAGTCCGGCGTTTGGCCCGCTTACCTGCAACGCTGGCGTCATCCGCGTGGCGGATGGCCATATTGAGCAGGTCATCGACGTGCGCTTCCCCGACAGCACGAGTGCCGATACCATCCGCGAGCAGCTCGATCCGCTCGTGGGCCGTTTTGGCGTGACGTGCCGTGTGGGTCGTGCGAAGGTGCCGTTCTCGGTCTCTGCCGACGATCCGGCCGTGAAGGCGCTTATTGATACCTATAACGAGTTTACGGGCAAGCATGCTGAGCCCTTTGCCATGGGCGGCGGCACGTACGCGCGCAACTTTGCCCGCGCCGTCTCGTTTGGCCCCGAGGAGACCGGTCTGGAGCTGCCCGAGTGGGGCGGCCAGATGCACGGTCCCAACGAGTGCGCCAACGAGGAACAGCTCAAGCAGGCGCTCAAGATTTATATCGTGGCGATCTTACGTTTGAACGAGCTTGAGCTTTAAGGCTGCGGCGTTTTAACAACTTAGCACCCCTTTCGTCCGGGCTTTTTAAGTTGCGGTGGAATAGTTCCTAGAATGGGCCATTTGATGGCCAAGCAGGAATTATTTCACCGCAACTTTGTTTTTATTGGTGTAAAAGGCGGGTCATGCTTGGTGGCGGGTTTGTTATTCGTTTGTAAAGCCGAGCCGCGCTTGCGGTAAGGGTCTATCAGATGCCCGTAATAAAGCGCAGCTGACGCGGGCGCTGCCCGATCGAGATCGTATCTTTCCAAACAGCAAAGCGGGCAGGGTGCCCGCGAGTCGCTTGTATGAAAGGAAGATCATGCTCGATCAGGCTTATTCTCGTCGTCAGTTCCTCGGCCTCGCTGGTGGTCTTGCCAGCATCGTCGGCCTCGGTCTCGTTGGTTGCGGCGGCGCAGGCGCAACCGACGCCGCCGACAAGGGTAGCGCCGCTGCTGCCGAGTCCGTCTCGGGCGAGGTAACCTACGACGGCGCCTCCTCGTTCCAGGCTCTCGTCGAGGCTGCTGCCGAGAAGTTTATGGATGCCAACCCCGACGTCTCCGTCTCCGGTTCGGGCAACGGTTCGGGCAAGGGCCTGACCGCTGTCGCCGCCGGCACCGTCACCATCGGTAATTCCGATGTCTTCGCCGAGACCAAGCTCGAGGCCGATCAGGTCAAGAACCTCGTCGATCACGAGGTCGCCGTCGTGGGCATGGGCCCCGTCGTCTCCAAGAACGTGACAGTCGACGACCTGACCCTCGAGCAGCTCAAGGGCATCTTCTCCGGCCAGATCACCAACTGGAAGGAGGTCGGCGGCGACGACGCCAAGATCGTCGTTCTCAACCGCAAGGCCGGCTCCGGCACCCGCGCCACCTTCGAGGCCGCCGTCTTTGGCGACGAGGCCGTCGACTTTAAGGGCGACGCCGAGCTCGACAAGTCCGGCGATGTCCAGACTCAGATGGGCAGCACCGACAACGCCATCTCCTACCTTGACTTCTCGCACTTCGATGACTCCAAGTTCAACGCCATCATGGTCGAGGGCGTCGAGCCCAAGAGCACAAACGTCACCGACGACTCCTTCAAGATCTGGGCGACCGAGCACATGTACTGTGCTAAGGACGCCGACGAGGCCACCAAGGCCTTCCTGGAGTTCATGCTTTCCGACGACGTCCAGGGCAAGCTCGTCGAGGAGCAGGGCTTTATTCCCGTTTCTGCCATGAAGGTCGTCAAGGACGCCAGCGGCAAGGTCTCCGCTAAATAAGTAATCGCCCCCGGAAAGGTTTGCAATGGCAAAACAGCTGCCAAAGCGCGAGCTTGAGAACGTGGGCCTGGGCGTCACGGGTGCGTGCGTAGCGCTCGTGACGCTTGTCGTTGCCGCGCTCATCTTTATGGTCGCCCAAAAGGGCCTCTCGGCTTTTTTCAAGGACGGCGTCTCGATCGTCGAGTTTTTTATCGGTACCAAGTGGGACCTGGCCAACACGGCCGAAAACGGCCTGCCCTACACTGGCGCCCTGCCCCTGATCGTCACCTCGTTTGCGGTCATGGTGCTCTCCACGCTCATCGCACTGCCCATCGCCATCGGCTCTGCCATCTTTGCGGTCGAGATTCAGCCTAAGTTTGGCTCCAAGGTTTTTCAGCCGCTCATTGAGCTTTTGACCGGTATTCCCTCGGTCGTCTTTGGCCTGATCGGTTTTCACGTGGTCGTCGGCCTTATGAAGAGCGTTTTCCACGTGAGCACGGGTCTGGGTATCTTGCCCGGCGCTATCGTGCTGGCAGTCATGATTCTGCCGACGATGACCACGCTTTCGGTCGATGGCCTGCGCGCCGTGCCCGATAGCTACCGCCAGGGTTCGCTCGCGCTGGGCTACACCCGCTGGCAGACCATCTGGCACGTGGTGCTCAAGTCCGCCATGCCCTCGCTCATGACCGCAGTCATCCTTGGCATGACCCGCGCCTTTGGCGAGACGCTCGCCGTGCGCATGGTCATTGGCGGCATCGAGGCCATGCCGACGTCGCTGCTGTCGCCGGCGTCTACCATCACCACCACGCTCACCACGTCCATGGCGGTCTATGCCGAGGGCTCGGCCCAGGACGACATCCTGTGGGCGCTCGGCCTGCTGCTGATGGGCATGAGCCTCATCTTTATCCTGATCATCCATCTCATTGGCCGCAAGGGGGCGAAGGCTCGTGGCTAGCACGCGCATCCATATCGACGAGGCGAGACTCGGGCGTGTCCAAAGGCAAGACCGTATCGCCACGGGCGTGCTGACGGCGATTGTCGCCATCGTCATGCTTATCGTCGTCTCCATGGTGGCCTACATCCTGTTCGAGGGTATCTCGACGCTGTTCCAGCCGGGCTTTCTCACGCAGCCCGCACGCGCCAACGGAACGCAGGGCGGCGTGCTCTACCAGCTGTTCGACTCGTTCTATCTGCTGCTGATTACCCTGATCATCTCGGTGCCCATCAGCCTGGGCGGCGCGGTCTTCCTAGTTGAATACGCGCCCGACGGTCCCATTCGCGACATCGCCTCGACCGCCATCGAGACGTTGTCTTCGCTGCCCTCCATCGTCGTCGGCATGTTCGGCTTTCTGGTGTTCTCGGTGCAGCTGGGCTGGAAGTACTCCATCATCTCCGGCGCCGTCGCGCTCACCATGTTCAACATCCCCATCCTGGTGCGCGTGATTCAGCAGGCGCTCGAGGACGTGCCGCAGGCCCAGCGCGATGCGTGCCTGGCCATGGGCCTCACTCGCTGGGAGGCCACACTGCACATCCTGATTCCCGAGGCCATGCCCGCCATCGTGACCGGCATCGTGCTTTCGGCCGGCCGCGTGTTTGGCGAGGCCGCGGCGCTGCTCTTTACCTCGGGCATGAGCTCGCCGGTCCGCCTCAACTTCTTGAGCTTTAACCTGTCGAGCCCCACCTGCGCCTGGAACGTGTTCCGTCCCGGCGAGTCGCTGGCCGTGCACATCTACAAGATCTATGGCGAGGGCAGCCCCGAGGCCCAGCAGATCGTCTGGGGCACCGCGGCACTGCTGATGATTTGCGTGCTGCTGTTTAACGTAGTCGCCCGTATCGTGGGCAAGCAACTGGCAAGGAAGATGACGGCCGAATGAGCGATATGAATGCAACGCCCGCAACCGAGGCGGCCACGTCCGACACCCCCCAGGACTTTCTGTCGAGCGTGGGGGAGAGCGAGAGGCGCGTGCGCGTGAGCGGCAAGGCCGTGAGCGACGAGGTCGTGCTCTCCGCCAAGGACGTCAACGTGTACTATGGCGACCACCATGCGCTGCACAATACGTCGCTCGACTTCCACAAGGGTGAGATCACGGCGCTCATCGGGCCTTCGGGCTGCGGCAAGTCGACCTTCTTGCGTAGCCTCAACCTGATGAATCGCGAGATTCGCCGCTGTCGCGTGGAGGGCGAGATCAACTACCGCGGGCGCAACGTGAACACCAAGACCGAGAACACGTACGAGCTGCGTCGCTCCATCGGCATGGTGTTCCAGCAGCCCAACCCCTTCCGCAAGTCTATTCGCGACAACATCGCGTTTGCGCCCAAGCGCCACGGCATCACCGATCGTGATGAGCTCGATCGCATAGTCGAGGAGAGTCTGCGCGGTGCCGCGCTGTGGGACGAGGTCAAAGACAAGCTCGACAAAAGCGCCTACGCGCTTTCGGGCGGTCAGCAGCAGCGTCTGTGCATTGCGCGCACGCTGGCGCTCAACCCCGACGTGATCCTGTTCGACGAGCCCTGCTCGGCGCTCGACCCCATCTCGACGTTGGCGATCGAGGACCTGATGTCGTCGATCGTTGCCGACCGTGCCATCGTCATCGTGACGCACAACATGGAGCAGGCGTCGCGCGTGTCCAACCGCACGGCGTTCTTCTACATGGGCGATATGGTCGAGTACGACGAGACCGACGAGATTTTCCAACGGCCCAAGGATAAGCGGCTGAATGATTACCTCACCGGCATGTTCTCCTAGTCCGGGACATGCTTGAGGCCCGCGGCGGCCACGGTTGCCGCGGGACTGATTGGAGAGGTGGGTCATCTCTTTTGCGAGATGGCCCGCCTTTTTGCTCTGCGACCGAAACGACCACCGCAAAGGCGACAGGCGCCTTCGTGGTGGTTTGGGGTGGGGCTCGCTGCTATCATGGACAACGTTGAATTTCTACGAAGGAGCAGGGCATATGGCGATTCTTTTGGGATGCGATTCCGTCAGCCTAGAGTTTCCCACCAAGCATATTTTCGATAGCGTGACGCTCGGCGTGGACGAGGGCGACCGTATTGGTATTGTCGGCAAAAACGGCGACGGCAAGTCGACGCTGCTGAGCGTGCTCGCCGGCACGCTGGAGCCCGATGACGGACGCGTGACGCACCGCCGCGGCACGACGATCGGTCTGCTCGGCCAAAAGGACAACCTGGTCGATACCGACACCGTGCATCATGCCGTCGTGGGCGACGCGCCCGAGTATGAGTGGGCGTCGAGTCCGCGTACGCGCCAGATTCTGGCCGGCCTCATCAGCGATGTGCCCTGGGAAGGCACAGTGGGCGAGCTTTCGGGCGGCCAGCGCCGTCGCGTGGACCTCGCGCGCCTGCTGATCGGCGACTACGACGTGCTCATGCTCGACGAGCCCACCAACCACCTGGACATGCGTACCATCAACTGGCTTGCGCGTCACTTAAAGGCCCGCTGGCAGCGCGGTCAGGGCGCCATGCTCGTGGTCACGCACGATCGCTGGTTCTTGGACGAGGTCTGCACCAGCATGTGGGAGGTCCACGACGGCCAGGTCGATCCCTTCGAGGGCGGCTACTCGGCATACATCCTGCAGCGCGTGGAGCGCGACCGCATGGCCGCCGTCACCGAGGAGCGCCGCCGCAACATGGCGCGCAAGGAGCTCGCGTGGCTGAGCCGCGGTGCCCAGGCCCGTTCCACCAAGCCCAAGTTTCGCGTGGATGCCGCTCGCGAGCTGATCGCCGACGTGCCGCCCGTGCGTGACGAGCTGGAGCTCAAGCGCCTGGCCGTGAGCCGCCTGGGCAAGCAGGTTATCGATGTGGTCGACGTGGACGCCGGCTATGCGGATGCCGATGGCACGTCCAAACAGGTGCTCACCGATGTGACCTGGCTCATCGGCGCGGGCGACCGCTATGGTCTTTTGGGCGAGAACGGCGCCGGCAAGTCGACGCTGCTCGACGTGATCCAGGGCAAGATCGCGCCCCTGCGCGGCCGCGTGAAGATCGGCCAGACGGTGCGCTTTGGCGTGCTGTCGCAGCAGCTCGAGGAGCTCGAGCCCTACATGGGCGACACGATCCGCGAGGTGCTCAGCCACTATAAGAAGTACTACGTCATTGACGGCAAGGAGACTTCACCCGAGAAGCTCTGCGAGCGTCTGGGCTTTACGACGCAGCAGCTCTGGAGCCGCATCGGCGATCTTTCGGGCGGCCAGCGCCGTCGTCTGTCGCTGCTGCTGACGATCCTGGACGAGCCCAACGTGCTCATCCTGGACGAGCCCGGCAACGACCTGGATACCGACATGCTGGCGATTGTCGAGGACTTGCTGGACGGCTGGCCCGGCACGCTGATTCTGGTGACGCACGACCGCTTTTTGATGGAGCGCGTGACCGACCAGCAGTGGGCGCTGCTCGACGGCCACCTGACGCATATGCCCGGCGGCGTCGACCAGTACCTGCGCCTGTGCAACGCCACCGCCGAGGGCGAGCCCGTGGGTGCACCAAGCGCCAAGACCGGTACGTTCGACACCGGTGCCGCGGCAGCTGCGGCCGAAAAGCCCAAGTCGAGCGGTCAGCCCAACGGCCTTTCCAATGCCGAGCGCCAAAAGCTCCGTCGTGAGGTGAGCTCGCTCGAGCGCAAAATGGAGACGCAGCGCGCCCGCGTGGAGGAGGCCGAGGTCGCGATGGCTCAGGTCGACCCCACCAACTACACGGCGCTGGGCGAGCAGCAGGCAAAGATCGACGAGGCCCACGCTGCCATGGACGAGTTGGAGATGGCGTGGCTCGAGGCGAGCGAGAAGCTCGAGGGCGAGGAGTAGGCGAGGATGATCAAGGCCGCGTTTTTCGATATCGACGGCACGCTGCTGAGCTTTAAGACCCATCGGATTCCGGCGTCGGCGCAGCAGGTGCTCGACAGCTTTCACGAGCAGGGGATCGCATGCGTGATTGCTACGGGTCGCCCGACCTACCAGATGCCCGATTGGCTGTTCGACCTGGGTTGGGATGCGTACATTACGCTCTCGGGCCAGCACTGCTTTGATGCCGAGGGGGTTTACCGCAGCTGTCCGATTGATCCGGACGACGTTGCGGTAATCGTGGACCAGGTGGCGCAGGGGCGCTATGACTCGCTGTGTATGCAGGGCGAGAACTCGTTTGTGAACCGTCTGTCCGAGCGCGTGGTGACGGCCGGCAGCAACGCGGGAATCGTCTACCACGAGGAACCGTTTGAGCATGCCTTCGATGCGCCGGTCTACCAGTTTTGCGCCTTTGTGGACCCCGCCGACGAACATATCGTGACCGACGCGGTGTCGCATTCTCTCACTACGCGCTGGTGCGATTTGTTCTGCGACATTATCCCTGCCAACGGCGGTAAGGACCTGGGTGTCGCGGCGACGCTGGAACGCCTGGGTGTCGACGCGAGCGAGGCGATTGCCTTTGGCGACGGCGAGAACGACCTGTCGATGTTCTCGGCCGTGGGCACAAGTGTGGCAATGGGCAACGCGCAGGCGACCGTGAAGGCCGCAGCGACCTACGTAACGACCGCCGTGGATGACGACGGCATCTACAACGCCGCGAAGCACTTTGGCCTCGTGTAGCTGCGACCCGGCACTTGGGGACGCTCCTTATCTGCCGGCAGCTGGGGACACTCCTTGCGGGGCGTTCCCATTTTGTTTTCGTCCCGCACGTTTTGTGAAACGCGGCTAACTTTTTGGTCAATGCAGTAAGACATGGTCAACTTTTGCGGTAAAGTAAGCCAAGGAAAGTATCCAAAGGCTAACTAGCAATCATCGCGAAAGGCGGCCCATGGCCCTACGTGAATCCGGAGAAGACTATCTCGAATCGATCTACGTTCTGTCGCAGCGCCAAGGCACGGTGCGCTCAATCGACGTCGCCGAATACCTGGGCGTGACCAAGGCGAGCGTTTCCAAGGCCATGGCGACGCTGGAAAGCAACGGCTATGTCGAAATGGGCAAGCGCGACGTTCATCTGACGGAGCGTGGTCTGGAGGTCGCTCGCCAAATGTGGGAGCGTCACTGCTTTTTCGTGGGGCTGCTGGAGGATGCGGGTGTTTCGGCTGAGGTCGCGTCGCAAGAGGGCTGCCACATGGAGCACTGCCTGAGCGAGGAAAGCTTTGAGAAGCTGAGGGCGATGCTGGGACGGGACAGCGACCGGGACCAGTAGCCCCGCCAACCAAGTCCAACTCAGACAAGGAACCCCGCCACCAATCGATGCCCAAGAACCGCCAGCAACGTTACCGCAGGCGCTACAGGTTCTTGACACCCATCGCGCGCATGGCGTTCAGGATAGCGATGATCGCCACGCCTACGTCGCCAAAGACGGCAAGCCACATATTGGCGATACCCAGCGCTGCCAGCACAAGGATCAGCAGCTTAATGCCCAGCGCAAAGATTATGTTCTGCCAAACAATCGACATGGTCTTGCGCGCCACGCGGATCGCGCGGGAAATGTTGGACGGCTTGTCGTCCATCAGCACCACGTCGGCGGCCTCGATCGCGGCGTCGGAGCCCATGGCGCCCATGGCAATGCCCACATCGGCGCGCGTAAGCACAGGAGCGTCGTTGATACCGTCGCCGACAAAGGCGAGCTTGCCCTTGCCACTTTCGGCCGCGAGTAGCGCCTCAACGCGCTCGACCTTGTCGCCCGGCAGGAGCTGCGCGTGGAACTCGTCGAGACCGAGTTGCTTGGCCACAGACGCTGCAACCTCCTCGCGGTCGCCCGTGAGCATGACGGTGCGGTTGATACCGGCGGCATGCAGGTCGCGAATCGTTTGCTCCGCATCGGCCTTAACGGTGTCTGCAATCACGATGTGGCCGGCGTACACGCCGTCAACGAGCACGTGGAGGATCGTGCCGACAACCTCACAGTCCGGTGCTTCAACGCCGGCCGCGGCGAGCATCTTGGCGTTGCCAACGACGACGTGCTTGCCGTCGATGGTTGCCGTCACGCCGTGGCCCGCGTCGTTGGCGGAGTCGCTCACGCGCTTGGGGTCGACCTCGCCCTGGTAGGCGTCGCGCACGGACTGCGCGATGGGGTGATCGGAGAACGACTCAGCAAGGGCTGCGACTTCGAGCAGCGACTGCTCGGTATAGCCAGCCTCGGGGTGCACCGCGACGACTGAGAACGTGCCGTTGGTGAGGGTGCCCGTTTTGTCGAAGACGATGGTGTCCACGTCGGCGAGCGTCTCGAGGTAGTTGGAGCCCTTGATGAGAACGCCCAGCTTGGACGCGCCGCCGATGCCGCCAAAGAAACTCAACGGTACGCTGATCACGAGGGCGCACGGGCAGCTGACGACCAGGAAGGTCAGGCCGCGCAGGATCCAATCGGACCAAGCGCCAGTCACCAGGCCGCCGCCAAGCGCGAGCACCGCGGCAGCGCCAGTGACGGCGGGGGTGTAGACGCGGGCAAAGCGCGTGATGAAGTTCTCGGTGCGCGCCTTCTTTTCGCTGGCATTCTCCACGAGCTCCAGAACACGCGCGACGGTTGACTCGCCAAAGGGCTTGGTGGTGCGCACGTGGATGAGGCCCGTCATGTTGATGCAACCGCTGATGATATCGTCGCCGGTCTTGGCCGGGCGGGGGACCGACTCGCCCGTGAGTGCGGCGGTGTCGAGCTGGGTTTCGCCCTCGACGATGACGCCGTCGATAGGCACGCGCTCGCCGGGCTTGACCACGATCACGGTGCCGACGGCGATGTCATCGGGAAAGACCTGTTCGAGTGTGCCGTCGGCTTGCTCGACGTTAGCGTAGTCGGGCGCGATGTCCATCATGGCACTGATCGACTTGCGGCTCTTGCCCACGGCGTATGCCTGGAACAACTCGCCGACCTGGTAGAACAGCATGACAGCGGCGCCTTCGGCCATGTGCGGGTCGGTGTCGGGGAAGAGCACCATGGCAAACGCGCCGATGGTCGCGACGGCCATGAGGAAGCTCTCGTCGAAGGCCTTGCCGCGGCGGATGTTATTGAATGCCTTTTGCAGTACGTCGTAGCCGGCAATCAAAAACGGCACGAGGAACAGCACAAAGCTGGCGTAGATGTTGCCGGGCTCCCCAAATGCGATAGTGAGGGCGCCGAGCTCGTCGAGGGCATAAACAACGGCAAAAATGCCCAGTGCTACCAGGATGCGGTTGCGCTTATGCTCAAGGGACTCTTTCTTCTTGCGCTTCTTCTTTTTCTTTTTGGGATCGGCGGCTGTCATGATTCAAGCCTCTCATTTGAGTTTATGAACACTCGCTCATATAATTTCGCGAGCAAAGGCCGCGGCAAGCGCGGCCTCGCAGGTCAACGTATGCGCGGGTTAGAGAATGATCTCGCAGTCCGGCTCGGCGTCGGCGGTGAACTCAACGACGCGGTCCAGGACCTCGTCGAACTTGGCGTCGTCGGCCTCGAGCGTCAGCTTCTGGGTCATAAAGTTGACCGAAACGGACTTGACGCCCTCGAGCTTGGCCAGCTCGTCCTGAAGCTCGCGCGCGCAGTTGGCGCAGTCGATCTCGTCGAGTTTAAACTGCTTTTTCATGTTGGGTTCCTTTCCCGTTTTTGCGGCTTGGGTGCAGGCCGCGCTGGTACCGTGGTTGGTCGCTATTCGCAGATGTGGCTCATGCCTTGGTTGAGCATGGTATAGACGTGATCGTCGGCAAGCGAGTAGAGGATATTGCGCCCGTCGCGCCGGAACTTGACCAGGTGCGACTGCTTAAGCGTGCGCAGCTGGTGCGATACTGCCGACTGCGAGGTTTCGGTCGCTTCGGCGATGTCTGCCACGCAGAGCTCGCGACCCATGAGGGCGTAGAGGATCTTGATGCGCGTGGTGTCGCTGAAGACCTTGAACAGGTCGGCGAGGTCGTAGAGAAGCTCCTCGTCGGGAAGGTCCTCGGGCGAGCAGGTGGTGGGGATCGCGGGCTCGGTGGCCTCGATGTCGGGTTTCGTTTCATCAACGCGGATGCTCATTGCAATATCCTTTCATATGAACATGCGCTCATATAACTTACTTCCGATTATATGAGCGCATGTTCATATGTCAATACAATTTGCGATAATTTCGATGACTGCTTGCCGCCTCTGCGATTTTCTGTGGGTTGGGATGCATCGATGCAATGCTCGCCAACATATTTCGAGATGTTCGGCCAGCATGCTAAGAAAGCCGCCTCGAGAAGCATTAGAACTGTTCATATTTGTACTTAATCTTGTTAAATATCGTGAGAATCAGTTCTTTCTCTACGGGAGTTCCTGCAGAATCAGTTTTATCTAAAGTTATATTGAGCATTGCTGCGGCCAATCGGGCACATAGGTGGCCGAATAAGTCGAAAAATGTAGGTGGACATCCGCAGAGACCGCCTTTAGAAGAGCGAATTCTCAATTAGATCAATAATCGTGTCGTCTTCCGTGCGGTTTTCATCGATTTTTGCGGACATGTCGCATTCCCAAGGCCCATTGATTTCTTCAGCAAGGGCCCCGACGTGTTGCATGTCGTCGGGTTCGGGCACATCGTTGATGCTCGGGTCATCAGCTTGCGGATATTGGCTTGCAATTTCGCGCTTGGCGGACTCTTCTTCTTTGAGAGCCTCCAGGACGCGGCGACCGTATTCGAAGTAGCGCCGCAAGACAAATTGACGAAGAGTTTCTTGCAGGATGGTGAAGTTATCCGGGAGTCGACCAGGCCAGATCTTCTCGCGAATGCGAATCGCTTCCATGACCCGTCCAAAAGCGGACTGCTTGAAAAACGAATGACGAGTAACTGTGATAACGGCATATCCCATGTTTCGCAGCGTGTTGCGGCGTTCCTCGTCAATTGATTGCTGCTCGGGCTCGTCGTGGTAAAAGCCGTTGTATTCGATATCGGTCATCGAATTCTCGAGCAGCGCGTCGAGGTAGAAAACCGTCCGTCGCGTTAGGGCGGCGTATCTTTTGGGGACTGGGATCGGATAATCCGTTTTGATAGCGCGTATGGCTAAGCCACCCATTGACTTGGGCATCGTCAGCATCATGACAAACGCCGTTTCGAGTGGGGAGCGACAGCCTTCGCGTACATAAGAAAGTGCCTTAAGGGCTTTATTAGATCCACGATACCCCGACGCCTCTGAAAAGAAGGCTCTGAGCTCTTCAACGCTGGTTAGGGCTGGGCGCTCGCGATATTGAGTTTCGTTGGACGTTTCAAGCGCGTAGGAGCCGCAGATTTCAAAGTAATACTCAACGAGCTCCGAAAGGTTGAGGTCGGCTGTTGCTTCTAACGCGCACAGCTTGATATCGACGATGTAGACGTTCGGCTCGAGTTCTAGGTAGCTTTCTGCATCAAACGTATAGCGCGTGCAGTGGCAGATGCAGCCCTTGCGGTGCCTTTTGGCATTATTGGAAAACGTCAGCACATGGATGCGTTCAGAATCGACATTCTTTCTTTTGAGCCATGCTCGTGCCGCTTCCAGGTCGGATGTGGTCGGCGCAGACACCCTGATCTTTTCCATAGGTATGGGATCGGTCGCGTAGCTTGCGAGCGAGTTGGCTGTTTGGTATACAGCGCGTGCTGTAGTATGTGACAGAACGATTCCCATACGCGCATGATGGCATAGCGGACGCCACATGTGCCCGAAACTTCGGGCAACGGTATAGGGACGCGGCTTATCTTCTGCGAACGGTGGGTTTTTGAGCTGTCGTATTGAGGGGGGGCAGCTTCGGCTGGGGAGGTTTCTGCCAGCTGCGCCTTTTTTGGTGAACTTTATTTGCGGGTTCGTAGCTTCTGGGCGTTTTTACCGAACGCCCAGAAGCCTCACCAACATAATTTGAGTTATTCGGCCTTATCCTATACGAATGGTGTGTTTACAATGTCCTATTCGAATTGATTCAGGTAGATTTATGGGGCTTGGTTGCGAAATAAAGGCGACTACAGCGCTCGATTGCGGTTCAAGGGGCCTTGACTAGTGGTTCAGCTGGCCGAACAACTCGAAAAATGTAGGTGGGTCAACCTGTCGACTGTGTGAAGCACGCGTATTTGCTTGTTTTGATGAAAACTAGGGTGCAGCCATAAGGCTGCGCCCTAGTTTACTGCGTGCCGGTGCGCCCAGAGGATTGCGCTGTGCCTGGCAGGCGCTCCCGCAGATGGATCGGTTATTTCGCAAACAGGTTCTTGAGGTTGAACTCGGCCTGTACCGTGCGGAGCATGAGGTCGGTGTCGTCCAGACCCAGATGCTGCTCGTTGGCGTCGGCGGCGAGGGTTCCGCGGCGGCGCGCCCAGTTCTCGAGCGCGGCGGGGGCGGACTCGCGGGGGAGCGAGCGGACGTCGGCATCCAGGCTGCGGCAGATCTGGCGCGAATCGATGACGATAATCTTGCCGGCACGGCGCGCCTCGGCGTAACCGTCCAGGTGAATTTTGAACCAGCTGTCCTCGAACGCGGCGTTATGCGCCATATAGGGATACTTCTTCATAAGCTTGAGCAGCTGCTTCTGCAGTTCCTTGTTCTCGCGGAACGGCTTTTTGCCGTCGATGTCGTCCCAAGTAATGTGATGGATGTTCGATAGCGGCACATCCTCGCCGCGGTAGATGTCGGGCAGGCCACAGTAGTGCGCCTCGGCATCGTGCGGGACGGCGTCGCTGGTGAGTTCCATGATCTCCCAGCCGACGTTGATGATATAACCGCGTTCGGGTGCACGGCCGGTGGTCTCGATGTCGATACCGAGCACGGTGCCCTGGATGGGCTTACGGGCGTAGGCCACGCCGAGCGCGTCGCGGTCGCCGCGGATCTCGCGCATGACCGACGCGGCGGTGCGCTTTTGCATCTTGCCGATGGCGGCGCAGGTGTCGGCATCGGACAGGCCGCGCGAAAGCGTCGCGGGCGTCACGTTGCGCAGGCGCGCCTCGCCGATCTGGTCGCACAGGTCGCGGTTGCGGTCGGCCAGGTCGCGCACGGTGGCAAAGTCGAAACCGGGGTCGCCCTCGGCGGTAAAGTACTCGGTTTCGAGCGCCTTGAGGGCCTCCTCGCCCTTCTGGCGCTCGGACTCCATGGCGCCGTGATCGCCATAGATAAACATGGGGATAAACGGCTGGCGCTCGTATTCGAGTGCTTGCGAAACGTTCATAGGCTGCTCCTTGGACGGGCCGCGTCGCGCGGCTCGGGGTTACTGAGTTGTGGCGAGATGATAGTTTACCATGGGCAACTATTGGCACAACGCCCGGGACAACTACAATACCCTAGTTGACCGCTAGGACTTTTACAATGTTGCCGAAAGACACGAAAGGTTCCATCCGTCATGGATTTACTGATTGATATTCTGCTCGACGCCGGCAAGGACACGCTGTCCCTGGTGCCGTTTTTGTTGGTGACGTATCTTGCCCTCGAGACGCTGGAGCATGTGGCGGGCGACCGCGTCAACGGCGCTATCAAGCGCGCGGGCGCCGCCGGCCCCGTGGTTGGCTCGTTGCTGGGCATGGTGCCGCAGTGCGGCTTTTCGGCCATGGCGGCCACGCTGTACGCCGGTCGCGTCGTGACGCTGGGCACGCTGGTTGCGGTGTTCCTCTCGACCTCAGACGAGATGCTGCCGCTGTTGCTCGCCGAGCAAGTTCCCGTGCAGACCATGGCGATGCTGCTCGCCTCGAAGGCGCTGATCGCTCTGGTCACGGGCTTTATCGTGGATGCGGCTATCCGCGGCCTTCGTCGTAATGCCCGCGCGCATGCGGCGATTCGCCGTACCGTGTTGGGGACTGCTGCCAATCCGGCTCATGTGAACTGTGCGCACGACGACCACACTGGCGGTGACATCATCGACGAGGTTGCCGAGGCGGGCGTGAGCGCCGACCATATCCACGAGTTGTGCGAGCGTGACCATTGCGGTTGTGATGAAGACGAGGACGAGCACGAACACGGACATGGCCACGATCACGAACATGAGGGCGAGCATGAACACCATCATGACCACGGTCACTCCCACTCCCACGAAGGCGCTCCTGTCCTGTCGATTATCCGCAGCGCCATCTCGCATACCGTGCAGGTATCGGCATTTATTTTCCTGGTGACGTTGATTCTGGTCGCCGTCCTCGAGGCCTTTGGCGAGTCCGCAATCGAGCAGTTCCTGCGCGGCAATGAGACGCTCGCCGTCCTGGGCTCGGCGCTTGTCGGCCTGATCCCCAACTGCTCAGCGAGCGTAGTCATTACGCAGCTGTACCTGGAAGGCGCGCTGCAGCTGGCCCCGATGCTCGCCGGCACGCTCATTTCCGCTGGCGTGGGCTACCTGGTGCTGTTCCGCACCAACCGCAGCGCTCGCGAAAACGCCCTGTTTCTGGTCATGATGTACGTCATCGGCGCCGGCTGGGGACTCGTTCTCTCCGCCTTTGGTCTCTAAGCCCAAAAATCTACCTTGGTTAGCGCAGCAGCTCGGTGAGGTTGCGTTTAAAGCGGGCGCGGTCTTCGCTGGTAAATGCTGCCGGACCGCGAGTGCGTCCGCCGGCGCGGCGTACCTTCTTTTCCTCGTGGCGAATAAACAGCTGCATGTCGATGGTTGCTTTGTCGTAGACGCGCCCGCGCACACCGATAGCGGCGGCATCGCGCCCGAGCACCATGCTCGCCAAGCCAATGTCCTGCGTCACGACCACGTCGCCCGCCTGCAGGCGTTCGACAATGGCAAAGTCGGCGCTGTCGGCGCCCACGCTCACGTCGAGCGTCGTGACCCAAAAGCCGCGTCGCGCGTGCTCGGCATCGCGCGGGTCGTCGCGGCGAATGTGCCGTTCCAGGTTTTGCGTGCTGTTGCCGGCGATAACAACGGCGACGCCCGCCCGCCGCGCGCAGTCAATCGACTCGCGCGTGACCGGGCAGGCGTCTGCATCAATAAAGAGCGTTCGTGGCATCTAGCGCACCAGTTTGCCAAACTGAATGGCGCGAACAATGAGCGTCACGCCAAACACCAGCAGCGCGGCACCGCTAAAGATGACGAGCATCTTGGCCGACCACAGCGGATAGATAAACACGAACATGCCCGCGATGATGGAGAGCGCGCCGCTCAGGATGGCGAGGGCGCGGTTGGCGGAAAGCTCGGATTCCAGAATCGACATGACGCCCTCGACGATCCAGCCAAAGCCGGCGACGACCACCACGAGCGTGGTGAGCGTCGCGGTCGAGAAGGCCTGGTTGCGCAGGATTATGACGCCGCCCAGAATGATGAGCAGGTTGGAGATGATGCTCGTAACGCGCCAGCCGGTGGGCAGCAGCGGCTCGAAAACAGCGGTAAACAGCCTGATCGCGGCCGTGATCACAAAGTAGATGCCCAAGACGGTCGTCAGGAAGACGAGGGATTTGGCGGGCGCAAACAGCAGTGCGATGCCGGCGACGAGCGCCAAGACGCCCGTGATGGCGTAAATCCAGCGCACGGCCTTGACGGCCTTGCCTGCCATGCTTTTCTCGTCAAATCCAAACGCGCTCGATTGCTTGTCATCGTTCTTAAAGATGCCCATGATGTCTCCTTTCCGTGCGGCGTAAGCCGTAGCTCTTGCAACCAGTATCGCCCAAGGGCGCCGTCGCGTGGGGCGGGAAGGGCGAATGGGAGCCTCATCTTCCCGAATTGTTACCTTTGTTCCCGTTTGGATGCGGAATATTCAACAGGTGTGGAACATTGCGCCGCTGTGTGTAATTGCCTACGTTTTAGGTTAGATTTTCTTAAGAACAATTGGCTTTTATTGGGGGTCTTATGAACGAAGCTGTTCCCGCGGCGCCGGTAAGCGCCGAGTCGATGGCAAAGCAGGGTTGCGAAAAGCTTGGCCTGGACACGTTTGACGCGCTGGTCCGCCGCGCCCGTACGTGCCGCCGTTTTGACGAGTCCATGCGCGTGCCGCGCGAGTTTTTGCTCGAGCTGGCGGAACTGGCGCACCTGGCTCCCTGCGGCGCCAATGCTCAGCGTCTGCGTTTTCATGTGGTGAGCGGTGCCGAGGATTGCGCGCGTGTATTTGATGAGCTTGCATGGGCCGGCGCGCTTAAGGATTGGTCGGGTCCTGCCGAGGGCGAGCGTCCGACCGGCTACATCGCGATTCTTGCCGAGCGCGCTGTTCCGGGTAAGCCCGCCGCGCCCATCACCGAGGTCGACACGGGCATTGCCGCGCAGACGATGATGCTCGCCGCTCGCAGCGCCACGCCCGAGGTGGCAGCCTGCATGTTCAAGGCCTTTACGCCCCACGCGATCGATGCTATGGGGCTCGATAACGACAAGTATGAGCTCAAGCTGATCATGGCTTTTGGCGTGCCGGCCGAGACGCAGATGATCGATGCGATCGATTCCAACCCCGACGGCTCAATTAATTACTGGCGTGACGATGCGCAGGTGCACCACGTACCCAAGCGCCCGCTCGCCGACGTGCTGGTGTAGCTGAGCGTCACCGCGGCGTGATCAGACGGTAAACCACCACAAAGGTGCCTGTCCCCTTTGTGGTGGTACGAGGGGAGAGCGTGTGGCAGATCTGTATTTGGTGCGGCATGGGCAGACTGAGCTCAATGTGCAGAGCATTTTGCAGGGCTGGCACGATTCGCCGCTTACGGCGCGCGGGCGCGAGCAGGCGCTGACGGCGCGTACGGCGTTTGCGGCGCGTGGCGTGGCCTTTGATCATGTGTATTCCTCGCCGTTGGGCCGGGCGCGGCATACGGCCGAGCTTATCGTTGGCGAGGGCCGTTCCATTGAGCTGGTCGATGACCTGCGTGAGTGGCATTTTGGCTCGCTGGAGGGCACATCAAATCGCGAGATGCCGCCGCAGCCCTGGGGCGATTATCCGGTGGCCTTTGGCGGCGAGTCGGAAGTGCAGCTTCAGTCGCGCATGGTCGCGGCGCTGTCCCGTATTATGGCCCGGCCGCAGCACAACTGCGTGCTGGCGGTTTCCCACGGCTCAGCCTGCCAGGAGTTTCTTGAGTATGTGACTGGCGGGGGAGAGCTACCCGACAACGGTGCCGTGCTTCATTTTGGCTATTGCGACGGGGCGTTTTCGCTCTTGGGTTGGTAACGAACGAAAGGACCCCTATGAATAAAGATCTGTATCTGGTCCGTCATGGACAGACGATATTCAACCTTAAGCGTATCATTCAGGGGTGGAGTGACTCGCCGCTTACGCAGTTGGGTTGCGACCAGGCGGCGCGCGCCGGCATGTTTTTACGTGCGCGCGGCATTGAGCCCGATCATGCCTACACCTCCACGCTTCATCGCACCGAGCAGACTATCGCCAACTTGTGGCCGGGCTTGGCGTACGAGCGCCTGGACGGCCTGCGTGAGTGGTTCTTTGGCGACTTTGAGGCCGAGCGCGTGATGCTTATGCCCGAGCGCCCGTGGCGCGATTTCTATCGTCAATTTGGCGGCGAGGGCCAGATCCAGGTGCGCGAGCGCATGGTGACGACGCTGACCGAACTCATGCAGCGTCCGGACCATACGTGTGTGCTCGCGGTAAGCCATGGCTCGGCTATCAAGGAGTTTATGGATCACGTGAAGGGTGCGGCGGCCGACGAGCGCGATCGCGTGCCGGGCAACTGCTCGGTGCTGCACTTTGCGTTTGGCGACGAATCCGACACGTTTGAGTTGGTCGAAGTCTTTACGCAGGAGGATTACGCGTGCGAGCTGGGGCTTGAACCGCTTGTAGCGGCAGTAGGCCCGCAGCGCGGGTAGCGCTGGCGTTGCGGCGCGGTTTGCCGGCGAAATTGTTTGATGCGAAAGGGGCGGGGATGCATGCACGGGCATTGCATCCCCGCCCCTTGTTTGTTTGGATGCTGGGTTTTCCAGCTTAGCGTTTGAGTTCGCTAGAACCGTGAGACCTGGTGAGTGAGCAGACCCGTCGGAACCTGCGGCGCGCTGCCGCTGACCTGCGCGGCGGGGAACAGCACGGCTACAGCAAAGTTGAACGGCTCTTTGCCAGAGTAGGCGCCGGCAGCGCGGGCCTCGTCGGCCAGAATCTGCGATGCCCCAGCCAGTGCGGCGACATAGGCGGAGTCACCGGCGAACACCGGGTCGGGCGCCTGATCGAGCATGGCACGGATGGCGGCAACGGCGTCCTCGCGCTTGACCTCCCACACGCGATGTGTGACGCCCGCGGGATCGGTGACGGCGTAGAGCGATGCGCCCTCTTTGGCAGCGCTCAAAATGATATCCATGACGGGCGACGCCTCGTAGGCGAGCGACACGGGGCGCGGTTGCACCTTGAGCTCGGCGATCGCGCGCGCGGTGGCGAGTGCGTCGATGCTCTCGGCGGCAGTCTCGTCGCCGCCCGTCAGCACGTTAACCGGGCAAATCGCCACGACGCCCGTCGCACGTCCCGGCTCGCCCGAGCATTCGTACACGTAATACGCCGCACCCGGGTCCTTGAGCATTAGGCCGTCAGCAATGGCGCCGCGCAGGGCGTCGTTGCCGCTCAGGATACCGCCCATCGCAGGCAGCGCCTCGAGCACACGGTCCTGAGCCGGGCGGATGCAGGGAAACGGAAGTGCTTTCATGGGCGGTCCTAACGCGCGAGTCGGTTTGTTCGCGGCTTATTATGCCCCAACTTGGCCGCTTGCGTCCCAGAGCGTGTTATCGGCAAGCACGATGAGCACGTTTTGGCAGCGAACGATATCGGCATGGGGCACATACTCGTCGGGCTTGTGTGCGAGCGCCAACGAGCCGGGGCCGTAGCTCATACAATTGCGGTTGCCTGTCTTGCCGGCAATGACGGCGGTGTCGGTGTAGCCGGTAAAGAAGCCGACGGTCGTGTCCGCGTCCGTCACGTCATCGGCGGCACGCTTGAGCGCTGCTAGAAGGGGAGAGTTCGGGTCGCGCTCGATGGCGGGGCGGTCGCCCGTCACGGTGTAGCTGCCATGGCAACCGGGAACGGCGGCTTCGGCGACGGCGATGGCCTGCTCTACCATGCGCGTCGCGGCGGCCGTATCAGTCGGCGGGGTCAGGCGCATATCGACCCAGACCTTAGCGTGGTCGGGCACGACATAGGGACGGTAGCCACCCTCGATCTGTCCAAACGTGATGGTCGATGGCCCCAGCTCCTCATGTAAAGGTAGCGTCGCAAACGTGCGACGAAGCGAGCACGCGACCTCGGCTATGGCGGCGACGGCGTCGGCGCCCTTCCAAGGCTGGCTTGCATGCGCCGTCACGCCAGCCATTTCAATCTCGAACCACGTACGCCCCTTGTGCGCCACCTGGATCTGCCCGTCGGTGGGCTCGGTGTCCAGCACCCATTCGCGCGAGCCGACCCAGCCGGCATTGATGGCCGCCTCGGAGCCGCGCATAAAGTCTTCCTCGTCGACCGAGCAGATGAGCGAAAAGCCGCGGCGTGGCAGCGCGCCATCCGCCGCCACGCGCTCGAGCGTATGGACCAGTGCGGCAATGGCGCAGGCCAGGCCACCCTTCATATCGCAGGCACCGCGGCCATAGAGTTTATCGTCGCGCACAACCGCCCCAAGCGGTGCGATGTCTGCGTCCCAGCCATCGCCCAAGGTGACGGTATCCATGTGGCAGATATAGACCAGCCGCGGCTCGTCGCTTTGGCCCGGCACGGTGACTTTAAGGTTGCGGCGCCCGGGCAGCACTTCGAGCTCCTCAATCTGCACGGCATCGAGCGCAGAACTATCAAGTTGTGCCAGCTGCTGCTCAATGAGCCTCTTAATGAAGCGCTCAATTTCATCCTCATACGCGCCCGGGTCTGAGCTGTCGATCCGCACGAGTCCTTGCGTAAGCCGCCAGGCAAAGTCCTCATCAACCATATGCAACCTCACAATCAGTTTGCTTTCCAAACCGATTGTAAGCCTCCTGAGAGATCCGCGACGTGGGCGTGGCAGTATTTACCGTTCGCAGGCCGAGCCAGCGCGTTTGCCGTCCGAGCGGGTTCACAAGCGACGCAGCGGGTACGTACCCTTCATGGACGACATGCTGTGCGACATATCTGCCTTTCGGTATCACCGGATACCTCCACAGGTCTTGGCAATAATGCCGGACCTGCCCGATTCTGCGGACGATCCGCGCAGGGAGCACCTATGTGAGCATCCGCTCGTCACGCATTTCCTGGGCACCCCGTTACACGTGTTGGCGCAGGGCAGCTGCGGACGTAAGGGCGATCGCATTGTCAGGCATGTTTGGAACGGGGAGAGGCCGTTTGATTCCGTGCGGCAGACGGAGTTTGGCCTCGATGTTGCGTCCCCACTCTTTACCCTGCTGACCCTGGCTTCCTCGGTCTCAAACGAGCGTCTAATCATGTGCATGTATGAGATGTGCGGCACCTTTGCCGTGTGCAAGATTGCACCTCAGGTAAAGTCGGCACTTGAGCAGGCATACGGGGGCCGGTGGGGTGACGCACGGTCGGGCTGGGAAAACGTAAAGGATGTCTCGGGGAATCCAACGGACTTGTGGAAACGACCTCCCTTGATCGAGCTCTCTGAGCTTACCGAGTACGTCGATAAGATCCCGGGGCTCCGCGGCGCTAAATCGTTCACGCGTGCCGCGAAATGCATTACGGGGGTGGCGGCATCGCCGCTCGAGGTCCAGGCTTCGATGCTGTTTGGCCTTACGAGGTTGCGCGGCGGCGAAGGGCTGCGCCTTACCAATAACGTCGAGATTCGCTTGACGCGCAGTGCCCGCCTGATTTCGGGGCTTGATAGGCGCTATGCCGATATTCTGCTGGCAAATAAGGACGGCAGCCGAGAGTGCCTGGTTGAATGCCAAGGTAAAGCCATACACGGATCCATAGAATCCAAGATCTCGGACTCCGATCGAACGACGGCTTTGCAAGCCATGGGATATCCCGTCGTTCTGATGACCTATGGTCAGCTGGCCGATTCCGATGCCTTCCGCGTGGTGATGGAGCTCATCATGTCCTATCTCGATGTGCCGCTGAAAGACAAGACGCCGCGGCAGCAGGAGCTCGAACGGCGGCTTCGTGAGGAGATTTTTATCGATTGGGCGGGAATGTAGCCGCGCGGGCGGAAAATGGTCGCGCGGACTAGAGTTTTGGTCGCAAAATACTTATATTTTGCCTTGGACGGGCCTTAAAAATGCTACCTAGAATAAGTTGTTTCGGAAAATGGACAGTCAACTTACATTCGGCACATAGAGACCGATTTTTACCTACTAAAGTCCCTGATAAAGCTGTTTATCAAAGCGGGTGTGCTTAGCGACTGGAGCCTCACTATCGATTATCTGAAAAAACTTGTTCTGGGTATCATTTTAAAGTCATCCGGAGCAACAAAATCGCCCCCCGTTTCGTGAAAACGGGGGGCGAATGGGCTTCGTGGTCTGTCTGGCAGGTTTGGCGCCGGCGCTACTTAATCACGCGCACGCGATACATCGACGGAATCTGCTTGAGCGCCTCGATGGTGCTGCTGTCCAGGTGCTCGTCGGTGTCGAACATGGTGTAGGCGTTCTCGCCGGCGGACTCGTTGGTCATGCGCTGCACGTTGGCGTTGTCCTTAGCAAGGATTGCCGTGATCTGGCCAATCATGTTGGGCACGTTGGCGTGCAGGCAGGCGATGCGGCTTGCGGCGCGCGCCTTGCCCATGCTGCAGGCGGGGTAGTTGACGCTGTGCGCGATGTTGCCGTTCTCCAGGTAATCCTTGAGCTCGCTAATGGCCATATCGGCGCAGTTGGCCTCGGCCTCGCCAGTGCCGGCGCCCGAGTGCGTGGTGACAAACGTGTTGGGCATCTTGACGGTCTTGGGCGTGGCAAAGTCGCAGCTAAACCAGCTCAGCTTGCCCTCGCGCAGGGCAGCGTCGACGGCGTCCTCGTCAATGATGGTTTCGCGCGCGTAGTTGATGAGGACGGCGTTGGGTGCCAGCAGGTTAATCTGCTCGGTGCTGATCATGCCGATGGTGTCTGCCTTGCTGGGCACGTGCACGGTGAGGTAGTCGCAGCCGCGGCACAGATCCTCGAGTGTGCCCACGCGCTGCACCTCGCGGCTCAGCACCCACGCGTGCTCAACGGAAATGAACGGATCGTAGCCGTAGGCGTCCATGCCCAAATCGACGCAGGCGTTGGCGACCTTGGAGCCCACGTTGCCCAGGCCGATGACGCCGATGCGCTTGCCCTTGAGCTCGCGGCCCACAAAGGCCTTCTTGGCCTTCTCGGCATCGACCTGAATCGCGGGGTCGTCGGCGTTGTCGCGCACCCAGTTCATCGACTGCACCACGCCACGGCTCGAAAGCACCAGCATGCCCAGGACGAGCTCCTTGACGGCGTTGCTGTTGGCGCCGGGCGAGTTAAAGACGACGACGCCCTTCTTGGCGTACTCCTCGACGGGGATGTTGTTGACGCCGGCGCCACAGCGGGCGATGGCGCGAATGCCCTCGGGCAGCTCGTAGCCGTGCAGGTCGGTCGAGCGCATCAGGATGGCGTCGGCCTCCTCGGCGGTGCTCACAAATTCGTAGCCCTCGCCAAACTCGACTTTGCCGTCTTTGGTGATGTCGTCGATGGTCTTGATCTTGCGCATGGAAAACTCCTTAGCAGGTTTGTTTAAAACAAGTGGTTTGAAGTGGCTGGTCGGCCCGCGCGTTGCGGGCTAGTTAGATCGCGGGCTCAAACTATGCTGTGCTTCGAAGTCCTTCATGTACGTGGCCAGTGCCTGTACGTCTTCCATTGTCACGGCGTTGTAGACGCTGGCGCGCATGCCGCCTACCAGGCGATGGCCCTTGACGTTTTGAATCTGGTGCTCGGCGGCGCCTGCAACAAAGGCCGCATCGAGCTCGACGTCACCGGTGCGGAAGGTGACGTTGGCGATGGAACGGCTGTCGGCCTGAGCGGTGCCGTGGAACAGCTCGCTGTGCTCGAGCAGGTCGTAGAGCAGGTTGGCCTTGGCCCAGTTGCGCTCGGCCATGGCGGCAAGTCCGCCGGTCTCCTCGACCCAGTGGAACACCTTACCGCATACGTAGATGCCAAAGGTGTTGGGCGTGTTGAGCATGGAGCCCTTGGCGGCCTGGGTCTTAAGGTCCAGGTACTGCGGCGTCTGCGCAAAGGCGGGGCCATCTGCGATAAGGTCGTCGCGCACGATGACCACGGTCACGCCCGCAGCGCCGGCGTTTTTCTGTGCGCCGGCGTAAATGAGCCCGTAGCGCTCAACGTCGAGCGGCTGCGACAGGAAGCAGCTCGAGACATCGGCGACCAGCGGCACATCGCCGCAGTTGGGCAGCTCGTGGTACATGGTGCCAAAGATAGTGTTGTTCTGGCAGATGTAGACGTAGTCGAGCCCGTCGCCCGCGGCCTCGGCGGCAATGCGCGCGTTGACGTCGGCCATGGTGGGAATGCGGTCGAAATTGGTGTCCTCGGAGCTCGCGAGCAGCACGGCCTCGCCATATTTGGCGGCCTCCTTGTACGCCTTGTTGGCAAAGTTGCCGGTGACGACGTAGCCGGCGCGGCCGCGGCGCATGAGGTTCATGGGGATGCCCGCAAACTGCAGCGTGGCGCCGCCCTGCAAAAACAGGACACGGTAGTTGTCGGGGATACTCAGCAGGCGGCGCAGGGTTGCCTCGGCGTCGTCGATAATCTGCTGGTACATACTAGATCGATGACTCATTTCGAGCACGGACATGCCGCAACCGCGGTAGTCCATCATCTCGTCGGCGATCTCGGCAAGCACGCTGGTGGGCAGTGCGGCCGGGCCTGCTGAGAAGTTGTGCACACGTGCCATCTTCTAGGTCCCCCTCGGAGTCGTTTGAACGTTCGGGATACTTTAGCACAGTGGAGCGCCGGGCGCGACCGCATCACGGTAAAACTCGAGTGCGCCGCTATGATTTACAGGATGGTTACATGGGGGAGGGATTATCTCGAGGCTCGTATCCGATCCGCCTCGGCCTTCGCTTGTTTCCAGGGGCGCACTCGACCGTTGGTGAGGTCGTCATAGCCACGAGCGATGGCACGTTGAATGTGATCTTCGCGTTCCTGAATGGTAGTTAGTGCGCGCGTCTGATCAGAAATAGACTTTACGACAGGCATACGAAACTCCTTACATAGAAGCATATGTATAACTCTATATTGAATATAGCGGAGGATGGCGTTGGGCGTGTGCGTGCCTGCATTCGTAAGCGCGGTTGTCTGGCAAGTGTGATTTGGGGCGATCTCGTCAAAGCTTCTGAGCTGCGAAAATGACCGTTGACCGGATTTAATTTTGTTGCTCAACATTTGACACTCTGGGCGTGGTAACTTTTTTACCAACAGGTATGATTATTGTCATGTGCGCCGCACCTGCCTGCCGGGTTGCGGCGCACTTGTGACAGCCTTTGACACCCTTGGAGCGTGTACTGTGGATATAACCACAAAAAGCGTTCGGGGGGGGGGTGCTCACCCGCGAGCAATTCCTCCCGCATGAGATGCGCATCGTCGCTGCCCTTCGTATGCAGGGCGCAAGCGACGAGCAGGTCATTGTACGCGTAAAGAGCGAGAACCTCTTTCAATATCCCACGGAGCGCATGGTCGCCAACCGCGCAACCGTGTGCCTTCGCCGCCTCGACGCCATGGTGCCCACGGACGCCGCATGCGCCGCGCGCGGCATCGACCCCAAAACCGCCGTCGAGGCTGCGTCATCCCTAACCAGCCTCATGGCATCTGGCACCCCCACGCAGGCGGACCAGGCCATCTTCTACAGCATGATCTGCCGCTACGACATCGTGCGCGAGCTCGTGCTCGTCGAGGTAGGGGAGCGCCTGCAAAACTTTGATTATGCCTTCACGGCGGTTGACCTCAACGCCTTTATGACGCGCTTTACCACGGAGTATCCGGACGCGGCCCGCTGGACCGAGGCCACGGTCAAGCGCATTAAGGGCTCGCTCCGCCAGACGCTCCGCCATGCCGCCCTTATCGGCGAGGGTCAGGGGCCGGAGTCTGAGCGCCTGTCACCACTCTTCCTCGATTCCGATGTCGAGCGAGCCTTGGTCCAGCTGGGCGAGCAGTCGCTTATCGCGGCCCTTACCGGCAGGGCGGTGATGTAGCGTGGCCCCCGTCAACAACGCCGCCGAACCTGCTATCACCCCGGCGACCGATCTCACCACCAATATTGGCATCCATTCCCGTAAGAGCGTCGTGGCGGCGCATGTCCGCTCCGAGCACGCCCATCAGGAATTTGAGCGACGCGCGCAGCTTCTGCGCGAGTGCCTGTGCAGCGAGGACTTTTTGGCCAACAAGGGCATAGGCAATGAGATCGGCTTCCACACCTTTTGCTATGACCCTGCGCTGGAGTTTGAAGCGCGTGCATTATTTGACGCCCTTTCACGCGATGCCGAGGCCGACAAGCTTCCGTGCACGCTCAAGGTCGTGAACCTCTACGACGCCGTGCTGGCAATTCTCGAAAAGCGCCGTGTCCTTAAGGCCATCCCACGCCAAGAGGAGCGCCGCGGTACCCAGCGCGTGCTCAAGGACGTGGCCAAGTTCGCCTCGCCCGAGAAAGTCGCCGCGTACATCCTTGAGCAGACCGAGCCGCACGCGCCTGGAGACGTCGTTCTCCTCACCGGCGCGGGCGAGGTCTTCCCATTCTTTCGCATGCACACGCTTCTCCATTGCATGCTTGCGGATTTTGATGAGGTGCCTGTGGTCGCCGCCTATCCGGGCAGTTTCAACGGCTCTTCTTTCCAGCTCTTTAACCGTCTGCCGGCCGACAACTACTACCGCGCCATCGATATCTCGTAAGCACGGCTCCCCGCAGGCAAGTCCCTGCCGCCGGTAACAACCCTTTGCCATAACATTCCCAAACCCAAAGGAGCACCCATGGACAACACGATCATTCGCGACCTCTTTGCAAAAGACATCAACCGCTCCATCAACGGCGTGGTCAAGGTCCAGGATTCAAAAGATGGGTCCATCCGCCAGGAGCTTGACGAGTACGTGGTGACGCGCGAGTTGCAGAGGCACTTTGCCACGTTCTTCAAGGCCTACGGCGATGCCATCGATGCGCGCACCGACAAGATCGGCGTGTGGATCAGTGGTTTCTTCGGTTCCGGTAAATCGCACTTCCTCAAGATGCTGAGCTACCTGCTCGAGAATCGCCAGATCGGCGGCAAGAGCGCCATCCGCTACTTTGACGGCAAGATCGTCGACCCCATGGTCGCGGCTGCCATGGAGCGCGCCTGCTCGGTGCCCACGCAGGCCATCCTCTTTAACATCGATAGCAAGGCGGGTCAGTGGAAGCAGGGCGATACGGCTCCCACGGCGCTGCTTCGCGGCTTTGAGCGCATGTTCTACGAGGCGCGCGGCTTCTACGGCGAGGACCTCAAGCTTGCAAAGCTCGAGGACTACATCGATTGCCTGGGCAAGACCCAGGAGTTCCGCGAGGCCTTTGAGCGCGTCAACGGCGAGTCCTGGCTCCAGGCCCGCGACACCTACAGCTACTTTGAGGACGACGTCGTCGAGGTGCTGCAGAGCGTGCTCGGCATGAGCGAAAAGGCCGCATGGAACTGGCTCGAGGGTTCTGAGGACGAGGTTTTGGCCCCCGATGTCTTTGCCAAAAAGGTCAAGGATTACGTGGACGCTCAGGCAGCGGCCCACGGTGGCAACTTCCGTTTGCTCTTTATGGTCGACGAGGTGGGTCAGTTTATTACAAACGACCAGGACCCAAGCCTTATGCTGAGCCTTCAGACCATCGTCGAGGAGCTGGGTGCCGCCTGCGGTGGCCGCGTGTGGGTAATGGTTACGAGCCAGGAGGCCATCGACAACCTGAGCCTGCCCGTGGGCAACGACTTTTCAAAGATCCAGGGCCGTTTCAATACCCGCCTTTCGCTCTCCAGCTCCAGCGTGGACGAGGTCATCCAACGCCGTGTGCTCGAGAAGACCGCGCCGGCGGCCGATATGCTTGCACAGGTCTACGAGCAAGACGCCGCCGTCCTCAAAAACAACTTTACCTTTGAGGGCGGCTCGCGCTCCGACCTTGCCGGCTACGCCAACTCCAAGGATTTTGTGGCCAGCTACCCGTTTGTGGGCTACCAGTTTAAGCTCCTGCCCGACGTGATGACCGAGGTACGCAAGCATGGTGTTAAGGCCAAGCACATGTCCACGGGCGAGCGCTCCATGCTGAGCGCGTTTCAGGAGAGCGCTCAGGCCATCCAGCATGACCAGACTGGTGCACTCGTGCCGTTCTGGCGCTTCTTCGACACAATCTCCAAGGATTTGGAGCACGGCATCATTCAAGTCGTCGTCTGTGCGGAGCGCGCGGCTGAAAACGCAGAGGGTCTTGAGAGCTACGATGTCCGGGTGCTTAAGCTCCTGTACTTGATCCGCTACATCGGCTACGTCAAGGCCACGGTCGAGAACATCTCCATCCTTATGATTGATAGCCTGGACGTGGACAAGCGCGCCCTTAAGGACCGCGTCAAGGAATCTCTCGCCCGCTTGGAGCGCGAGAACTACGTGGCACGCCAGGGCGATACCTATAGCTTCCTCACCGACGAGGAGCAGGAGATAGCGCAGGAGATCGCACGCACCCCGATCGACAACGCGAAGGTGATTGAATACATCAAGAAGCGCCTGTTCGAAAGCATCTACACTGCGCGCAAACTCAACCGCGGGGCCAACGACTTCCCCTTTGACCGCTACGTGGATGGCTCGATTCATGGATCCAACATGGGCGGCATGGCACTTTCCGTGGTGACCATGGCCAGCGATCTGGGCCGTTCGGACGATGCCGAGTTGGCATTGAAATCCGTGGATAAGGCCATCGTGGCCTTGAGCGACGAGGTGGATTATTGGGCTCCACTCGTCAACGCCGCCAAGATCCGCAAGTACGCTAAGACGCGAAATCTCCAGGAGCTTCAGCCGAGTACGCGCCAGATCGTCGAGTCCAAGATGCGCGAGGCGGCCTATAACGAGAAAGAGGCCGATACCCTTTTGAGCGAGGCCGTGCTCCATGCACGTTGCGCGGTCAACGGCCGCATGGTTGAGGTCCGCGCGGCCAAACCCGTTCAGGTTTTTGAGCAAGTGCTGGCGCAGCTGTGCGATGTGGTCTTTGATAAGGCCGACTATATCGGTGCGCCGGTCACGAGCGATTCCGATATTCGCTCCACTCTGGCGGGCAACGTTCAAGTGGGGCTCGCTGGCATGGACGCGGGTAACACGCGTGCGCTCAAGGAGGTCGAGGACTACCTCAAAGTGCAGCACCAGCGCCACCTGGATACCGCTATGGGCGATATCCAGCGCCAGTACCAGCAAAGGCCCTTTGGCTGGCGCGAGGTCGACATCGCAAATGTGGTGGCGCAGCTTGTGGTGGAGCAGCGCGCGCAGGTGCTGTTTGGCGGTCAGACGGTTCAAGCTAACGACAGCCGCATGGTGGCGCTCCTGCGCAAGGATGCCGATAAGGCCCAGGTGCGCTTGCGCATGCGCATGAGCGACCGGTTGCTACGCGCCGCGGGCGAACTCATGTGTGACCTGTTTGATCTCAAGACCGTGCCCTCCAACGAGGATAAGCTCGTGGCCGAGCTCAAAGAGCGCCTTGAGGGCTTGCGCGAGGCGTGCCTCGCCATAGCACGCGACTACTACACGGGCATCAAGCCGGCCTACCCGTATCCCGGTGAGGACGAGTGCGAGAAGATGCGCTCGGAGGTGGCCGACGTCCTTAAGGACCAGAACGAGGCCGAGGCGTTCTTGACCACGTTCACCAAGCATGAGGAGCGCTTGCTCGATGCTAAGGAAGACTTTGACAAGGTGGTTGAGTTCGTCGAGTCCAATCAACGAACAGCGTTTGACCACGCCAGGGATTTCTTGAACCGCACCGAGGGTATCGAGTATGCCTCCGATGACATTCCCAGCGCGGTGGAGAACGTGGCAAAGGTGCGTGAGATCCTCAAAGATCCCAAGCCCTACGGCCGTATTAAAGACCTGCAGCCGCTTATGGATCCCGTCGAGGACGACATGAAAAAGCTGCTGGGTATCCGCCGCAATGAGTTTTTGTGTCGCATCGAGAGCGACCTGCAAGACCTGCGGGCGCAGGCCGAGAGTCAAAAGGGCTTTGTCAACCAGGCCAAGGATGCCATAGCGAGCGCCGGCACCAAATACGAGTCGTTCAAAAACCGTGCCCACAGCGCTCAAAGTCTCAACGAACTGAGCGTTGTTGCAACTAACTGGGGCGACTGGCTCAGTGCGGCGGCCAACGAGATGTACGACGCTGTGGATGAGGCCCGCGTGCGTATGGACAACGAGCGCCGCACCACCGAGGTCATGAGTACGGGTGAGGTGGTCAAGAAGGTCTCCAACAAGGGTGCCGCATCGTCTGCTCCCGTGCCCGCGCCCAAGCCCCAGCGCAAGATCAAGGCTGTGCGCCGCGCCGATCTGGCCAAGCCGAGTCGTCTCTTGTCCGCAGAGGACGTGGAGCGCTACGTGGACGACTTACGCTCCCGCCTTATGCAGGCGCTCGCTGCAAACGACGAGATCCGTATCAACTAACCCGCGGAGCCACCGGTGCCAAAGCGCGCACCGGTGGCTTATGGCGTTTAGAAAGGCTCATCAACCATGAACGATTCTGCTCTTAAGAGCTTCTGCACCTGGGCCCGTACGGAGCTCATCAAAGGCGTGGAGGCGCAGATGGTGCGCTACGGCATCACCGAACCTGCACCCGCGCCCGTTGGGTCCGAGACCGTCAACGGCCTGCCCCTAAGTCCGGCTGAGATTGAGCAACGCGACGAACTGCTGCGTATGCAGGCAGAGGTGGGTCACGAGGCGCTGCGAGACCGTGCGGCCTACACCTGGTTCAACCGCATCGTGGCCATTCGCTTCATGGATGCACGCGGATGGCTTCCCAGCCGTATGCGCATGCTGAGTCGTGCGGACGGCAGCCATGGCAGCGAGGCCGTGGAGAACGCACTGGATGTGGAGATAACGACGGCCGATACCGATCGCATAGCCGAGCTCAAAATGGCGGGCTTGGATGAACCGTTGTGGCGCTACCTGTTTGTTGCTCAGTGCGAGGAGCTTGCCGATTGCCTGCCGGGCGTCTTTGAACGCGTGGGCGGAGCCATGGAGCTGCTGTTGCCCCAGGGCCTCATGATGGCTGACGGCGTGGTGGGCAAACTCAATGCCGTCCTCGCTGACGAGGACTGGCGCGAGGGCGTGACCGTTCTGGGCTGGATGTATCAGCACTACAATGCCGACGTTAAAGACGAGTTCTTCAAGTCCAAGCGCAAGGCAGCGGCGGCGGACATCGCGCCCGCCACGCAGCTCTTCACCCCCGAGTGGATCGTACGCTATATGGTCGAGAACTCGCTCGGCCGTCTGTGGATGCTCAACAATCCGGGGAGTTCGTTACGCGAGCGCATGGAGTATTACATCGAGCCCGATGCTGAGCACGAGGACTTCATCCGCATCTCGAGTCCCGAGGAGATTTCGCTCTGCGACCCAGCGTGCGGCTCGGGCCATATCCTGGTTTATGCGTTTGAGCTGCTCTTTGCCATGTACGAGGAGCGCGGCTATCGTGAGCGCGAGATTCCCGAGCTCATTCTTACTAAAAACCTTGCAGGTATGGAAATCGATTCCCGCGCGGCACAGATCGCGGAGCTGGCGCTTGCCATGTGCGCCCGCGAGCACGACCGTCGCTTCTTTAGGCGTGGCGTTCGCGCCGACGTTACCGTGCTCTCGAGCATCCCGCTAGGGGAGGACGAGCTGCCGGGTAACAAGAAGCTCGCCGAGGAGCTGAGTCATTTGGGCGAGATCGGTTCGCTGCTCAATCCGACAGATGCCGAGATCGAGAAGCTCAAAGCGGCTGCGGCCGACTGCGCGGGCGACCTTTTTGCCGCCGCGACCAAGGACAAGCTTGAGAGCGCGGTCGCAATCTGCGAGAAGCTATCACGTCGCTTCACTTGCACCGTGGCAAATCCCCCGTACATGGGTAGCAGCAGCTTCAACCCCTTTATGAGTAAGTGGGTCAAGAAGAACTACCCCGACACGAAGAGCGATCTCTGCACGTGCTTTATCGAGCGAATTATTGATTTTGCGAGCGCTAAGGGTACGGTATCTCTGGTTACCTCTGATACGTGTATGTATCTCTCGTCTTTCGAGCGTATGCGCAACACCCTTGTAGATAAACACACCCTAATTGCCCTCATTGATACTCGCGGCTCGAATGCCCACCCTGACGTGTTTGACGCCAATACCGGATGGGTCATTCAGTCGAATCATATTCCTGGTTATAAGGGTGCTTATTTTAAGTTGAATCAAAAAATCGGTGAGAAGGATGCGGCTTTGAAGGAGGCCATCCAAAACCCCACCTGCGGCTGGTTCTACCGCCGCAACGCCGACGCCTTCAAGCAGATCCCCAGCACCCCCATAGCCTACTGGGCCAGCGACGCTATGCTCGAAGCGTTTGGGGGACATTCCATTCGCGATGAAGCTTTTGCTGGAATAGGCATGCGTACGGGCGACAATGCAAGATTTTTGAGATTGTGGCATGAAGTCGGTCTGAGCGACATGGTTATCGGATGTTGCTCTGCTGAGGAGCAAATCAATAGTGGTGCTCGATGGGTTCCTTACAATAAAGGAGGCAATTTTCGCAGATGGTACGGAAACAATGACTACGTTGTTAACTGGTTTAATAATGGTGAAGAGATTAAGGCTAACACTAAGGCTGTATACCCAGAATTGGGCGATGATCTTGGATGGAAGATAAGCAACGAGCGCTTTTACTTTAAGCCTGGACTTACTTGGACGGGCGTAACTTCGGGGCTATTTAACTGCCGTCTATATCGCCAGGGTTTTATTTTTGATTCCGGCGCTAATGGCCTTTTCTCAACTAAGGAGCTTGGAGTTTCCTACCTTTCTGCCCTGCTGAACTCTTCTGTAGCTGCTTCAGCCTTTAGCTTTTTGAACCCTACGTTGAATTTTGGGGCAGGCACTGTGAATAACATGCCTGTTATTCGACCCTCTGCTTCAGACTATTCCATCGTCGAAGATCTGGCGCATCGTTGCTTTGATGCGTCGGAAGCAGATTACAACTCCTTCGAAACCTCATGGGATTTTGGTCACAATCCCCTTGTTTAGGAGACCTGTATGTGTATCGATCTTAACCAGACGGCATTTCAGCTTGCCAATAAAATTAAACGCGTTTTAGATTCTGATGTTAGAATTCGTATCTCGTTAAACAACGCCACTTTCTTTGAATACGACTCGGATGAAGATGTCGTAATCATCGCTCCTGTTTCTTTGCTTGAAATTGAAGAAAAGGAGAAAGCGCAGATAGCGTCTCGGGCAGCATATGAGTTGGTTCTTATGAGTGCGAAAACCTCCGCGCGGAAGTTCAACGGCATTTTATTGCCTGACTGTTTCTTATATTGTGTGTATTCAACGCTACACGAGATAGGCCATCATGACTATTTTGTCAGCTCTTCCGCAACGGAGTTTCAAGGCCATGTTGCACAGCGCGAGTCACTTCTTGAGTTCTCTAAGGACAAGTTGATCAATGCAATTGCTTCGGGACAAGACCCACGTAATAGCCAGGAGATATTTGCGAGATCGTATAGGAATATTCCTTTTGAGAAGATAGCTGATGATTACGCCAGGAGATTGATGCCCGTCGTTCTTTCCAAACTCTTAGTAGAGGATGGACCAAATGAAGCAAAATGAGTCTATTGACGTTCGCTGCGATATGGCAACGATGCATGATTTTTTCCTAAATAAGATTGATGAATCGATTAAGGGAGGGCTCTACTTCGAAGCCGCTTGGCTAATCTATTCGTGTCTCGAGAATCGTTTCTTTCGAGTGTTAGACAAATATAAGCGGAACTGCAAATATTGCGTTAATGGCGGCAAATGCCGTAAGGGAAGCAACCAATTGGCAATCGGGACCAAGATCAAGTGTGTTGAAAGACTATATAACGCAGATGTGTCTCGTGTTCGCAGCTCTTTTTCAGCTGAGTTATTCGCTGAAGTGAGGTTGTGGGTCAAATTACGTAACAAACTAATGCATAACTTGCTGTCCCTTGAGCACTATGAAGAGCATTTTGATAATGACTTTAAAGAACTTGCTTTAAACGGGAAGAAAGTTGTGGACGACGTTTACGATGCCTGCACGAAATTTAGGGCGGCTTTCTTCGAACCCGGCTACGAGTTCATATTCCCTGAATCGTGCATGGAGCAATGTCCTTGTAAGCCGCGTAATCAATAGAAAGACGACTAATAACTATGTGTCGCATTCGGGGCCGTGATTCACAAAGTTATCTTCATACGGGATATTCGGTTTTGCTCATCGCGCTGGGCGTGGAGTGCGGGCTTGGTTGTGTGATGGCCCTGATTTGATTCACGCTTTATTTCTTCGTTGCCGGCATCTCAACAATATCGAAAGGACGGCCCACCATGGCCACATTACTTCAAGATAAATACGAGGCTCGTAAGGCCGAGGTTAATGCTCGCTTTGAGCAGCTTCGCGCTAACGAGGAAGAGCTCAACCGAATCTTTGCCAAGATCTACAACATGGAAGGCGAAGCGCCCATCGAGATCGAGGATAAGTACATTTCGGTGGCGCGCATCTTCGATACCGCCGATGAGATTCCCGAGAGCTATAAGGGCAACAAGTACGTGCGCACCAAGCGCGACGAGATCACCTCGCTCATAAGCTATGCCGTGGGCTGCATGTTTGGCCGCTATTCGCTGGATGTGGACGGGCTGGTCCTGGCCGATCAGGGCGCCACGGTCGACGACTATCTGGCTAAGATGCCCGATCCCGCGCACGTGACCTTTATGCCCGATAGCGACAACGCGCTGCCCATTACCGATGACGAGTACTTTGACGATGACATCGTGCGCTACTTTATCGACTTTGTGCGCACCGTGTACGGCGAGGAGACGCTTGAGCAGAACCTGGCCTTTATTGCCGAGGCACTCGGCGGCAAGGGTACCTCGCGCGAGGTGATTCGTGCCTATTTCCTAAAGGATTTCTTTAAGGACCACTGTCAGACCTATAAGAAGCGCCCCATCTACTGGCTGTTCGACAGTGGCAAGAAGAATGGCTTCAAGTGCCTTGTTTACATGCATCGCTATCAGCCCGACCTGTTGGCTCGCATCCGCACCGACTATGTGCATGAGCAGCAGGAGCGCTACCGTGCCCAGATCGGCTATGCCAACGATGCCCTTGCCAGTGCCGAGCGCGGCGAGCGCGTGCGTTTGGATAAGCGCGTCAAAAAGCTCAACGACCAGCTCAAAGAGACCATTGTCTATGAAGAGAAACTGCACCACTTGGCAGACCAGATGATCAAGATCGACCTGGATGACGGCGTCAAGGTCAACTACGCCAAGTTTCAGGATGTGCTGGCAAAGATTAAGTAACTGCAAATACGGTAAGGATATTCATGCCCAAGATCGATGTAGAAGAACAGCTCAAGCTGCGGTTTTTGCAGCCGTTGCCCTCATGCGTGCCGCGTCGTGTGGTGGTTTGGCACGATGCGGACGGCGAGTTTGCCCCTGAGTTTGAGCGATTGGCTGCCGTGGGTTTCGACGGCGCGGGGGCCGATGGCGGCGTTATGCCCGCTCACGGTGACTTTGAGCGCCCGGTGCGGTTTGTTGAGGCCTGCGAGGGCCGCATGTTTGCCGCAAAGAAGCTCATCAACCGCGATGACCTTGCGAACGATATCTTGCTGTATCGCCGTTGCCCGCGCGGCAGGATTGAGGGCGATTGGCTTGCCGATGTTGAGCTGTATGCCGATCGGTTCCAGGCTGACTATCTTTCGCTTTTGGCCGATCAGTTGGGTATCGAGAATATCGACGCCGTGCGCGAGAGTCTGCGCGAGCACAAGGCGTTCTTTGATGCCAAGACCCGCTGTGCTAAGTTTGCCGCGTGCGTTCCGCATGCCTCGGGCGCATCCGATATCGAACTCGGTATCCTTACGGTGATTTTTGGTGGTAAAGAGCTTGGCGACGCGCGACCCGCGTTTGTACTGCGCGGCTGCATGACCACGCTGCTGCACGAGGGCCCCGAGGCGCTGGCCGAGTTGGTGGACAAGTACTGCGTGCGCGATGTCCTCTCTGCCTTTTTGCTGCGCTGCTATGGGTTTGAGGGGCCGCTGTATGAGCGTGATGCGCTGCTTGAGCTGGCGTCCCATGTGCTCATCACGGCGGCATCTACCGCGCTTCCCGAGGGAGCGCTCAAGGGACTCAAAAACTATGCGGCTCCCGCCTACGGCCCCTATTGCCTTGAAGCGGTGCGTACGTGGGATCAGGCCGCCGATGCCCAAGCATCGAGCGAGGACCTATTTGAGATTTGCCGTTTGGTCGAGGATGCCCGTGGGCTCTTTGCACGGTTCGAGACCCTGCCAATCGATGTGCTGGCCTCGCTTGACGTGTTCCCGTGCGTCAATGAGGCTGTGCTCTCGCAGCTGTTCTGCTCGTTTGCCCAGGGTGCGGACCGTGTTGAGGACGCACGCGCCTTTGCGGCGCGCCGTTGCGACCTAAGCTGGTACCGTCGTGTCGAGAGCTACTTTGACCTGCTTGCCGCCGTGGCCGATATGTGCTCTTTTAGGCAGACGCACGCGGGCGGGTTCCATCTGGCGCAACCCCAGCAGGTGTGGGATGCCTACACGTCCGACTGGTATGCCATGGACGCTGCCTATCGCCATATGTGCACCGCGTATCTGCGGGCGCGTTCCGTCGAGTGCGATGCGCTCGAGGAGCCTGCCCGAGCTGTGGTGGACTGGGCGGAGAATCTCTACAGCAACTGGTTTTTGACCGATGCCAATGCCTGCTGGGCATCCGCTGCGCAAGGGGAGTGGGCCGATTGCGGCTACATCGATGGCCCTGCACGGCAGGATGAGTTCTACTGGCATGTGCTGCCCACCTTTGTGGGCTCTGCCAAGACGACGGTCGTTATCGTGAGCGACGCACTGCGCTATGAGGTGGCCTGCGACGTTGCGGCTCTGCTCGAGCGCGAGCGCGGCGGCAACGTCAAGGTCTCTAGCATGCAGGCGGTCTTTCCCTCCATTACCGAGGCGGGCATGCCCGCGCTGCTGCCGCACCAAGCGCTTGAGCTTGCAGCGGATGGCTCGTTTGTGTTGGCTGACGGCATGCCCACTGCGACGACTCCGCAGCGCGAGGCCGTGCTTGCCCACGTTGAGCCCACAGCCCGCGCTTTACGCTCGAACGCATACCTCAACATGGCGGGAACCGAGCGCAAGGCGCTGCTCAAGGACTCAAGACTCGTCTACCTCTTCCACAATAAGATCGATGCCACGGGCGAGAAGGCCGCTACGCAGGATGACGTCTTCGATGCCTGCGCGGACACCGTGGAGGAACTTGCTGCGTTGGCGCGTCGCGTGTGCACCGACGCCCCGGGCGCACGTGTTGTTATAACGGCAGACCATGGCTTTATCTACACGCGTCTGGAGCTCAACGAGTGCCAGATGCTCGGCAAGCCTGACCTTCCCGTCCTGGATGCTCCCGTCATGCACGGCAAGCGGCATCTGGTGGTGCCCAACGAGGCCGTGGACAAGCTTTCCGACGAGGCACGCGGGGTGTTTGTTAATGTTGACATGGGACGTTTGGGTGCCGGCTTTGAGGGGTTTGCCCCGCGCGAGAACGTGCACTTCAGGCGTCCCGGCGGCACTAACAACTACGTGCACGGCGGCGTGAGCCTGCAGGAGCTCTGCGTGCCCATTATCGGATTTTGGCGTGCACGCTCGGGTTCCAAGGACTTTGTCGACACGCGCGCGGCGACGCTGCGCGTACTTAGTGAGGGACGCCGAGTGACCAACTCGCTTTTCTCGGTCAACTTGATCCAGGAAGAACCCGCCCAAGGCAAGGTTTTGCCGTGCGAGTACGAGCTGGTGTTTACCGATGCAAGCGGCAACGAGGTGAGCGATACGGTCAAGGCGCATGCCAACAGGACTTCTGTTAACTCACAGGAGCGCGTGGTGCATGTCAAGTTTGCGTTGCATGCGGCGGATGGATTCTCAGCCAAGGGCCCGTACTATCTGGTTTGCCGCGATGCCCAGTCGGGCAAGATTGTTTGGCGCGAGACGTACACCATCGCTGTTTCGTTTGCCCCTGTTGCTGACTTTGGTTTTTAGGAGTGTGCCCTATGTTTGATAGCCATGACGACGATCTGTGGGAAGTTCCCTCGATTGATGTGAATGCGCCGGTGCAGGCTGCGGTGCCTGTAGGGGAGGCCGTGCCTGCCCCGGAGGCCGTGGCTCTTCCTGAGGCTGAGACTGCCACGCCTGTCCCGGAGCCGGCGGAGGCCACGGCGCCCGCCGAGGCTGCTGTGCCCGCTGAGGACGAGTCCTCGACCGATGGCTATGACCAGGCTGCGGCCGAGGCTCCCGAGGATGAGGGCTACGACATGGACGGGCTGGACGGTAAGCTGCTCGAGCACTTTGGCGGCAAGATCGTGCGCAAGGACCTGACGGCCTTTATGAAGCGCGGCGCCAACGTGCCCACCTTTGTGCTGGAGTACCTGCTGGGCATGTACTGCTCGACCGATGACGAGGAAGCCGTGGCAGAGGGCTTGGATCGTATCCGCAGGATCCTCACTGATAACTACGTGCGTCCCGACGAGTCCGAGCGCATTAAGTCCAAGATCCGTGAGCTGGGCCGTTTTACCATCATCGACAAGGTCACGGCCAAGCTCGACGAGTACAAAGACATCTACGTGGCCTCGTTTGCCAACCTGACCATTGAGCCGTTTGTGATGCCGGCCGAGTACGTGCGCGACTATTCCAAGATTCTGCAGGGTGGTATTTGGTGCATCATGAGCATCGAGTATCGTCACCCCTTGGATGAAGAAGACGAGTTTGGCATGGAGGTCTTTGGCGATGATGCACCGCGCCGCTCCAAGGCCAAGCGCAAAAAGCGTGGGCCCGAGGACTCTCCGTTTAGCGTGGCGTCGCTCACGCCCATTCAGATGCCCAACCTGGACCTGGATGCCATGGTCGAAGAGCGCCAGTATTTCTCGCGCGACGAGTGGCTCAACATGCTGCTGCGCTCCGCTGGCTATGAGCCCAGCGAGCTTTCTGAGAAAGAGCGCCTGCACTTTATCGAGCGTATGGTGCCGCTCATCGAGCGCAACTACAACCTGTGCGAGCTGGGTCCCCGCGGTACCGGTAAGAGCCATATCTACAAAGAGGTCTCGCCCTACGCCATTTTGCTTTCGGGCGGCCAGACCACCACGGCCAACCTGTTCGGCCGTATGAACTCTATGCGCGCCGACCGCGTGGGCCTGGTGGGACACTGGGACTGTGTGACGTTTGACGAGGTCGCCGGCATGCGGTTTAAGGACACCAACGCCGTGCAGATCATGAAGGACTACATGGCGAGTGGCAGTTACGCACGCGGCCACGATCAGATTAACGCCGACGCCTCCATGGTCTTTGAGGGCAACATCAACGACACCGTGCAAAACGTCCTTAAGACCACGCACCTGTTTGATCCGTTCCCGCCGGAGTTTAACAACGATTCGGCCTTCTTCGACCGTATCCACTATTACCTGCCGGGCTGGGAGATTCCCAAGATGCGCTCGAGCCTGCTGACCGGGCATTACGGCTTAATCACCGACTGCCTGTCGGAGTTTTGCAAGGAGATGCGTCGCAAGGACTTTACGCATCATATCGACCGCTACTTCCGCTTTAACAGCGACTTTAACAAGCGTGACGAGATCGCCGTGCGCAAGTCCTTTAGCGGCCTGGCCAAGCTGCTGTTCCCCGACGAGGCTATGGACAAGGACGACGTTCGTTGGCTGCTGGACTACGCCATCGAGGGCCGTCGCCGCGTAAAGGAGCAGCTCAAGATTATGGCGGGCGTCGAGTTTATCGACGTCAACCTGGGCTATATGGATGCCGACAATCCGCAGGACGTGCACGTGGTGCGCGTGCCCGAGCAGTCCGAGGATACGCTGATTCCCGACGGGCCGCTGCTGTCCGGTCACGTGTTTGGCGTGGGCAGGTCGCAGGGCGGCGAGGTTGCCGTGTACAAGTTGGAGAACAAGGCCGTTGCCGGCGAGTGCAAGTTTAAGCACGAGGGCGTGGCCTTTAACAAGCCGGTGCGCGATACGCTGGAGGCCGCGTGCGACAACTTTGTGAACCTGGCGAACCGCGTGGCGCCGGGCATGCACATCGGCTCCAAGGATTATTTGCTGTTCTACAACGACCTGCAGAGCAAGGGCCTGTCCGAAGAAGTTTCGCTCGCCGAGTTTGTGGGCCTGTGCTCTGCGGCGTGCAACCGTCCGGTGATGCCCGCGCTGGCGATTCCGGGAATCTTACGTATGTCGGGCTCCATGGACGAGATTCGTGGGCTCGAGGACATTATGCGCGTGGCCAAAAACGCCGGCGCCAAGCGTGTGATTTTGCCGCTGAGTGCCATCGCGGGTCTGCAGAGCGTTTCGTCCGAGATTATCTCGGGGCTGAGCCCGGTGTTCTACATGGATGGCGACCCGGTCGATGCCGCGAAAAAGGCGCTGGATCTGTAGGGGTGCGAGCGTGCGGGGCGTCCGGTGCTCGGGCGTTCCGCGAACAGTTGGTGCGTAGTGCGTGAGGAGGCCTTTCCATGGCGGACGAGCGTTCTGTTGGTGAGCTGCTCGACGAGCTGTTTGGCTTTGAATCGGTGGCCAAGCGCCAGGCGTCGCTTGAGCAGTACGATCGCGGAGAGTTGGTGCGCAAGGCGCGCTCCCGCGAGCTGCTGGGCGTACTTAGGGGCGTCGAGGCTGCCGAGCACGCTGCGCGCGACTCTGCCGTGCGGGCTGTTGACGGGTATGTTCACCGTGTTGAGGGCGCTGCGCTTGCACGCGCTCGCAAGCAGGCGGGCGTTGCGGGTCCGCTGCAGATGGAGCGCCGCTATGCTGCCTTTTTGCGCATGGAGGACAAGGCTGAGTTGCTGGCGCGCCTGGAGCAGACGCTCTCGTTTATCGAGGTAAAGTTACGGGCCAATACGGCGGCCAGGGTTCGTGCAGCGTACGATGCTGCGGGAGCTATGGTGCTGCAGTCCGTGGCGCGCCTGAATGACGTGCGCGTTGTGGATGCCGTTCCTTTGGATGCCGACCTGCTGTGTACGCAGCTGGAGCAGTTGCGTTGTGCCGCCGATGCGACGGACCTTGCGGGCATGATCGCAGCGACGTTTGAGTCCGAGCTGAGCGCGACTGGCCCGCAGAGCGCTGACGGGTTTGTGGGCGACGTGGCCGGTGATGTTGCTGGTGATGTGGCGTTGGAGCGTGAACTTACCAACGTGCGCGGCGCTGCGCAGCGAGCGCGCTTGGCGGCACAGGCATATCGGGCGGAGCGCGCCGCCCGCATTGCGAGGAGCACGGTGGAGCCGGTATCGTTGCCCGAGTCTGCGTGCGTTGCGTGCGAGACGGCGTGCGATACCGGGGAGCTTTCCGAGTTGCTCGCTCAGGTTAAGAAGTCGTTTGTGACCTACCGCCGTGTTGTTGCCGACGGCGGGTTGTTCTGTGCGTTTGGCACGGGCTCCCCGCACGGCATTTGTTGTGGCACGAGCTATTTGGACTACGATTCTCGGCTTGATGAGGACGTGCTGGTGGGCGAGTACGATGGTGCAACCAGGCATACTGTTCGGCGCGAGGTTGCGATTCCCGAGCTGGTAGATGAGGCTTCGACTGAGGGCGGCGACTCGCTCGAGGTTGCCGTGGCGCGCATGCGCGAGTTTAACGGACGTTGCTACGATGGCGTGTTTGACGAGGATCCCGCGCGCCATGTGAATGCGTTTTGGTATGGACTCAAAAAGCTCAGCCAGTATTGCGAGGCCGCCGTGCGCGTAGATGAGCGTGCTTGGGATTGCTTTATCGATAAGGTGCAGTTCGCCTACGATGAACCCGTGGGGCGCCTGGCCACGCAGATGGACGACAAGCAGGTTGCGGCTTTTGTTGCTGCCGTGGACGCGCTCGGTGCTAGTGAGTAGGGTCCTGGTCTGGTAGGAGGTTTCATCTTGAAGATCGACGTTGATGTAGATCAGCTGCGCGAGAGTCAGCTCGATCGTGCGGGGAGTGCGGCAGGCGTTGGCTTTCCCGCTGCCATGCTCGACGTGATGGATATCGAGGACGAGTCGCCCCAAGAGCTCCTAGCCCGAGCCGAACGCGAGGGTCTCGACCTCCGCGACTTTGCCGTCGACGATGACTAGGGTAGCTAATTTGAGACGGGGCGTCTGCACCCGCGGCTGCGCGAAGATGAACGATAAACCGTCGCAATGGAGTCTAATGAGCTCGCGACCGTTCTATTTTGACTGCCTGCTGGCTAAGTGAGTAGGCTTTATTGGAAATCCTGAGCACACGACAAATTTGCTTTAACAAACTCGCAGGTCACAGACTTGTGCTTTGGTGACGTGGTCGGCGATTCGGTAAAAGTCTACTCACTTAGTTTTGAGAGACGCTAATTGTCCGCAACGAGATCCTAGCCGGGGCGATTTATGCTCAAATATGGTCAATTCGGGACGGCTACCCCTAGCCACTACGACGCCAGCGTGGCGATGACGGCTTCGTCGCCGGCGTATATGAGGGTGTCGCCGTCGGGGATGATCGTCTGGCCTTCGCGCTTGAGCATCACCACGATAAACGGGTGCTTGCCCTGCGGCACGTCGCGCAGGCGCTGACCGGCCAGGCGACCGTGGGGCGTCACGGTGACCTCGCGCAGCGTAACCTCGGCACGCTCTTCGAACGTTGGGGCTGCCATCACCAGCAGATCGCCTTCCTGGATCACGGTGTCGCCATTGGGCAGTACCGGATGCGCCCCGTCGCGCAGCACCAGGACCACGAGCATGTCCGTCGCGCTGCCAATATCGGCGAGCGAGCGACCGACAAACGGATGGCCCGCACTCACCTTGAGCTTTACAAACGACATGCCGTCCTCGTCGCGGTAGTCGTTAAAGGTGCGGCGTACGTCGCCGGCCGCATCGATCATATCGAGTTTCTTCGCCACCGCCGGCAGTAGCGAACCCTGCACCACAATGCTCGATACGGCAATCACAAACACCAGGTCAAACAGGTCGTGACCACCGGGAACGCCGGCTACCACGGCAAAGAGGCTAAAGACGACCGAAGCCGCGCCGCGCAAGCCCGCCCAGCTTACGAGTGCAACCTGGCGAGGGTTCGTCTTAAAGGGCACCAGCAGCAGACCGACGGCGATGGGGCGGCTCGCAAAGAGCATAAACGCCATGAGCGCCAGGCCCGGCAGCAGCATCTGCGGCAGGCGCGCGGGCGTGACGAGCAGACCCAGCAAAAAGAAGATGGTCATCTCGGCCATCTCGGTGAGGGTGTCAAAAAAGTGCGCCATCTCGACCTTGCCGGTGATGTCGCTCGCGCCCAGCACAATGCCGGCCAGGTACACGGCCAAAAAGCCGTTGCCGCCCAGATAGCTCGGCAATGCGTAGGCGACGATCGCCACGGCGAACAAAAAGATGGTCTGCGCGCCCTCGGCCGTTGCGTGCGCTCGTTCAATCAGGCGGCCCGCCGCCCAGCCGATGGCAAGGCCCAGGCCCGCGCCCAGGATAATCTGCTTGGCCAGCAGTGCGGGAATGTTGATGTCGCCGCCGGCTGCGAGTGTGGCGAGCACGGCGGTGAGCATGTAGGCGACGGGGTCGTTGGAGCCCGATTCGACCTCGAGCAGCGAGTCGGTGCCGCCCCTCAGCGAAAGGCTGTGCTCGCGCAGCACGCTAAAGACGCTGGCCGCGTCGGTGGACGCCACGACCGATCCCAGCAGCAGGCCGCCGATCCAGTCGAAGCCCAGCACAAAGTGGGCGAACACGCCGGTGATGCCAGCAGTGATGACGACGCCGAGCGTGCTCAGCAATACCGCGGGCACGGCAACGGGTTTGGCACGGTCGATATTGGTGTTAAAGCCGCCGTAGAACATGATGAACAGCAGCGCCGTGCTGCAGACGGTTTCGGTGAGCGCGTAGTCGCTAAATTCGATGTGCGCCGGCCCGTTGACGCCCAACAGCATGCCGAGCGCGATAAAGATGAGCAGGGTGGGGAAGGGGAGTTTTTTGCCGACGGGCTTGATGGTCAGGCACAGAATAATAACGAGGCCGATAAAGAGAAGGATCTGGTTCATGGATGGTGTCCGCTCCTGGGTGGTTGGCGTGGCACGGTCAGTTGTCTGCGGTTATTTGTACCCAAAGATGGTGGGTTTATGGGGTTGGATTGCGGGCGTGCGCGATATCGTCATAGACGGCTGCCGTCTTTGCCTCTGCTTGGAAACCCTTTCCAGCTTTAATGCAACGGAGTACAATGGGTAACGTTTAAGTTCAACTTGAAGTTTTAGTTGCGGCGCCGGGCTTCGGCCGCAATGCAAGGAGAGGCGTACCATGGCGATCTATGTGACATCTGATGCTCACGGGCACGTGCGTGCGCTTGACGAGGCCCTGTCTAAGATTTCGCTGGCGTCCGACGACACGCTGTACGTGCTGGGCGACATGATCGATCGCGGGCCCGATCCGGTCGGCGTTATTAAGCTCGTGCGCTCGCTGCCCAACGCCCGCGTGCTCAAGGGCAATCACGAGCAGATCATGCTCGATGCCATCATTGGCCAGGATCCGCTCGATGCCGAGACCTGGGATATCAACGGTGGCTGGACGACGCGCGAGCAGCTCAACGACATGGAATTTGACGCATACGAGGAGCTCGTGCGATGGATGGCCGCGCTGCCGCTCTACGCGGTGGCCGAGACCGAGGAGCGCCCGTATCTGCTGGTACATGCTGGAATCGAGATGAAGGCGGCGCGCGCGTTTTTGCTTGAGCATGGCGTCGATTGTGCCGATGGCGTTGGAGCGGTGGGTGCCGATCGCGAGCTGCTGCAGCAGATGCTCGCGGTGCAGTCGGCCGATGACCTGCTGTGGATTCGTCACGGCTATTGGGATGCGCCGACCGGGCTGCTTTCTGCCGAGGGCAAGGGTCCGGTCGTGGTGAGCGGTCACACGCCAACGGTGTCGCTCGGGCGTTATTGCGAGGTCGGTGGTCTTGCGGGGCTCGATGAGGAGTCGGGCCGCGGGCAGATCGTGCGCCTGGGCGGCGAGGATGCCGCCGGTGTGCCCGATCGCATCGACATCGACTGCGCTGCCGCCACCGGCTCCGAGTTCGGTCGCGTGGGCATCCTGCGGCTCGATGATGGGGCGGAGTTCTACGCGAATATTCGCCCCGGGGAATAACTTTGTTCCGCCGTTCTACCGAACGGCGGCCACGTTGATGCTGCGCAGCCCCGAAGCACCCCATCTTGTCGCTCAAACCGTCGTTCGCGTACGGAAGTACGCGTCGCTCCTCTTTCGCGCCAACCTGGGGCACTTTGAGACTGCTCGCTGTCGGTGCCAAAACATCGACGTTTCTTTTCTTCAAATTGATTCGAATTAGACGCCGTACGGGTTGCGGTCGCGCTCGATGCGTTGGCGGATGTGGGCGTATTCGATAATCAGCAGCACCAGGAGTAGGGCCATGATGGCTAGGTAGCTCACCACGGCGCCCATCAGACCCAGCAGGTTGATCAGGATCACCGGCAGCACTACGCTTACGGCGAAGCAGATCAGGTAGATTTTGGTGACGTCGCCGGCATGGCGCAGCACCGTGATGATGGCGTAGAGAAAGTCGATGGCCGCGGTGACGCCGCCGGCGACAACCATCAGCAGTGCCAGCGTGCGGTAGCGCTCAAAATTGAGGCCGTACATGAAGCTCATGAGGGGAATACCGGGACCTGCCATAAATGCGGCGCACACGCTGGTGATGACCACGATCAGTGCCATAACGGCAACAATAATCAGGTCAAAGCGACGACGCTTGCGAGGATTAGCCCAAATGCTCGACAAGCGCAGGAGCTGCGGTTTATAGATAAATCCAATGCTCAGCAAAATAGCCTGCGCCGGAAAGAACAGGGCATTAAAGTACAGCTGATATTTGTATGCCAGCGTGCCTTCCATCACGAACTTGGGCATGCTCTCGATAAGGTTGAACAGGAACAGCGCACCAAAGAGCGGGGCGCACTGGATAAACAGGTGGCCGACCTCGCGCAGGCTCACGCGGCGCGATTTTTCGGTCTCGAGCAGGGCAAGCGGCGCGGTGACCAGCACGAGCGAGGCAATCGCGGCGATGCCCATGGCCATGGCCGCGATGGGCATACTGCGCGTAAGGAACAGCGCCATGCTAAAGACCGCGATGACGCCGGCGGAACGCAGCATTTGGCTCATGCCGGCCAAATAGAGCTTGTCGGCCTGCTGCAGGCGGCCCTCGTACACGTCCGCCACGCCGTCGATCACCTTATACAGGTAGACGCCCAGGCCGATCGTGGCCATCTGCGCATCGTAGCCGCGGGCGCTGCTGTATACCAGGCCGCATGCCAGCGCGAGCGCTCCGCAGAGCCAGCGGTTGAGCTGGTAGGAGGCGAAAGAGGTTTTTTCGTCGATATCCGAGACCTGGAAATTGCGCACGCCGTAGTTGCACGCGATCATGATGAGCGTGCCGGTGACAAAGGCGATGGAGAATTTGCCAGCCTCCTCGGCGCCCACGAGCTGTGTGGACACGATGGTGAGCAACGGAAACGCCATGCCCCACACGGCGGTGCCCAGGGTATTCCAAAGGTAGTCGCGACGGGTGGCGTGATCTTCGTACTCGGCTTCTTGTGTGGAGAAGCCGCCGCCGTAGACGGCTCCGAGCAGGCGGTTCCACCAAGCGTTGACCATGCGGCGGACGGGGCCGGGCTCCCGATCGCGTTCGCGCCGGCGACGGCGTGTGGCCTGGCTGCTGTCGGGGCCGCCGGCGTTGCGCTGGCTTAGCTCTTGGATTCGTGCGAGCTCCTCGGCGGTGTGCGATGCGGGGAACAGGCCGTTCTCGATGCGTCCGCCCTGCCCGTGCGCCCCGTCCGATACGGTGGGGTCGGCGACGCCATTGCGGCGGGCGATGGCGCGGCGAATGCTATCGAGGGGCGTGATGCTCAAAGCGGAGTCCTTTCTATTGCTGCACTCTAGTATAGACGCGACGGTGTTCGGTCGTGTTTTTGAACAGGTTGTTCGATAATTTCGGCGGCGCCATTCAGTAGACGGCATTTGGGGACGTTCCTTATGTGCCGGCACTTTGGGAACGTCCCTAAGTGCCGGCATCCGGGGACACTCCTTGGTTGTTGCCTGTTCAAGAGTGTCCCCAACGATTAGTCGTTTAAAAACGTCCCCAATGACTAGGCCGCTTGCGTGCGATTTTTGACCGTTGGGCGGGCGCTTCGCCGTTGCCGCAAAAACGTTTTTGCATATCGGGTACAACGGGCTTTACGTGAGTAAAGTGCGCGCCGCGTCCACGTGTCGCGTTTTTAAAGGAGGCCCCATGCCAGGTGTTACCCCTGCAGAAGTTCTGTCCAACTTTGGCATTACGCTGGTCGAAGATCCCGCCGAGAACCAGCCCCGCCTGCTGGTTGACCTGCCGGCAGCAGAACTCGTCGAGCACGCCATCCGCCGCAACGAAGGCCGCATGGCCTCCAACGGCGCACTGGTGATCGAGACGGGGGAGCGTACCGGACGCTCGCCCAACGACCGCTTTATCGTCGACACGCCCGACGTGCACGACAAGATCGCCTGGGGCGCGGTCAACCGCCCGCTGTCTGTCGAGAGCTACGAGGCCATCAAGGCCGGCATCGTCGACTATCTCAACGAGCGCGACGTGTTCGTCACTCGCGGTATGGCCGGTGCCGACCGCAACCATACGCGTCGTCTGCTTGTCGCCTGCGAGCGTGCCAGCCAGGCGCTCTTTATTAAGCAGATGCTCGCCCGCCCGCTTGCCCGTGAAATCGCACGCACCGGCGAGCCGGACTTCTGCGTGCTCGCCGCGCCGGGCTACCAGTGCGATCCCGCCATCAAGGGCCTCAACTCCAGCGCCGCCGTGGTCATTAACTTCCAGGAGCGCGTGATTCTGGTCGCCGGCACCGGCTACTCCGGCGAGATCAAAAAGTCCATTTTCAGCGTCATGAATTACCTGCTGCCCGTCGAGGACGACGTGCTGCCCATGCATTGCTCGGCCAGTATGGACCCCGTCACGCATGAGACCGCCGTGTTCTTTGGCCTCTCCGGCACCGGCAAGACCACGCTTTCGGCCAACCCCACGCGCCTGCTGATCGGCGACGACGAGCACGGTTGGTCCGACATGGGCATCTTCAACATCGAGGGTGGCTGCTACGCCAAATGCGAGGGCCTGGACGCGTTCCACGAGCCCGAAATCTTCAACGCTGTCCGCTTTGGCGCGATCTGCGAAAACGTGGTGCTCGACGAGAACCGCATGCCCAGCTACGACGACATCTCGATCACGCACAATACGCGCGTGGCCTACCCCGTCGAGCATATCCCCAACGCGTGGACCAAGGGCATGGGCACCACTCCGAGCGTCGTACTGTTTTTGACCTGCGATGCCTTTGGCGTGTTGCCGCCCATCTCGCGTCTAACGGCCGATGCCGCCATGTATCACTTTGTGACGGGCTTTACGGCCAAGATCCCCGGCACCGAGGTCGGCGTCACCGAGCCTACGCCCACGTTCTCTTCGCTGTTCGGCGAGCCGTTTATGCCACTCGACCCCATGGTTTACGCCAAGATGCTCGGCGAGCGCATTGCCGACGGCCGCACGCGTGTGTACCTGGTCAACACCGGCTGGATCGGCGGCGGCTACGGCGTGGGTCATCGCATCGAGCTTGCCTACACGCGCGCCCTGGTGGCCCGCGCCCTCGACGGCACCATCGAGGACAGCGAGTTCGTGCACGACGACATCTTTAATGTCGACATTCCCACTACGTGCCACGGTGTGCCCGACGGCATCCTGGTGCCGCGCCAGTACTGGCAGAGCACCGCGCGCTTCGACGAGGCCGCGCACAACCTGGCGGTGATGTTCGAGGAGAACTTCGAGAAGAAGTACTCGCACCTGCCCGAGTCCGTCAAAGCCGCAGGCCCGCACGTTCAAGTACACGCCGACGCCCGTCATCGCGGCCGCGGGCTGCTGGGGCTTCGCCGCTAGCGTCGCCTCAGACCCAAAACCACCATAAAGGGGACAGGCACCTTTGTGGTGGTTTTGCTCGCGCGGATGACTCGGGTTACAATACGCCTGACATATCGTCCCCTTCTCCGGATGGGGACAGCGTAAGCGCTCTTGTGACGGCACCGTAGGACTTTGAAGGTGGCCGTCGTAAGGGCGCTTTTTGTTTTCGCACTCGTGCGGGCGCGAATCGTGAAGGGAGCATGTATGAAGAGCTTTATTGCCGAGGATTCATTTTGGGAGCTGTTTCCGCAGGCAGCGGTCGGTGTTGTGGTCGTGGAGGGCATGAAGCCCACTACTCAGATTCCTCAAGAGGATGTAGATGCCATTGCGGCGCTGCTTGACCGCGCCAACATCGATGCGGAGCGTCATCTGACCAGCGATACTATCAGCGAGAACGCGCCGGCCAAGGCATGGCGCGAGGCCTATCGTCTGTTCAAGACAAAAAAGGGCGCGCGCTGTTCAATCGAGAACCTCCTCAAGCGCGTGCTCAAAGGCAAACCGGTGGGCCACATTACACCCGCGGTGGATATTTACAACACGGTGTCGTTGACCTACGCGTTGCCCGTGGGAGGCGAGGATTTGCATGCGATTGAGGGCGATCTGCGCCTGGCGGTCACTGATGGTGGCGATGCGTTCTTGCCTCTTGGCGAGGAAGCGGATGACCCGACGCTTCCCGGCGAGCTCGCCTACATCGACGATGCGGGCGCCGTGTGCCGCTGCTGGAACTGGCGCGACGGCGTTCGAACGGCCCTGTCCGATGATTCGGCCGACGCATTCCTGGCGATTGAGTGCGTAGAACCCGAGCGCATGGGGGACTGCCAGGCCGCCATCGATCGCTTGGCCGAGCTGCTCGAGCGCTATCTGGGTGCCAGCGTTCTGGTTAAGACGCTTGTGACTCGCGATAACCCACGCGTGGAACTGTAGCTCGGTCCAAACCACCACGCAAACCACCACAAAGTTGCCTGTTCCCTTTGTGGTGGTTTTTATGTTGATGGGTTAACAAATGAGACACGCAGGGCCGGCGGTCGCTGGATACGGCTAAGATGTTTACCCGTTAGCATTATGCAAGCGAAAGGCGGTCGTCTCCCATGCAGCAGAACGACGAGACACGTTTCGAGGACTTTGTCGGACTGATCAGCGGACTCTACAAGGAGATCCAGCGCATTAAGACATCTGAGGGCGCAAGGCTGGGCCTTAAGGGCTCCGATATCATGTGCCTGTACTATCTTGAGCGCAGCAAGGACGGCCTGACTGGTGCCGACCTCGCCCGTATGGCTGGCGTGACCCGCGCTGCCGTCTCGCGCACGCTGGCGCATCTGGAGGAGGGCGGCTACGTCGAAGTCGACGATTCGGGCGATGCCGCCGTTAAGTATCGCGCCCCGGTTCGCCTGACCACGTTGGGCGGCGAGAGCATGAACGAGGCCGATCGCATTATTCGCGAAGTGCTCGACACCACCGGCAAGGCCATGGGCGTGGAGCAGCGTGAGCAGATGTATGCGTCGCTGCGTACGATTCTCAATACCTTGCGCGAACTGTAGGGCCGCCTAGGCATTTGCTTCCCATTAACAACTGCATCGTCCCGTTTGGGCGCGTATACCGTGCCGGGTCATTGCTGTCAAAATTCCCTGCGCGGGACCTGCGCAAGAAAGGATTCGTTATGTCCGTCCGCATTATTACCGATTCCGCAAGCGATATGTCGCCGGCCGAGCACCCGGCGCTGGCCGTTTTGCCGCTGTCCGTCACCTTTGGCACCGATGTGTACATGGATGGCATCGACATCGATCACCAGCGCTTTTACGAGATGCTCGTGGAGCGCGATGAGCTGCCCAAGACCGGCCAGGTCAACCCGTACGCGTTCTCGCAGGCTATCGCCGAGGTTCGCGAAGCCGGCGATGAGGCTGTGATTATTACCGTGGGCGCTAAGCTATCAGGCACCAATCAGAGTGCCCGTACCGCACTTGCCGAGGCACCGGGCGGCGACGTGTTCGTGGTTGATAGCAACAACGTCACCCTAGGTGAGCGCGTGCTGGTCGAGTATGCGCTGCGCTTGGTGGACGAGGGCCGTAGCGCGGCCCAGATCGCGGCGGCGGTCGAGGCCGTGCGCGACCGCGTGGTGGTTATCGGCCTGCTCGAGACGCTTGAGTACCTGGTGCGCGGCGGTCGTCTGTCTGCTGCGGCCGGCGCCGTGGGTACGCTGCTCAACGTAAAGCCTGTGGTAGCTGTCGAGGACGGCCTGATCGTGCAGCTGGGCAAGGCGCGCGGTTCCAAGAACGGCCGCAACCTGCTGAACCAAAAGGTCGAAAAGGCGGGCGGCATCGACTTTTCCATGCCGCTGGCGCTCGGCTATACGGGTCTTTCGGATGCGGTGCTCAAGAAGTATATCGAGGACAGCGCGGCACTGTGGGCTGGTCACACCGAGGGCGAACTGCCCGTTCACACCATCGGCGCCACCATCGGAACCCACGTTGGCCCCGGCGCCGTGGCAGTAGCCTTCTTCCAGCCCGCCAACTAACCGACCTGCCATAAACCATCACAAAGGTGCCTGTCCCCTTTGTGATGGTTTATGCTTTTCCGGGTGGAAGGGAGCGAGCAATGGCGTCTGAGGGCTTTTTTGATCGGGTGTACGAGGTGGTCGAGCAGATCCCCGAGGGGATGGTCGCCACGTATGGTCAGGTGGCACTGCTTGCCGGTCGTCCACGAAGTGCGCGGTACGTGGGGTATGCCCTTCATAGTAATCCGCGCCCTGGCCAAATTCCCTGTCATCGCGTGGTGTTTGCCGACGGCCGTATCTGTGAGGGCTTTGCCTTTGGCGGCCCCGATGCTCAGCGCGAGCTCTTAATGGGGGAGGGCGTGACGTTTGCCGATCCCATGCATGTTGATCTGGCCGCCTGTCGCTGGCCTACAGGGCTCTAGCGGCTCTGCCGTGGCTTAAACCACCACAAAGGTGCCTATCCCCTTTGTGGTGGTTTTGGCAGGTTTACCGAGGTTAACTTATGGAGAAGGTATGGCGGCGCGGTTTGTCGCAGCAAAGTAAACCACGGTGAACTATATTGTTTTCAGCAACGGAGCAGGCAATAGGCGATGAAAAAGCCTGCCCTGTTGAGTTTGATTCGCATTCCTCCCCTCTGTGCGATTCAACGGTGTACTTCGGGAACAGGCCCGCTGGCAACTATCTGCCAGCGGGCCTGTTCCTGTTTCGGTGAGGATTCAGCCTCACCGTCTATGTTGTGCGAAGGCGCTTTGCCTAGTACACCATGCCCATGGCGTCCTGAACCTCGGCCAGGGTCTGCTCGGCGATCTCGTTGGCGCGGCGATTGCCCTCATGCAGCACGTCCTTCACGTAATCCAGGTCGTTCTCGTAGCGCTGGCGACGCTCGCGGATCGGGGCGAAGTACTCGTTGACGGCCTCGGTCACGTACTTCTTGAGCTGGCCAGAGCCGCCCATGCCGATCTCCTCGGCAATCTCGACCTCGGAACGACCGGTGCAGATGGCGGCCGTCGAAAGCAGGCCGGACACGCCGGGGCGGTTCTCGGGATCAAACGTGATCATGCGCTCGGAGTCGGTCTGGCTCTTCTTGATGCGCTTGGCCGTCTCCTCGGCGGTCATCGAGATGTTGATGGCGTTGCCGTAGCTCTTGCTCATCTTGCGACCGTCCAGGCCCGGCAGTAGCGGGGTCTCGGACAGCAGCGCTTCGACCTCGGGGAACACTTTGCCGTAGCGGTTGTTAAAGCGGCGGCCGATGGTGCGGGTGAGCTCGATGTGCGGCAGCTGGTCGCAACCGACGGGCACCACATTGCCCTTGCAGAACAGGATGTCGCAGGCCTGGTGCACCGGGTAGGTGAGCAGAAGGCCGGTGAGCTCGTGGCCCGAGGCCTCCATCTCGGCCTTGACCGTGGGGTTGCGCGCCAGCTCGGCCTCGGAGACCAGCGACAGGAACGGCAGCATGAGCTGGTTGGCGGCGGGCACGGCGGAGTGCGCGTAGATCATGGTCTTGTCGGGGTCGATACCGCAGGCAAGGTAGTCCATGACCATGTTGTACACGTTGTCCTGGATATGCTCGGTGGTGTCGCGGTCGGTGATGACCTGGTAGTCGGCGATGAGCACGTTGGTCTTGGCGCCCATGTTCTGCAATTCAACACGTCCCTTGAGGGTGCCGAAGTAGTGACCCAGGTGCAAGCGTCCGGTCGGGCGGTCGCCGGTGAGCATGGTGAACTTCTCGGGCGTCTTTGCCAGGCCCTCGCGAATGGCGTTGCTCTTTTGCAGCGCGACTTCGTAGCTGTTCTCGTTTGGCATGATTGCTCCTTACGTATGTTCATTGGTCAAGATGATAACGCGTTTATTGGAGGGGCGGGTCGTAAGTAGGCGAGGGGCGGGAGATCGGCGGCATGTGCGATGGGCGCGGCATGGCTGCGCGTTTGGCCGGCGGCGCCTGGGCGCTTCCTCGGCAGCTTACCCTAGAGCTTGTGGTGGCGCTCTTCCTTACGTTCCTCGGCTGCCTGCTCCTCCTGCTTAAAGGCGGGGTCGTCGGGGGTGACGAGCTCATCCTCGTGTGTGCGCTTGTTGTAATGGTGGCGCAGCACGGGCTCAAACAGATGTAGATGCTTGGCAAAGGCCGCCGAACCAATGGCGAGCACGGTAAAGATGAGCACGCGCATGGGCACCTCGACCTGGTTAATCGCGGCGGCGCCGGCCGAAAGCATGATGCACCAGGCGTAGATGAGGAGCACTGCCTGTTTTTGGTTGTAGCCTTCTTGGATCAGGCGGTGGTGGATGTGGCCCTTGTCGGCCTGCCCGATGCTAATGTGGGCGCGCTTGCGGCGCACGATGGCGCTAAACGTGTCGATGATGGGCACGCCGGCAACGATGAGCGGAATGATAAGCGAGGTGAGCGCGGCGGTGCGGCTCACGTTGAGCAGCGAGATGGAGCCCAGCGCAAAGCCCAGAAGCAGCGACCCCGAGTCGCCCAAGAAGATGCTTGCGGGGTTGAAGTTGTAGCGCAAAAAGGCCAGACAGGCGCCAAAGAGCGCAATGGAGAGCGCGGCGGCGTCGATGCGGCCCGAGAGAACGGCCATCGAAAACATGGTGAACGACGCGATGCCGCAGATGCCCGTGGCTAAGCCGTCGAGGCCGTCGATGAGGTTAATGATGTTGGTGAATGCCACCAGATAGATCACGGTGATGGGGTAGGCGAGCCATCCGAGCATGATTTCGCCGGGGGCAAACGGGTTGACAATGACGCCGATGCGCAGGCCACCCACGCAGGCGATGAGCGCAGCGAGGACCTGTCCGGCCAGCTTTTGCTTGGGCTTGAGCTGGATGACGTCGTCGATAGCGCCGGTCGCAAAGATGACGGTAAAGGAGAGCGCCAGCATGGGATAGCTAATGTGAAGGCGCGGGTGCGGCACCAGGACGGGCGGCCAGCCTAGGTGCCAGGTGCCTAGGATTTGCACAATGCAGGCAACGACCAGGCCCAAAAACACCGCCGTTCCGCCCAAACGCGGGATGGGCTTGGTGTTGATGCGGCGCTTGGAAGGATAGTCGACGGCGTCGAGCTTAATTGCCAAGCGCTTGACCAGGGGCACCATGAGGAAGGTCGTGATAAAGGCCGCCGCTGCCACGCATAGGTACGGTATGTAGCTCGGGGATGAAGCCATGAATCTAAAAACCGCCAAGCGTCGAAGGAAAAGGTCAGAAGAACGCCATGCGCAAAGGGCATAGCCGAACCATGATACTCGACCACGGGGGGTGCATGGAATTGCATGCAGCGATAATCACGCGCTTACCAGATATTGGGATGTTGTCGATGGCTTGTCGGGATACCAGCGGGGATCCATATGGGCTGTAATGGTGGTTTTCGGCAAATGAAAACCACCCCCCACGTTACGAAAATGAACCCACCTAAAACAGGTGGGTGCCCTCATCGACTGTTCCAGCGTCCTTAACAACGAAGGATACCTGTACTAGGTACGACTGTGTGGGCTCCCTAAATAAACGCGACGGTTCACCCAGTTGCTCCGCGGGGGGCGGAATACCTACATCATAAAGCGGCACTTTGTCGATTCCAGTCTTGACATTATAAAAATCGTGTCGGACGATTACGGCGCCTTGGGCTCGAGCCGTCTGTGCGGTTGGTCCCTTTACGTTTGAGCTGCTGAATCATTGTTTTGGAGCATGTTTTTATGCCGACGTCGTTGACCGAACTTTTTTCGCCCGCCTGCCATTTGTGTCCGCGCCGTTGCGGTGCGGCGCGCGACGAGGGCACGCGTGGCGTGTGCGGCGCCGACAACACGCTTAAGGTGGCCCGCGCAGCGCTTCATATGTGGGAGGAGCCGCCTATCTCGGGCGAGGCCGGCTCGGGTACGATTTTCTTTAGCGGCTGTTCGCTCAAATGTATCTACTGCCAAAACCACGAGATCTCGACGGGCAATTTCGGTCTTGAGATTTCGCCCGAGCGTTTGGTCGAGATTATGCTGGAGCTGCAGGACCAGGGCGCCAATAACATCAACCTGGTGACGGCGACGCACTATGCGCACCTGTTGCCTGCCACGATTGCCGCGGCACGGACGCGCGGGTTGGTCATCCCAATTGTCTACAACACGAGTGGTTACGAGCGCGCGAGTGCCGTGGCGGCGCTGGGCGACCTGGTCGACGTGTGGCTTACGGACTTTAAATATGCCGATGCCGGGCTTGCGCAGTCGCTCTCTCATATTAAGGATTACCCACGTGTGGCTGCGTCAGGCCTGGCTCAGATGGCGCGCGAGATCGAGCGCCGTGGGGGAGAGCTGGTGGACGAGGACGGGCTCATGAAGCGCGGCATCATCGTGCGCCATCTGGTGCTGCCGGGACATGCAGACGATTCATGCCGCGTGCTGGATCTGGTGTGGCAGACGGTGGGCGACGTGCCGATCTCGGTCATGAACCAATACACGCCCAATGCACTCATGCGCGAGCAGGGCGGCGAGTTGGCCCGTGCCGTAACGCGCGAGGAGTACGAGCAGGTGCTCGACCATGCCGACGACCTGGGCTTTACGACGATGTTCTGGCAAGAGGGCGGCGCGGTAGACGAGAGCTTCACCCCGGCCTTCGACACCACCGGCGTCCTCACCAGCGCAAAGTAGTGCGTTCGTCGATGATTTTTCTGGGACGGGGATTAAAAAATCATCGAGAGGATCGCCTGCTCGAAAAGTTGTCAAAATAGCCGCGCCCCAAAAAGACTGGTTATTGGGCGTTGACAGTTGGCGAGCCGTAGGTAAAATATCGACTTGTCCTGGGGACGTAGCTCAGTTGGGAGAGCGCTGCCGTCGCATGGCAGAGGCCGAGGGTTCGACTCCCTTCGTCTCCACCCTCGGATTTGATAAGCCGCTGACATTGTGTCGGCGGCTTTTTTTAAAAGAAAGGGCTGTACCATGGCCGAGCTTGAGTCCCAACCATTGTCCGACGAGGAGCGCGCTGAGTTGGAAGAGCTCCGCGCTGAGAAGGCCCGCCGCGAGGCTCGGGAAGAGGCCCGTCGCGAGCGTGAGGAGCTGGCTGCCCTGCGTGCCGAGCGTGCGAAGGCCGAGGAGGTCGCCGCGAACGCCGTATCCGCACCCAAGCCCGCTGCTGCGAAGCCTGCGCCTGCCGCGCCCAAACCTCAGCCTAAAAAGGCCGCTCGTCCCAAGTCCGTCGAGCCCAAGCCGAGCCGCGACGAGATGACCTTTGCCCAGCGCATGGTTACCTCCAAGGAGCCTACGGGCGAGAACGAGATCCCTGGCATGGCGCCGGCTCAAAAAATCATCATTGTCCTTGCCCTCATCGCGTTTGTCATCTTTATGGGCTACACGATCCTGACCAGCATGGGCCTGCTCTAACTGATTTACATCGGGCGTCATGTCCGAACACTCTGCCCTTGTCCAACCCTCAACCTCTGCACAACGCATCCGAAAGGTCGCCCCATGGCTTTGACCGATATCTCTCATCCCACCGACATCGCAATGCTCACCGATCTGTACGAGCTCACTATGGCCCAGGGCCTGTGGGAGAGCGGCAAGGCCAATGAGCAGGGTTGTTTTACCGCGTTTTACCGCGACCATCCCTTTGGCAGCGCCTATGCCGTCATGTGTGGCACCGCCGAACTGCCCGAGCTGGTCGAGAATCTGCGCTTTACGCCCGAGGATATTGACTACCTCGCCTCGCTCCAGGCTCCTGCCGGCGGCGCGATGTTTAAGCCTGCATTCCTCGACTACCTGCGCGATTTTCGCGCGCATGTAAACATCGACGTCGTTCCCGAGGGCGAGCTCGTCTTTCCGCGCGAGCCCATGGTGCGCGTCACCGGCCCCGCGCTGGAGTGCCAGCTGCTCGAGACGGCGCTGCTCAACATCGTCGGCTTCCAGACACTTGTTGCCACCAAGACGGCGCGCGTGGTGTTGGCGGCGGACGGCCGTCCCGTGGCCGAGTTTGGCCTGCGCCGCGCCCAGGGTCCCGATGGCGGCCTGGCCGTCGCGCGCGCGAGCTACGTTGCCGGCTGTTCCTCTACGTCCAATGTGCTCGCTGGGCGCCGCTACGGTATTCCCGTCTTTGGCACGCATGCGCACAGCTGGGTGATGAGCTTCGATTCCGAGCTCGAGGCCTTCCGTGCCTTTGCCATGTCGAGCCCCAAGAACTGTACGCTGCTCATCGACACCTACGATGTGCGTGAGGGCTGCGAGCATGCTATTACGGTTGCAAAGGAGATGGAGGCGGTGGGCGAGCGTCTGTCGGCCATTCGCATCGACTCGGGCGACCTCGCCAAGCTCTCCAAGTATGTTCGCGGCCGTTTTGATGCCGAGGGCCTGCCCTATGTGGGGATCTCGGTTTCCAACGATCTTGACGAGTACACGATTCAGTCGCTGCTCGACCAGGGTGCGCCTATCGATAGCTTTGGTGTGGGTACCAAGCTCGCGACCTGCTATGATCAGCCGGCTCTGGGCGGCGTGTACAAGCTTTCCGCCCGCCGTGCGAGCGAGACGGACCCGTGGACGCCGGTGGTCAAGCTCTCCGAGCAGCCCTACAAGCGCACGATCCCGGGCGTGCAGCGCGTGCGCCGTTATTACGACGGCTTTGGCGGCCCGATCTGTGACATGATCTATGACGAGGACCATCTGGCGGGGGAGGGTGCCGCGCGCGGCAATACCCTCGTGGCCGTGAACGATGCCGCCCTGGTGACCGACGTTTCCGAGCTTGAGTATCGCGAACTGCTGGCGCCGATCGTGCGCGATGGCAGCGCCGTTGCCCCGCGCGAGAGTATTGAGGACGCACGCGAGCGTTGCGCTTGGGCACTTGACCATCTGGATCCGGCCTACAAGCGCTTCCTGTACCCGCAGACCTATGTGGTGGGCATGGAGCAGGGCCTGGCACAGGTGCGCGACGAGCTCGTGCGCAAGAACATGGCCGCGGCTTCCGCCTTCCCTTGGGCAAAATGATCCGAAGGGGATGGAGGAAAACGGATCAGTTGGCCTTTCGGCTCCTCCGGTGATCCGCATGCGACGGAGGAAAACAGATCATTTTCTCGCCCGCCCACTCAACATTCGATTGGTTTGACGCATGACGACTTCTTATAAAACGATGGTGGTAAAGATCGGTTCGTCCACGGTTGTGGGCGCCGACGGCAAGGTCAACCGCTCCTTTATCGGCGGGCTTGCCGATCAGGCCGCAGCTCTGCGCAAGCTCGGCTGGCGTCTGGTCGTGGTGAGCTCGGGCGCTATCGCCTGCGGCTATCCCGTGCTGGGCTTCGACCGCAAGCCGGTCGGCGACCTGCCGAGCCTGCAGGCCTGTGCCTCGGCCGGTCAGTGCATCGTCTCGTCGGCCTACGACGAGGAGTTCCATGCGCGCGACCTGCTCACCTCGCTCGTGCTGCTCACGCGCCACGACACGGCTCGTCGTACGTCCTACCTTCACGCGCGCGACGCCCTGCTGCGTCTGGTGGAGCTGGGCGTGGTGCCGGTTGTCAACGAGAACGATACCGTTACCGTCGACGAGATTAAGTTTGGCGACAACGACACGCTGGCGGCGCTTGTGAGCTGCCTGGTTTCTGCCGATCTGTGCGTGACGCTCTCGGACATCGATGGCCTCTATACCGCCAATCCGCATGAGGACCCGACGGCCGAGTTCGTTCCGGTCGTGCATAAGATCGATGCCAAGATCATCGCCTCGGCGGGCGATTCTTCCACATCGGTGGGCACGGGCGGCATGATCACCAAGATTCGCGCGAGCCGCATTCTGATGACGGCGGGCATTCAGAGCGTGATCTGCTCGGGCGAGGAGCCCGATGCGCTCGTGCGCCTTGCCCGCGGCGAGAGCGTGGGTACGCTGTTCGATCCGCCGGCGGAGCGCCTGGACATTGCGCCCCGCAAGCTGTGGATTGCGCTGGGTGATAAGGCGCATGGCTCGGTGACGGTCGATGATGGTGCCGCGAAAGCGCTGGTCGGCCACGGGTCGTCCCTGCTTGCGGTGGGTATTCGCGAGGTCGATGGTGAGTTTGCCGAGGGTGATGTGCTCGACGTGTGCGACCCGAGCGGTATGGTTGTCGCCCGCGGTATCGCCGAGGCCGATTCGGACGTGCTGGAGCTTGCTGCCGGCCGCCGCCAGGACCAGATCGCCAGCAACCGCCTGCTTGCAAACTTGGCCGAGAAGCCCGCAATCCATAGGGACAACTTGATAGTGTTTGCATAAAGAGAGGCAGCGCTGCGGCTCGTTTTGCCAGCAGTGCTGCCTCTCCTTTTCCGGCACTTGGGGACGTTCCTATTGTGCCGGCAGGTGGGGACACTCCTTTGCTAGAAGATTCGGCGCAGGTCTCCGCGGTTGAGGGACTCGTCGAAGAGGTGCTTGAATACCACACTGCCGTGCAGGCCGTCGTGCTCGAACTCGTTGGTTACCCAGGCGTGCGAGTTGCCCACGCGGCTGAGCGTGTCGAGCTGCAGACTCGAATCGACGTACATGTCATCGAAGTACACCGCGGCCTGGAGTGGCACTTCGTTGCAGGCCAGGCGCTGCGGGTCGTAGATCTTGTCCCAGCTGGTGTCTTCCATCAGCAGGTCCATGGCGGGCTTAAACGGCTTAAGTTCGGGCATCTGCTCAAACATCCACGGGAACACGGCCTCGCCGGTAAACATGAGCGGTCGCGCGAGCGTGTCGAACTCGGCACGGTGTGCCTTCTCTTCTGCCGCGGCCCAGCGAATGGGCATGGTGTCGCCGTCGGCGTAGATGAACTCCTGAAGCGTCCAGTACAACGGATTCGTGCGCGTGTTGGTGCGCTCGAAGGCGCGCATCAAAAAACTGTCAGATACCGAGGCGCCGCACGTCAGCGTGCCGTCGCCATCAACAAAAGCGTGATCGATAATCCAATGCATGCGCTCAAAGCTCGGCTTCATGCCAAAGTCGCTGCCCATGAGCTGTAGGCGCTCGACCGTCATCGGCGAGCCGTCGGGCAGCATGGGCTTCTGAGCCTCGAGCGCATCGGCCAGGGCTGCCACGCGCTCGACGTCGGCGGGGTAGCGATCGTAATACTGCTGCGTCTTGGCGGCCATGCGCGGGAAGGTGTGCGCGTAGACCTCGCCGGCGCTCGCCGGGACGTGGGGGATGCCGCCGCAGGTAAAGCTTGCCGCCACGCCCTCGGGGAAGAGCGACAGGTAGCTCAGCGTCAAAAAGCCGCCGTAGCTCTGCCCGAGTGTGACCCAGGGCTTGCCGCCAAAGCCCACCAGGCGCAGGTACTCAAAATCGCGCACGATGGAGCTGGCGAGGTGGCGCTTGAGGAAGTCCGCCTGTGAGCGGGCTGTATCGGCGCCGGCTGCCTCGGCGCGCTCGCCCAGTGCCTTGATCGTGCGTCCGTCCACGCAGCTACTGCGTCCGGTGCCGCGCTGGTCGGGAAGGATTACGCGGAAGTGCTTGACGGCCTCCTCGATCCAGCCGTCGCTTGTGGGCGACAGCGGACGCGGGCTCTCGCCGCCGGGGCCGCCCTGCAAAAACAGGAGTAGCGGCAGATCGTCGTTGATGCGGTCGGGTGCGCAAACCACGCGGTAGAAGAGCTTGATGCTCTCGGGCGCGCCGGCGATGGGTGCCGGCATGGCGCCGCGGCGCATGGTGCTGCCGACGGCTAGGAGCATCGGCTCCAGGCCGCGCCAGTCAAGGGGGACGTCGATGCTGTGGTCCTCGACGTAAAGGCCGGGGACGTGGTACGAAGTGATGAGGGCCATGTGAGTCTTCCGTTCGTTGCGGTGTTTCGGGTTGACCAATTCTACCGCCGCGGGCGAGGCCATGCACAAATCGGCTACCATGGTTGCAAACTTCTAGGAGAAAGGGCCGCCTATGTCGGTCGATATAGCCACGTATGTCCATGATCTTGCCGTTGCCGCCAAGGCAGCGTCGGCCTCGCTTGCCACGGCGAGCAACGAGCAGCGCCAGGAAGCCGTGCGCGCCATGGCCGCAGCACTGCGCAACGGTGTCGACTCCATCGTCGCCGCCAACGAGCTCGATATGTCCGCCGCGCGCGATGCGGGCACCTCGGCCGGACTGCTCGATCGCCTGCTGCTGACGCCCGAGCGCGTCGAGGGCATGGCCGCCGGACTGGAAAAGCTCGCCGAGCTGCCCGATCCCGTGGGCCGCGTGCTCGACCACCGCGTGCTTGCAAGCGGCGTGGACCTCACCCGCGTGAGCGTGCCGTTGGGCCTGGTCGCCATGGTGTATGAGGCGCGCCCCAACGTGACGGCCGACGCCGCGGGCATCTGCATCCGCACCGGCAACGCCTGCATTCTTCGCGGCGGCTCGCTGGCCTATCACTCGTGTGCCATGATCGCCGAGCTGCTGGCCGATGCGCTCGAGGCCAAGGGCTTCCCGCGCGAGGCCGTGTCGATGATCGAGTCCACCGACCGCGAGGCCACCGGCGAGCTCATGAAGCTCCGCGGCATTGTCGACGTACTCATTCCGCGCGGCGGTGCAGGCCTGATCCAGCGCTGCGTGCGCGAGTCGCTTGTGCCGGTGATCGAGACGGGCACGGGCAACTGCCACATCTACGTGCATGAGTCCGCCGACTTTGATAAGGCGCTCAACATTATCGTTAATGCCAAGACCCAGCGCGTAGGCGTGTGCAATGCCGCCGAGTCGCTGCTGGTCGACCATGCTGTGGCCGATGCGTTTTTGCCTGCGGTCGTTGCCGTGCTGCACGACCACGGCGTGCTCATTCACGGTGACGAGTCCACGTGCGCCGCGTGCGCCGACGCCGGCTTTGTGGAGGGCGATGACTACGTCGCCGCGACTGAGGAGGACTGGGGTCGCGAGTACCTGGCGCTCGAGATGAGCGTGAAGGTCGTGGCAAACGAGGACGAGGCCATCGCACACATCAATCGCTACGGCACGATGCACTCCGAGGCCATCGTTGCCGAGGACACGGATGCTTGCGAGCGCTTCCTGGATGCGGTCGATGCCTCGGCCGTGTACGCCAACGCCAGCACGCGCTTCACCGACGGCGGCGAGTTTGGCCTGGGCGCCGAGATCGGCATCTCGACCCAAAAGCTCCACGCCCGCGGACCCTTCGCCGCCGAGGCCCTCACCACCTACAAATACAAGCTCCGCGGCACCGGCCAGGTCCGCCCCTAAACCCCTCGTAAACGAAAACCGCCACAAAGGTGCCTGTCCCCTTTGTGGCGGTTTTAGGTGGCGTGGGCGGTTAGGCCTGGAAGGTATCGCGGTCGGGGGCGAAGGACTGCATGGCCGCTATGGTGCGGTCAAAGAGCTCGGGGAGCTCCCAGCCCAACATCTCGGCGCCCTGCGAAATCACGTCGCGCGAGCAGCCGGCGGCAAAGCGCTTGTCCTTGAACTTCTTCTTGAGCGACTTGGTCGTAAAGTCCATGACGCTCTTGCTCGGGCGCATGATGACTGCAGCGCCGATCAGGCCGGTGAGCTCATCGCAGGCAAACAGGATCTTTTCCATCTGCAGCTCGGGTTTGGGCAGCGAGGTGTTGAAGTCCGACGTGTGCGTCTGGATGGCGCGAATGAGCTCGGGAGACGCACCTTCGCCCTCAAGAATCTCGGCAGCATAGATGGTGTGGTTCATGGGGTCGTCCTCATGCTCCTCCCAATCCAGGTCGTGCAGCAGACCGACGATGCCCCAAAACTCCTCGTTCTCGGGGTCGAACTCGCGCGCAAAGTAGCGCATAGTGCCCTCGACCGTCTCGCCATGGGTGATGTGGAACGGGTCCTTGTTGTGTTCGTTGAGCAGTTCGAACGCGCGGTCGCGGGTGATTCCGGCGGTAAGCGGCTCTGCCATAAGAGACTCCTTGTGCTCGTGGGTATCGATAAGAATGAATACTACTAGAACGACTAGAACGAAAAAACCACCACAAAGGTGCCTGTCCCCTTTGTGGTGGTTTTTGGCTCGGATGGGTTAGTTGAGGGCGGCTTGGGCTAGGCGGGCTTCGGCGGCCTCCTCGGTGACGCCCAATGCCACGGCGAACTCCTCGATGGAGCGGCGCTTGGCTTCCTTGAGTACACGCATATAGTAAGAGCTGGGCTTTTTATCGGCTTCCTCGGCCTGGCGAATGCGGTGCATCATGGTCTTTGCCACGCGGACCGTCTCGGGCGCGCCCAGCTTGAGCTGCTGCTTAAAGTGTGTCTCTTCAAGCGAGCTGTTGCGCTCGGTAAAGGTGTCGCACTCCAGCTCGTCATAGTGGCTCAGCAGATGCTCGGCATCTTGCTGAGAGATGGCGGCATGCAGACGGTCGGCCTGCGCCACGGGGTACATAAGGATCGTCTGCGCATGCCCCTGCTTGGCCTCGAGCAACAACATGGGCTGCGGCGTGTCGTCCCTAAAACCGACGACGGTGCAGACTCCCTGACCCGGATGAATGACGTGTTGACCGATTGAGAACATGCTACCTCCAACTTATACGAATTTACGTATGTCTAGAATAACACGCTGACGTGCGCAAATCCTCGCTTTATGCAGGAAAAGCACACAACTCTGATAGGTAAGAGTATTCGATAAAAGACACAGCTCATTCACACCTTTATGCATTTTCAACGCGTGCATAATCTGCAGGCAGACCGGCATCTTTGAGTGACTCCATACAAGCTGTAGTCAATTATGTGCATATGCAATTTCGATTGGCTTTACCCTGCGACAGTGCCCCTCGCTTGTGATAGAGTGCTACAAACTCTGGCTTTTGCCCTACGAGTGACCAAGAGCTCGGGGGCTTTAACACAAGGAGGATCTATGCCCGAGAAGATTGAAGAGCTGGTACGCGCTGCGCTTGCTGCGGCCCAGGAGGCCGGCGACCTTTCCGCATTTGAACTTGACGATTGCGCTATCGAGCGACCGGCTGACACTTCTCATGGCGAGTGGACCTCTACCATGGCCCTGAAGTCCGCCAAGCTGGCCCACTGCGCCCCGCGCAAGATCGCCGAGGTCATCGTTGCCCATATGCCCGAGGACCCCGCGATCGAGAAGGTCGAGATCGCAGGCCCCGGCTTCATCAACTTCTACCTCTCCGTTGCCGTCAAGAATGCCATCTTTGGCGAGGCTCGCGAGAAGGGCATGGACTTCGCTAAGTCCAACGTCGGTGGTGGCCTGAAGACCCAGGTCGAGTTCGTTTCCGCCAACCCCGTCGGCCCCATGCACATCGGCCACGGCCGCTGGGCCGCGCTGGGCGATTCGCTCTGCCGCGTTATGGACCACGCCGGCTATGAGATCCAGCGTGAGTTCTACATCAATGACCACGGCTCTCAGATGAACACCTTCGGCAACTCCATCAGCACGCGCTATATGCAGCTTGCCGACATCATCGCCAAGCAGGGCGTTGATATCGACGAGGCTCACAAGCTGCTGATCGCCGACCGTGACGCCTTTGTTGCCGACGAGAACGACGAGCATCCCGAGACCCATCCGTATCAGGACAACTTTGCCGAGACTCTGGGCAAGGACTCCTACGGCGGCGACTACATCATCGACGAGGCTGCCGAGTTCTGGCGCACCGACGGCGACAAGTGGGTCGACGCCGATCCGCAGGAGCGCATGGAGAGCTTCCGCGAGCGCGGCTACGTAAAGATGGTCGACAACATGCGCGACCTCTGCCACGCCGTCAACTGCGACTTCGATCGTTGGTACTCCGAGCGTTCGCTGTACGTGAAGGACACCGAGGGCGAGACCGCCGGTACCTCTGCCGTCGACCGCGCTTTTGAGAAGCTCGACAAGATGGGCTACCTCTACACCAAGGACGGCGCCCTGTGGTTCCGCTCCACCGACCTGGGCGATGACAAGGACCGCGTCCTGATCAAGTCCGATGGCGAGTACACCTACTTCGCCTCCGATGTTGCCTATCACTGGGATAAGTTCCAGCGCGTCGACCACGTCATCGACATCTGGGGCGCCGACCACCACGGCTACATCGAGCGCGTCCGCTGCGTCTGTGACGCTCTTGGCTATCCCGGCAAGTTTGAGGTTCTGCTGGGCCAGCTCGTCAACCTGCTGCGCAACGGCAAGCCCGTCCGTATGTCCAAGCGCAAGGGCACCATGGTGACCCTGCAGGAACTCGTCGACGAGGTCGGCTCCGACGCCGCTCGCTACACGCTCATCTCCAAGAGCTCCAACCAGATGGTCGACTTCGACATCGAGGCCGTCAAGAAGCGCGACAACTCCAACCCGGTGTACTACGTGCAGTACGCTCACGCTCGCGTGTGCTCCATCCTGCGCCGTGCCGCCGACGTTACTGCCGAGCAGGCCGCCGAGATGGGCATGAAGGCCGTCGCCGCCAAGGCCATCGGTGAGAACGTCGATTACTCGCTGCTGACCGACCCGACCGAGCTCGCCCTGTCGCGTAAGCTCAACGAGCTCACCGACCTGATTGCCAGCTGCGCTCGCGATCGCGCCCCGTTCCGCCTGACGCACTTTGCCGAGGAGCTCGCCGGCGACTTCCACAGCTTCTACGCCGCCTGCCAGGTTCTGCCGAGCGAGGGCCGTCCCGTCGACCCCGAGCTCTCGCGCGCCCGTCTGGCCGCCTGCGACGCCGTCCGCGTGACGCTCGCCCTGGTGCTTACCCTCGTTGGCGTTTCCGCGCCCGAGCAGATGTAATCTGCGGGTCATTTGACCGTGTAGGTTCGGCTTTGCTGAACCCTATAAGCCCGATCTCCATGCGGAGGTCGGGCTTTTTTCGTTTGGCGGGGCTTTTAGGCGTGTTGGAAAATGCTACCAAATCGCAACTATACCGGTTTACGGGGCTGAATCGCTGCCTGGCGACCATAGCGACAGCAGTGAAAATAAAACCGCAGCTAGACGGTTTATTGTTTCTTGAAAATGCAGGGTATGGTTGGCTTGCAGCATTCTGGCCCCGTAATCCGGCGTAGTTTTGAAAATTGTCCCTTGGGGACGGAGGAAAATGGATCATTTTTGTCTCGCGGAGGGGTGGCGGGATACCGTCCGCCGCGAATCGTGCTCATCTCCTACGTTTGGACGCATATCCCGAACCATGCCGAAAAGTACGATATTAAAACCGCAGGTAGCAGACTCGTTGTTTATGAAAAAAACAAGGGTATGGTCAGGGGCTCGGGTGCAAACGTAGTAGATGGGCGCGATTCGTGGCGCGGCTATTCCGGGTGCCACGGCTTCACTCCTCTGGCGCGACATTTCAAGGCGCTTTTGAGGAGGAGTGTCCCTGATGACTGGGCGTTTAAGAACGTCCAATGACTAAGTTGCAGGTGGTTGCGGTTGTGTTACACTAACGCTGCGTATATGACGCAATCATCTCGATACAGATCAATGATATCCGTCGTTTTGAACGGAACTAGACTGTTTAGCCGCCCTGAAGGTTTATGCAGGGAGCATGTGATTACAGGGCTTGAAAAGAAAGTTGAGCAAACACTGTGTCTGATCAACAGCAAGAAAACGAAATAACGACGACGCAGGCCGCTCCCGCTGCACCGGTTGCGTCGGACCAGGTCGCGGCGCCCGCGCAAGCCTCGGCTCCTGAGACGCCTAAGGCTGCTTCGACGCCTATGCCTGTGGCGGCTGAGAAGGCCGTGCCTGCAACTGGTGAGGAGGCTGCTCCGGCAAAGCCCAAGCTCACGCGCCACACGGCCAAGCCTGCCACTGACGGCGAGGAGGTCACCAAGCCCAAGCGCCGTACCACGCGCACGACGCGCGCCAAGCGCACCGTTGCAGCTGACTCCTCGGCGCCGATTTCCGATGAGGTCGCGCAGGCACGTGCGTTGGCGCAGATTAGCGAGGCTCAGGTGGTGCGCGCCCGCCGTCGTGCTGCCGAGCGCGAGGCCGCGGCTCTGACCGAGCTTGCAGCTCCGTCTGTGCCCGAGACCCCTGCCGCCGACCTGCCGACCGAGAAGCCGGCACCGCGCACACGCCGCCGCACGGCTGCTAAGGCCGAGCAGGTTGCGGAACAGGTAGCCCCCGAGCTCACTGAGGCTTCGGTCCGTTCCGCGGCAGGGGAGGGCGCATCGCCTGCTGAGCCCGCTGTGCCTGTCGAGGCCAGCGAAGTTCCCGTTGTCGATCCGGCTTTGCGCCCGCACCGTCGCGGTCGCAAGCCCAAGGCCTTCGTCGAGGCAGAGAAGGCCGCAGCCGCAGCCGCCGCCGCTCGGGATGCTGCGGCGACCGCCGAGTCTGCAACCGCTGCCGATGCACCCGTCCAGGATGCTACGACTTCCGAGGCCGCTCCCGCCGATGCCGAGCCCGCCGACGTCCGTCCCGGTCGCAGCCGTCGCACCGCTGCTAAGCGCACGTCCAAGGCTAAGGCTGCCAATAAGGGTGCGTCCGAGGATTCCGCCGAGACGACCGCCGATGCATCGATTGATGCCGCCGAGCCCCAGGACGTCGAACAGCCTGCGTCCGAGAAGCCCAAGCGCGGTCGTAAGAAGTCCGCTAAGGCCAAGGCGTCCGAGCAGCAGGCTGATGTCGAAGCGCAGGTCGATTCCGGCGCCGAGGCCAATGACGCCGCTGCGGCCAATGCCGACGCCGCCGCAACCGATGGCGCCGCGCCCGCTGAGGCCGATGACAACGCTCGCCCCAACCGTCGCCAGCACAAGCGCAACGAGGAGCGCAACGAGCGCAAGGACGAGCGCAACAACGACCGTCGCAACCGCCAACGCGATCGCAAACAGCGCAACAAGGAGCGTAACGCCGCCCCCACCGAGCCCACGCTTTCGCGTGAGGAGCTCGCTGCCATGAAGGTCGCCGAACTGCGCGAGAAGGCCAAGGAGTTCGAGATCGAGACGACCGGCAAGAAGAAAGCCGAGCTCGTCGAGGAGATCTACGTCACCGCCGCGAAGGCCGAGGGCTTCCGCGACATCAAGGGCATTCTGCAGATTCGCCCGGATAGCTCCGGCATCATCCACGCCCATGGCTACATGAAGTCCAACGACGACGCCTTCGTGCCCGCCTACCTCATCCGCTCCGCGCGCCTGCGCACGGGCGACGTCATCGAGGGCTCGCTGCGTCCTTCGCGCGGCGGCGACAAGCGCGCCGGCCTCGCCAAAATCACGACCGTCAACGGTCTGGACCCCGAGCAGATTCGCAACCGCCCCAAGTTCGGCGACCTCACCCCGGTCTATCCCAACGAGCCGCTGCGCATGGAGCACGGCAAGGACTCCATTACCGGTCGCGCCATCGACATCGTGTCGCCGATCGGCAAGGGCCAGCGTGGCCTGATCGTGTCCCCGCCCAAGGCCGGCAAGACCACGATCCTCAAGAAGATCTGCCAGTCCATCTCGATTAACAACCCCGAGGTGCACCTCATCTGCCTGCTCGTCGACGAGCGCCCCGAAGAGGTCACCGATATGCAGCGTTCCATCAAGGGCGAGGTTGTGGCGTCGACCTTCGATATGCCCGCCGACAACCACACTCGCGTGGCAGAGCTCGTTATCGAGCGCGCCAAGCGCATCGTGGAGCTGGGCGGCGATGTTGTGGTGGTGCTCGACTCCATCACGCGTCTTGCCCGCGCCTACAACTTGGCGGCGCCCGCCTCAGGCCGCATCCTTTCGGGCGGCGTCGATTCGGCGGCACTGTATCCTCCCAAGCGCTTCCTGGGCGCAGCCCGCAATATCGAGAACGGTGGCTCGCTTACCATCCTGGCCTCTGCCCTCATCGACACCGGTTCCAAGATGGACGAGGTCATCTTTGAGGAGTTCAAGGGCACCGGCAACATGGAGCTTAAGCTCGACCGCGACCTGGCCGACCGCCGCATCTTCCCGGCTATCGACCCCGTTGCCTCCGGTACGCGTAACGAGGACCTGTTGGTCGACGAGCAGATGCGTCCGTTTGTCTTTGGTCTGCGTCGCATTCTTGCCGGCATGAACAACACCGAGCGCGCAGCCGCATCGTTTATCAAGGGTCTTAAGGGCACCAACACCAACCAGGAGTTCCTGGTGCGTTCGGCCAAAAAACACAGCGACTACGAGCAGACGTTCTAGGTTGTCATCCACGCGCAGCGATAGTCATCAATGCGATAAAGGGTCGGGGCTTTGAGCCTCGGCCCTTTTCTATAGCGTCGCTCCGCGCTTATTTTTGACCGTAAGACCGACGAGCAGCAGGTTTCCCGTTTCAATCCGACATCGTCACTTGCAATCGACAGGACGGTTTCGCATAATAACTTTTAAGCTTCGCGACGGAAAACGCAGATGAAACGAACCATATACCGTTGCTTTGGGGCATAGCCCCGCTTCATCTTCTCTCGCGCAGCCAACTGAATGATGCGATTTGGGTGCTGGAAGATGGGGAGAGCTCATGGCTTCTTCTGATGCAACACAACGAGCAGTCCTTGCCGGACTTTCGTGCGGGATCGGCCTTGCCGCTCCCGTGGTTATGTATGCCGCGACGCTGCCGTTTTCGTCGGTGAACGAGACGGTCGTGGCGGGTGCAGTTCCCTTCGCCGTGGGCGCGGTGGCGGGCGTGGGTATCTATGCCGCCTCGCTGGGTATCTCCGAGTATCGTGCGCAGCGTGAAGAGCGTCTGTTCCAGCCCGATGCCATGGGCGGTGCCGCCAATCTCAATCAGCATCAAAGCGAGTTCAAGACCGCCTCGATTCCAGCTCAGCAGCAGGATGCGATTCCGTACGCTGCGGCTTCTGCTTCTCAGGCTCAGTCGGAGCAGTCTACCTCGGCATTCCTTTCCGGCCTGACTGGTGCGTTCCAGCGCCGTCATGCCGATGATGGTGTCCCTACCATCGCTCGAGCCGCAGATGCTATGGACGAGGCCGAGGCTTGGTCCATGATCGACAGCATGCTCGACGACGATTCGCCGGTGAGCTGCGACCCTGCACGCTCGCGCGACGTCTATCAAGTCGCCATCGACGAGCTCACCAACGGCGGGCAGACCGGCTCCTTCAATCGCGATGATATCGCCGCCGCGGCACGCGCCGTGTCGGGCTCCCAGGCCGCCCCTGCGGGCAGCACGGCGGCTTTCGTGGCACTCGTTGCCAATGCGGCGGTCAATAACGCCTACAGCGCTACCTCGGCGGACGCGAACGCTTCTGCCGATAATTCGTACGTTGATGAAGCCATGACCGCGGACGAGGAGGCTGTTGCCGCCCGCCGTGCCGCCGAAAGCTCGCTTTGGGGCGCTCCTGCCCAGCAGCAGGCGGCTGAGGCTGCGCCGTACAATGCAAACCTCGCCAGCATGCCTATCATCTCCGGTGCCGCGGGCATCGATCTCGATGACCTCGATGAGCCTGCAGCCATCACCGCATCGATTGATGCCCAAGATCGCATCGACACCGGCGACCTTCCGGACGCCTCGCTCGAGGTTGATGTCCCCATGGCCGATTACTCGGGCCACGAGGGTATGTGGGCCGCCGCCACCGCGATTCTGGATGAGATTGACGAGCCTGCTCCTGTTTCAGCCCCCGCTCCCGTCGCTGCCCCTCAGCCTGCTGCCCCCGCCTATGTCGGCCGTCACAGCGCTGTGTTCCCCGAGGATACTGCCCGTATCTCGCGTGAGAGCATCGAGCGGGCCGAGGCTATTGCCGCCGGCATTATGGAAAATCGTCGTCACGAGCGCGTCAATCAGATCCTCGAGGAAGAGATCGAGCGTCTTCAGTCCTCTACCGCCAAGCGTACGGGCCGTGCTTATCTGAGCGTTATCGAGGGCGGTACCGCCAGCTTCGCGCCGCTCCGTGCGGAGGCATAACTTCTGCATGGTTAAGATCAATCGAAAATGGGCGGTCGTAACCTGCCTGATGGCGCTCTTGATCTGGGGCAATTCGCTGGTTCCCGGCTCGGGGTCGGGCTCACTGAGCCTAACGGTCATGGAAGCTATCCGCGGTTTCCTGCACGGCGTGGGACTTCCATATGAATGGGTGACCAACTTTGTTGTTCGTAAGTGCGCGCATTTTACCGAGTATTTGGTGCTCGGCATCCTGGCAACGCACGCCTTTGATTTTGAGGGCCGACGCACCTTTGACGTGCTGCTGCCCACGGCAGTGTTCCTGCTGCTGATTCCCTCGATCGACGAGACGATTCAGCTCTTTGTGCCGGGACGCGCCGGCATGATCACTGATGTGATGATCGACTGCTGTGGAGCGGCAACGGGCGTTGTGCTCCGATATCTCTTACGGTCGCTGATGTGCGCCAAAAAGGCCGCCTAAGGACGCATTGTTTGGTCCTAGGCGGCCTTTTTTATTGGAGGGCTTATATGAGGTGTGGCGGCGTCGTTCCATAGGTCGGATTTGCCGGGTGCGCCACGCCCTGTGGGTGCGTCTGTTACTGAAGCGCCTGTGCGCCTAGGGCCAGGCAGCCCATGATGCCCTGCTTGCCCTCGAGGCTGTTGTTGACGATGTAGGTATCGATGTCGTTGACCTCGGGCGTGACGATATAGCCGTTGAGCATCTCGGCGCACTTCTTGCGCGCGAGCGGCACGATGGGGGTGTGGTCGGCCACGCCGCCGCCGATGACGATCTTCTGCGGCGCATAGCACAGGATGAAGGTCATGAGCGCCTGCGCCAGATAGCCGGCGAGCAGATCCATGGCCTCCGGGTCATCGGCCATGTCTCCGGCGCTCTTGCCATCCCAGCGCCTTTTAACGCCGGGGCCGGCGATGAGGCCCTCGAGGCAGTTGTCGTGGAAGGGGCAGCCGCTGTGCTCGCCGATGGTGTCGCGCGGGTCGCGCGTGACCAGGATGTGGCCGGCCTCGGGGTGCATTTAGTGCCGGGCCGTCCTTACCCGCGCGGTTTGATTTTATCACGCAGGAACTTGAGGTTCTCCAGTGCTGCGTTGAGCGTCTCGTCTCGCTTGGCAAAGTGGAAGCGGATGAGGTGGTTGACGGGCTCGCGGAAGAAGCTGGAGCCCGGAACGGAGCCCACGCCCACCTTGGAGGCCAGATCCTCGCAGAAGTCGAGGTCGCTGTCATAGGCAAACTCAGAGATGTCCATCATCACGTAGTACGCGCCCTGCGGCACGTTGTGCGTGAGGCCGATGCTGTCGAGTCCCTGACAGAATAGGTCGCGCTTGGCGGTGTAGAGGTCGAGGACCTCCTGGTAATAACTGTCGTCGAAATTGAGGGCAGTGACGACGGCTTCCTGCAGGGGCGCGGCGGCGCCGACGGTGAGGAAGTCGTGGACCTTTTTGATACGCTCGGTGATCTGGGCTGGGGCAATGGTGTAGCCCAGGCGCCAGCCGGTGATGGAGTACGTCTTAGACAGCGAGCTGCAGCTGATGGTTCGCTCGAACATGCCGGGCAGCGTGGCCATATAGACGTGCTCGTGGGGAGCGTAGACGATGTGCTCGTACACCTCGTCGGTGATGCAGTAGGCGTCGTACTTCTTGCACAGGTCGGCAATAAAAGTGAGCTCCTCGCGCGTAAAGACCTTGCCACAGGGGTTGGACGGGTTGCATAGGACGATCGCCTTGGGATCGTTGTCGCGGAAGGCCGCCTCGAGGACCTCACGGTCGAAGTCAAAGGTGGGCGGGTTGAGCGGCACATAGATGGGCTCGGCGCCCGAGAGAATGGTGTCAGCGCCGTAGTTCTCGTAGAACGGCGAGAAAATGACGACCTTGTCGCCGGGGTTCGTGACCGTCATCATGGCGGCCATCATGGCCTCGGTGGAGCCGCAGGTGACTACAATATTCTCGTTGGGGTTGATCGGCATGCCCATAAAGTGCTCCTGCTTGGCGGCAAGCGCCTCGCGCATGGCCTGAGAGCCCCAGGTGATGGAGTACTGGTGGTAGAGCGGCTTGGGATCGGTGGCGATGGTGCTGAGGCTATCGAGCAGCTGCGCCGGGGGATCAAAGTCGGGGAAGCCCTGTGACAGGTTGACGGCGCCATACTTGTTGGAGATGCGCGTCATGCGACGGATGACGGAATCGGTAAACGTTGCCGTGCGGTTGGAGAGTTCTTTCATGCCGGTCCTTTCGAGCATTTGCAGTGGGGCAAGTTTACTCCTATGAAACCGGTGGGAAATGCTCGAAATGGTCTCGAAAAACTCTTTTCAAAATTCTTGAAAATTGGGGCTTGCATCGCGTGGCGTTCCTTGCAATAATAGTCGAGTGCGAAGCGCACAGGACACGGTGGGTGTAGCTCAGTTGGCTAGAGCGACGGGTTGTGGTCCCGTAGGTCGAGGGTTCGAGTCCCTTTACCCACCCCAGTTCTTGCTTCGTGTTGATATCGGGTCGTTAGCTCAGTTGGTAGAGCAGGGGACTCTTAATCCCAAGGTCCAGGGTTCGACCCCCTGACGGCCCACCACACGATATCTCCTCTAAAGTCCGCTACGACGGACTTTAGCTTTGGGTCGTTAGCTCAGTTGGTAGAGCAGGGGACTCTTAATCCCAAGGTCCAGGGTTCGACCCCCTGACGGCCCACCCAAAGTATGTTAAAGCGACTGGCTTAGGCTGGTCGCTTTTTTGTTGACCTCGCATGGGGTCGAACCCGTCGGGGCGCGAAGCTGAGGAAATGCGTAAGCATTTACCAACGCAGCGCGCAAGGCGCAAAGCGCCGCAGCGGCCGCCTGCAAAGCAGGCTGACCCCCTGACGGCCCACCAAAGCATGTTAAGACGGTCAGCGATAGTTGACCGTCTTTTTTGTTGACCTTTCATGGGGTCGAACCCGAAAGGGCACGGCCGCTTTCACAGATCGAGTCTACCCTGGGGATCGGTAAAACCGTCAGTACCTTCCTTGAGTTTCTTCTCGTCTGCCTTCACGCGACGCTCGAGCTTTTTTGTATCTTCGGCAGGCGGTAGGTTCTCAGGTACAATTCCGCGGTCGATGAGGCTGCCACGCACGCTTGTGTTGTTCTCGACGTGCTCTTGCTTGATCTGGTCCAGACCGTACAGGTCGTGTTCCTCGGCGTTGAAGGCCGTCATCGAGTTCGTAAGGTCCTTTGCTTTGATGAGAACATCGGCTAGCCCGTCCGCCAATGCCGAGCTCTTGGATACGCCGAGCTGTTGCTTCATTTCCGCCGTGCTTCTGCCGCCGAATAACGCTTCATCGCCCTTCGACTTGATGATTGCGAATCCTTTGGAGTCCACGCCGCGTTTGAACGCAATACCCGAGAGCTGTTTCTCTGAATCAGATAGCGAGTGGCGCGCCTGCAAGCGCTGAATCTCTGCGAAGCGCTGCTCTATGAGCTCTTGGCGGCGCGTCTGCACGGCGAAGTACGCCTGGGCGAGCGCGATCTCTGGCTTGTTTGAATCTCCGTTTTGGGCGATTAAATAGCATGCATAGCGCGTAAGCTTGTAGTCTTTAACCGCGCGAGCGGCGACACCGGCAGTTACCATTTTCGTGGTGTCACGAAAATGGGAATCAACTGGAGTTTTGTTTGTTTCGCACGAGACTTTTGCCCTCTTAACAACTTCGGCAAAGTTCTCCCATCGAGTGTACCCCATGGGTTCCATTAAATCGCGTGCGAGCCAATACTCAACGCCGTCTTCCACATTGGCGTAGCTATCAAGTTCGACACGCCACTTCTCGATATCTCTACTGTCCATATCTCCTCCTCGCTGATCTATTGTCTATGCGCGCTTTGCCCGCTCTGTACTCAGAATAAGGATACGCTGCCGTGCGGACACGAATGGGCCCCGTGCCACTTCGAGGTCACGGGGCCCATAGATATCGATTAGTTGTGCTCTGCTCTAGATAGGTGTCCAGTTTAATTCGATCGATAGTGCGAACCCAGGCTTTCGGTCCGCTTGCGCATGGCTTTGACCATCTCCGTTGCCAGCTGATTCTGCGATTGCAGGCGGGCGAGGGCTGCGATCTCGCTGTCATTGGCATGCGGCTTGCTCAGCGCAGTTGCCTCGTCTTTTAGGCTTTCAAGCTGTTGCAGGGCCTTGGATAGACCTGCTTCGGTCCTGTTGATCATGCAATAGGTGCTCATCGTGTGCTTAAGGCTGTGTGTCAGGCGTTCGGCATCTGTTGTGGCAATGCCATACTGAGGGAGGGCGATATCCATCGGAGCGGCCGCCTCGGGAGCGTCCAGCGCTGCTCGAGCTGCCGATGCGCCCGCGATGCGCCCGAATACGATGCCATTGGCACTCGACAAGCCGCCGATGCGGTCGGCGCCGTGCATGCCGCCTGTTGCCTCACCGCAAGCGTAGAGGCCCTCAACGCCCGTTTGCGCGGTCCTGTCGATTTTGATACCGCCGTTGGCGGCGTGGGCATACATCGCCACGCGCATCTCGTCGGTCGGCGCGATGCCGTGCTCGTCTTGTAGCCAGGTGGCAAAGGTCTGCACAAACTCGGGGACGTCCTCGCGGGGGAAGTCGTAGTGGAGCGCCAGGTCTTCGGCTCCCGCTTGGTCGATGGCTAGGTCGATAGCGCGAGAATCCAGACGCGAAGTGAAGGGACCATATCCGGAGCGTTGCTCGAGCAGATCGTTTAGCTTGCCGTCGGCAATATCGACCGACTGGTCGAACTTGACGTAGCGCCAGGTCTTCTCGTTAAATACAAGGTTTCGCTTGGGCTCGATGAAGCCGGGCATCATCTGCATGAACTCTATATTAGTAAGTGTTGCGCCGTGCGCCAGCGCGATGGCCTGCGAGGAGCTGAGCACATCAGCCGACGTAAGGCTGCGCTCGAACAGGCCGCTTGTGCCACCGGCTGCGATGATCGTGGCCTTGGCAGCAAAGGGCACGATTCGATTTTCGGTGAGGTCGTAGAGCACGGTTCCGGTTATTCTGCCGTTCGTGTCCTCAACAAGGTCGATAAGCTCATGGCGGGGGAGCAGGCGAATGCCGAGCGACTCGATCCGGGCTGTCAGAGCGTCCTCAAGGGGTTTGCGGGTGAGGCCGCGCCACATGCGCGTCTTGTGGTCAAAGCAGGGGATAAACTGCTTTTGCTGGGCGCTCTCGGCGCTTTGCGGACGCTGGAGCTCAACGCCCAGGTCTTGCTCGAGCCATTCAATTGCCTGGGGAATGCTGTGGACAAACGTCTGGACAAGATCGGGGTCGGCGACGCCGCCACCAACGGTCTGGATGGTATCGATAAGGTCTTGTTCGTCGTCTTCGTTAACGGGTCCGATAAGCCCCAAGCCCCAGGTTCCGGGGAAGAAGCTTGATCCACTCATAGTCTTGCCGGCGCTTGCCACAGTGACGGTCACGCCCGCGCGCGCCGCTTCGATGGCGGCGCAAAGGCCCGCAATGCCAGATCCAATTACCAGTACATCAGTCGATTCCATCGGATTCCTTTCTCGTCCGGCGCATTGTCGCACGGGTGATCGGCAATGGGGCCGCAAAGACTCGGCAAATCGGTAAAGGGCACATATGGCAGGTGGGCGTCATGGGCGTTCTGATGCTCCATCTCATCACATCTCGTATATCGCCCCAACTGATATATCGGCATTAGCTACCCTGCGACAGTGCAAACAAAAAGAGCCGCCACCTTAAAAGGTAGCGGCTCTAAAGCTCAACTATATGAGCATCGCGCGGGCGCGATTAGGCCTTGAGGGCCTCCTCGACGGCGACAGCGCAAGCGACGGTGGCACCGACCATGGGGTTGTTGCCCATGCCGATGAGACCCATCATGTCGACGTGCGCAGGCACGGAGGAAGAACCAGCGAACTGGGCGTCGGAGTGCATACGGCCCATGGTGTCGGTCATGCCGTAAGAGGCGGGGCCGGCGCCCATGTTGTCCGGGTGCAGGGTACGGCCAGTGCCGCCACCAGAAGCGACGGAGAAGTACTTCTTGCCAGCCTCGAGGCGCTCCTTCTTGTAGGTGCCAGCGACGGGGTGCTGGAAGCGCGTGGGGTTGGTGGAGTTACCGGTGATCGAGATGTCGACGTTCTCGTGCCACATGATGGCAACGCCCTCGCGGACGTCGTCGGAGCCGTAGCAGTTAACGGCAGCGCGGGGACCATCGGAGTAGGGGATGGTCTCGACGACCTTGAGCTCGCCCGTGTAGTAGTCGAACTGGGTCTTCACGTAGGTGAAGCCGTTGATGCGGGCGATGATCTGAGCAGCGTCCTTGCCCAGACCGTTGAGGATGACGCGCAGCGGCTTCTTGCGAGCCTTGTTGGCGTTCAGAGCCAGGCCGATAGCACCCTCAGCGGCAGCGAAGGACTCGTGGCCAGCCAGGAAGGCGAAGCACTCGGTGTCGTCGGAGAGCAGCATAGCGCCCAGGTTGCCGTGGCCCAGACCGACCTTGCGGTCCTCGGCGACGGAGCCGGGAACGGTGAAGGCCTGGATGCCCTCGCCGATGATGGCGGCAGCCTCAGAAGCGGTCTTGGCGCCACGCTTGACAGCGAGAGCGCAACCGAGGGTGTAGGCCCACTCGGCGTTCTGGAAGGCGATGGACTGGGTGTTGTTGACGATCTCACGCGGGTTGAAGCCCTTGTCGGTGCAGATCTGCAGAGCTTCCTCGAGGGAGGCGATGCCGTTGTCGGCGAGGCACTTGTTGATCTTGTCAGCGCGGCGCTCGTAACCTTCGAACGTAACAGTCATAGTTATTTCCCTCCCTTTCTACTCGTGAACCGGGAACACGCTGGCGACGGAGTGAGTCTCCTCGTCGGTGCGCGGGTCGATGTACTTGGCAGCGTTCTCCCACTGACCATAGTGGCCCATAGCGCCAGCGATGGCCTCCTCGGGGGTCTTGCCGGCCTTGACGGCGTCGGTGAACTTGCCGAGGTTCAGGAACTCGAATGCGATGATCTCGTTCTTGTCGTTGAGAGCCATGCGGGTGACGTAGCCCTGAGCGAGCTCGAGGTAACGAGCGCCCTTGGCCTTGGTGCCGAACATGGTGCCGACCTGAGAGCGAAGGCCCTTGCCGAGGTCGTCGAGGGAGGCGCCCACGGGCAGGCCGCCCTCGGAGAACGCGGTCTGGCTGCGGCCGTAAACGATCTGCAGGAAGATCTCGCGCATAGCAACGTTGATGGCGTCGCAGACGAGGTCGGTGTTGAGGGCCTCGAGGATGGTCTTACCGGGAAGGATCTCGGAAGCCATGGCGGCAGAGTGGGTCATGCCCGAGCAGCCGATGGTCTCAACGAGGGCCTCCTCGATGATGCCGTCCTTGACGTTCAGCGTGAGCTTGCAGGCGCCCTGCTGAGGTGCGCACCAACCCACACCGTGCGTAAGACCGGAGATGTCGGAAATCTCCTTAGCCTGGACCCACTTGCCCTCCTCGGGGATGGGTGCGGGGCCGTGGTATGCACCCTTGGCAACGGGGCACATGTTCTCCACTTCCTGTGAGTACTGCATGCCTCTCCTCTCTATCGTGTTGGCGTCCCGTCTGGGGGTCGTGGCTGGCGATTGCCGGGCGACCCTTCGAAAGGGACATGACATGCAGCCCCTATAATACCGCGAAATGCACGGAATATTCGGCGAACGGCTCAGTTTTCGTAGCGAGAAGTCCGGAAGTTTTAATTGAAACGGTTTAACTCTATATTCTGTGGTCGTGAACTTTTGTAGAGGGGGTTCGTCTTTGGCAAGCTTTTGGTCAGCTCTTGTAAGCGTTGCAGGGGCTGACCTGTTGCAACGGTGCCGTTCGCCGCCCGTTTATTGCCTTTGGCCGCGCGAGTGTATTGTTTTGCGTGAATGTTTTGATGGCACGCTTCAATCGTGCTGTATTGGATGGCAATCAGATCCCGGCGAAGGGGGTGCCATGCAGCGCGTTTGGAGAACGGTTACCGGCTTTTACCATGTCTGTGCCCGCGGTGTGGGCAAGCAGCTCATCTTTGAGGGCGATGAAGACCGGTGGGAGTTTTTGGAGCTGATGCGCGAGTGCTGCCGCGAGGCGGGCGTGACGGTTATCGCCTGGTGCCTTATGGGCAATCACGTGCATCTGGTGCTTGCAGATTACGAGGACGCGATGAGCGCGGCGATGCACCGGCTGCTTTTGACGTACGCTCGTCGGTTCAATAAACGCACGGGGCGCACGGGCCATCTGTTCCAGAACCGTTTTGACCGGCGCTCGCTCGATACCGACCGTTATCTAATGGCCGCCATTCGCTATGTTCATGCTAATCCGCAGGAGGCGGGTATCGCCCTGATCGAGCGCTATCCGTGGAGCAGCTTTGCCGAGTATCTGCGAGCGTATGACAACGATATGACGAGGGGATTTTCAGACCCTTCTTGTGTGCTCGAGCTCTTTGAGTCTGTCAGGGGGTTTCTGGATTATTCTCTGTTAATGCCCGATGGTTCCGATCCGGTGATTCACGATATGGATGAGACAGAGTGGGAGCGGCGTGCGTTTGCCGACAAGATGGCGAAGCGCCTGGGTGTGCCGCTCAACAAACTCAAGACCGTAGCACCCTCGCGGCGAGACGGAATCATTTTCGCCCTGCACGATGGCGGCTACACGGTGCGCGAGATCGAACGGTATACGGGAATCAGCAAGAGTACCGTCTCTCGTATCGTGCGCGCTTATGCGCGGGTGAATGCTCAGGCTGAGGGCTCGGAATAGAAAATGGCCGAACCACTCTTGTCAAGCGATTCGGCCAACAAAATTCTTAAGATTTGGGACAAATACTACTGATTATTTTGTCCCGTGAGCATGCCGTCGAGGGTGCGCCAGGCGAGCTCGGCGCATTTGACGCGGGCGGGCATGTGCGAGATGTCCTGGAGCTGGGCGGCCTCGTCCAGGTCTTCCAAGTCCTCCTCGGAGAGCTGCTCGCCGCGGATCATGGCGAGGAAGAGCTCTGCCAAGCGGCGAGCTTCCTCGACGGTCTCGCCGGTGATGAGGTCGGCCATGATGTCGGCACTGGCCTGGCTGATGGCGCAGCCGTGGCCGGTAAAGGAGGCCTCCTCGATCACGTTGTTCTCGACACGTAGCTGCAAGGTGAGCTCGTCTCCGCAGCTGGGGTTGATGCCGTCGTGCTCGTGCGTGGGGGCGTCCATCTCGTACTTGTAGTCAGGGTGCGAATTGTGCTCCATAAACGTGGTGGAGGTGTACAGATTACCCATTGAACGTGCTCCAAACGTGATGCAGGCCGGCGATGAACTTGTCGATATCGGCCTTGTCGTTGTAGAAGGCCACGCTGGCGCGGCAGCAGGCAAGGTTCTCGACGCCCAGCCAGGTGAGTAGCGGCTGCGCGCAGTGGTGACCGGCGCGGATGCAGACGCCGTCCATGTCCATGATGCTCGCGACATCGTGCGGGTGGATGCCCTTGACGTTAAAGCTCACGACGCCGTGGTGGTTGTCCCAGTAGATCGAGCCGATGATCTGGACAAAGTCGAGCTGCATGAGCTCGCCCATCAGGTAGTGGACGAGTGCCTGCTCGCGTGCCTGGATGTTCTCGTAACCCACCGTGTTGACCAGGTAGTCGAGTGCCGCACCCGTGGCGAAGATGCCGGCGGCGTCCTGCGTGCCGGCCTCGAACTTCTCGGGGACGGGCGCCCAGACGGCGTCCTGCTCGGTGACAGAGTCGATCATCTCGCCGCCGGTAAGCATGGGCGGCATGGCGTTGAGCAGGTCCATCTTGCCCCACAGCACGCCGATGCCCATGGGGCCCATGGCCTTGTGCGCGCTAAAGGCAAAGAAGTCGGCGCCCAGATCGGCCACATTGACTGGCATGTGCGGCAGCGACTGTGCGCCGTCGACGACCAGATAGCCGCCGTACTTGTGCACGAGCTTGCCGAGATTCTTGACCGGGTTCTCGACGCCCAGCACGTTAGAGACCTGACCTACGGCCAGGATCTTGGTCTTGGGGCCCACCTTGGCCAGAACCTCCTCGGTCGTGAGCTGGCCGGTCTTGGTGGGGTAGAGGTAGACGAGCTTGGCACCGGTCCCGCGGCAGACCTGCTGCCACGGAATCAGGTTGGAGTGGTGCTCCATGATGGTGATGACGACCTCGTCGCCCGGTTCGAGCACTGTGGGCGCAAAGCTCTTGGCGACCAGGTTGAGCGACTCGCTCGTGTTGCGGGTGAAGACGATCTCGTTGGCGTTGGGGGCGCCGATGAGGTCGGCGATCTGTTGGCGGACCTTCGCGATGGCGTCGGTGGCCTCGACGGACAGCGAGTACAGGCCGCGCAGAGGGTTGGCGTTCATGCGCTGGTAGAAGTCGCGTTCGGCGTCGAGCACACAGGTAGGGCGCTGCGCGGTGGCGGCGCTATCGAGGAAGGCGATCTCGGGGTGCTGCTGGAACAGCGGGAACTGGCCCTTGTAGGGGTTGGTCTCGATATCTACGGTGGGCCAGCCGCGCGAAGCCTCGTCGCTGGCGTCGAGCTCCATAGGCTCCGGTGCGGTACAGGTGTCACATTTAACGTGCTCGGTATCGATCATGCGAGCTCCTCCTCAAAGTTGTCGATCAGGTTGTTGCCCAGGCGGACGACGGCGGCGCGGGTGCGCTCGTCGGTGGCGGAAAGCGCAGCGTCCTCCAGCTTGGCGCGGATGAACAGGTCCTCGGCTGCGTTTTGGTCAAGGCCGCGGCAGGCGAGGTAGAACAGCTGCTCGTCGCGGACGTGGCCGATGGTGGCGCCGTGGTTGCCGGCGACGTCGTCCTCGTCGCAGAGGATGACGGGAACGGTTTTGTTGTCGACGCCCTTGTTAGCCAAGAGCACCGTCTCGCGCTCGGTGCCGGTTGCACCCTTGCAGCCGTGCACGAGGTCGATGGTGCCGCGGTAGACCTTCTTGGACGTGCCGGTCAGCACGCCGTTGGCGTCGATCTCGCACTCGGTCTTGCGACCGCGGTGGCGCAGCTCGTAGTTAAAGTCGCGCACCTGCTCGCGGGCGCCCAGGTAATCGGTATCGATGGTGACCTTGGCGGTATCGCCCAGCAGGTCGCCGGCAAGGCCGGTGGCGCTGGCGCCGGCACCCAGGACGGTGTGCTGCACGTTGACGCGCGCGCCCTCGTCCAGGAACAGGCCGGTGTCGTCGAGCGCGATCCAGCTGTCGTCGAGTGTCTGCGTGCAGGTCACGTTGACGGTGGCGTACTCGTGGGCGCACACACGCAGCACGGAGCCCACGACGCCCTCGCCGGCAACGGGGGAGTCCAGGGCTAGGGCGAGGTCGAGCGTTGCCTGCGGGCGGGCGACGACGTCGATGGCGGCAATCGCAGCCGCTGCGTCGACGCCACTCACGCGCACGGTAACGGCGGCGTGCTGGTAGGCGGGAACATCGATGACGATGCGCTTGGTGGCGTGCTCGGTCAGATACGCATAGGCAGCCTCGCCCATGCCGGTCTCGAAGGCCTCGGCAGGGGAGAGCTCCTCCTCGAGCTTGATGGCGCCGGCCTGGTAGACAGAGGTGGCGGGCACGTCGAGCTCGGTCTCGGGCGTGATGCGGGCACGGTCGGCAGCGTCGCCGGGGGCGGAGGCGCGGCGCTCGGGGAAGCGCTCGGCCATGGCGTCCATGGCGGCGTCGAAGGCGTCGGCCGAGCCGGCAAGCTGCTCGTCCAAGCCCTCGACCTCAACGGCCTCGGCGGGTGCGGCGGCAAGTTCGGCCGAAAGCTCGAGCTTAGTCTGGTTCATCTTGAGCCAGCCCCAAGTTGCAGCCGGCATCGCATTGACCTGCTCGAGCGTGGTGGCAGCGGTGTTCGTGGTCTGTTTCATTATCCGATCGCTCCTTCCATCTCGAGCTTGATCAGGTTGTTCATCTCGACGGCGTACTCCAGCGGCAGCTCCTTGGAGACCGGGTTGGCAAAGCCGTTGACGATCATGGTGCGGGCCTCTTCCTCCGAGATGCCGCGGCTCATCAGGTAGAACACCTTGTCGTCGCCGATGCGGCCGATGGTGGCCTCGTGGCCGATGTCGACGTTCTTGGCGCGGATGTCCATGGCGGGGATGGTGTCGGAGCGGCTCTGGTCGTCGAGCATGAGCGACTGGCAGCTCACGGTTGCCTTGGAACCCTCGGCCTTGGGCGTGGCCACGATGGAGCTGCGGAAGGTCTGAATGCCGCCGCTCTTGGAGATGCCCTTGGTCTCGACGGTTGCCGAGGTCTCGGGGGCGTTGAGCACGACCTTACAGCCGGTATCGAGGTTCTGCCCGGCGCCGGCAAAGGTGATGCCGGTAAAGCTCGACCGGGCGCGGCGGCCGTTGAGCACACTCATGGGGTAGAGGTAGCCCACGTGGCTGCCGAAGGAGCCACTGATCCACTCTATGTCGCCATCCTCGTCCACGCGCGCACGCTTGGTGTTGAGGTTGTACATGTTTTTGGACCAGTTCTCGATGGTCGAGTAGCGCAGGTGCGCACGCTTGCCCACAAAGAGCTCGACGGCGCCGGCGTGGAGGTTGGCCACGTTGTACTTGGGCGCGGAACAGCCCTCGATAAAGTGCAGGTCGGCATCGTCCTCGACAATGATGAGCGTGTGCTCAAACTGGCCGGCACCCTTGGCATTGAGGCGGAAGTAGCTCTGCAGCGGGAAGTCGAGCTTGGTGCCCTTGGGCACGTAGACAAACGAGCCGCCCGACCATACGGCGCCGTGCAGGGCCGCAAATTTGTGGTCGGTGGGCGGGATGAGCGTCATAAACTTCTCGTGGATGAGCGGCTCCCACTGCGGGTCGTGCAGGGCCTCCTCGATGCCGGAGTACACGATGCCCATCTTGGACGCCGTGTCCTGCATGTTGTGGTAGACCAGCTCGGAGTCGTACTGCGCGCCAACGCCCGCCAGGTAGCTGCGCTCGGCCTCGGGGATGCCCAGGCGCTCAAAGGTGTTCTTGATGTCGTCGGGCACCGACTCCCAGTCGTGCTTTTGGTCGGTGTTGGGCTTGACGTAGGTGACGATGTTGTCCATGTCCAGGCCCTCGATGGAGGGGCCCCACGTCGGATCCGGGAAGCGGTTGAAGATCTCGAGGGACTTGAGGCGCAGGTCGAGCATCCACTGCGGCTCGTCCTTCTTGGCGCTGATCTCGCGCACGATGTCGGGCGTGATGCCGGCGTCGAGGCGCTCGAATCCCTCCTCGCCGTAGGTGAAGTCGTAGAGGCTGCGGTCGATGTCCGCGACCTCGGTGCGGTTCTTGGTCATTGCGTCGCCCCTTTACGCCTGCTGCTCGGCAGCGGCGGCCTCGGCCTGGGCGCGCTGCTCGGCTGCCTCGCGCTCGAAGGCTTCAAAGCCGTTCTTGTCGATCCAGGGGATGAGCGAGGCGTCGTCCTCGCGCACGATGTGGCCCTTGACCATAACGTGGACGCGGTCGACATCCAGGTGCTCCAGGATGCGCGTATTGTGCGTGATGATGAGCATGGAACCGTCGCAGCTCTTGCGGTAGGCGTCCATGCCGTGGCTGACGGTGGAAAGCGCGTCGACGTCCAGACCCGAGTCGGTCTCGTCCAGAATGGCGAGCTTGGGCTGCAGCAGCAGAAGCTGGAGCATCTCGACCTTCTTCTTCTCGCCGCCCGAGAAGCCCACGCCCAGCTCACGGTTGAGGTAGGCGGTGTCCATGTTGAGCTCAGCTGCGAGCTCCTTGACGCGACGGCGGAACTCCTTGCCCTTCATTTCCAGGCCGGGGCGGCCGGCGATGCTGGCGCGCAAAAAGCTCGACAGCGGCACGCCCGGGATCTCGACCGGGGCCTGGAAGCTCAGGAACAGGCCGGCGCGGGAGCGCTTGTCGGTGGTGAGCTCGGTGATGTCCTGGCCGTCAAAGACGATGCGGCCGTCCTGCACGGTGTAGACGGGGTCGCCCATGACCAGGTGGCCGAGGGTGGACTTGCCGGCGCCGTTGGGGCCCATCAGCACGTGGGTCTCGCCGGCGGCGACGTTGAGGTTGACATTGTGGAGGATGGTCTTCTCGTCCACGGAGGCGGTGAGACCTTCGATGGAAAGCAGCGGATTTGCGCTCATGCTGTCCCTCTCTGTATATGGTGTACTCATAGGTGTACTAAACCCTAGGAATCTTCTCGGAATAAAGTTACTATGGGTTTGGCGTTAGTCAAGGGAAAACCCGACTAATCCACTCGACTTTTCTAATTCTGGGACAAAATAACCTGTTGTGTTTGTCCCACTTACTTAAGATTTGGGACAAACAAACTTGGTTATGTTGTCCCAGATGCAATGGGAGGGTAGGTATGCTCATTTCTTCCAAGGGCCGCTATGCCCTCCGGCTGATGATCTATATCGCGGCGCTGGGCGACGCCGAGGGCAAGATTGCCCTGCGCGAGGTCGCCGACCGCGAACATATCTCGCAAAAGTATTTGGAGCAGCTGGTTCGTCCGCTTATGAAGGCGGGCCTGCTTAAGAGCGTGCGCGGCAAGGGCGGCGGCTACATGATGGCCAAGGATCCCTCCGAGGTGCGTGCTGGCGACATCCTGCGCGCCGTCGAGGGCAGCACGGCTCCGGTGGCGTGCGATGGCATCGACAACAGCTGCGCCCGCAGCGATCTCTGCTCGACCGTCAAATTCTGGCGCGGTCTGGACGACGTGATCGAAAAGTACGTCGACGGCGTGACGTTGGCCGACCTTGCTGCCGTCCCCGAGATCAACTTCGACATTAAGCTGTAGGGCTGCAAATGACATCTCTCGACAAGGTGTATAAGCAAATTGAAGTTTTTGCTCGGGAATGTGACGCCGAGAAGGTTGTGCTGTTTGGTTCCCGCGCTCGAGGTGACAACTTGCCTAAGAGCGATATTGACATCGCCGTAGCAGGTTGCCGGGATTTCGGCCGGTTGTCATATTTGATCGAGGAGCGTCTTGATACTCTTTTAGATGTAGATGTCGTCAATCTCGACGAGTCCTTATCGCGTCAATTGCTCGATGAAATTGCCAGGGATGGTGTGATTCTGTATGAAAAAATATGAGAACTTTGTCAGCGCCTTGGCGAATCTTGAGGATGCGCCCAATCAGGATCTCAACAATGATTTTGTTCAGAGTGGTTTGATTAATAAGTTCAATCTTCAATTTGAACTGAGCTGGAAGCTCCTTAAGCGTCTGCTCGAGTATGAGGGCGCCACGCTTGCCGCGTCGGGGTCTCCTCGTGCCATCTTGAAGGAGTCCTACCGATTCTACGACTTTATTGATGAGGCGGCCTGGCTAGATATGCTCAAAGACCGCAATACGAACGTCCATATCTATGACAACAAGCTCGCTCAAGATTTGATTCAGCGCATCTTGAACGTATATATTCCCGCTTTTTGTCAGTTGAGGGACGGGCTGATGGAGCGATACGGCGAGCTTCTGATGGCGCCCGACGACCAGTTTGTTTAATTCCTTAAGTTTTCGCGGAGGGTTGTTGCCGTTTACCGAGAGGTTGTTGTGCAACAACGGGTGAGCTGCAATACTTATTTTTATCTTTGCAAACTGCACTTTAACTATACCAATGCAGGGAGGATCTTATGCAGCCCAAGCATTCTGCGATTGTCGCGGGCCTGACGCTGGCGCTTTCGTTTGGCGCCGTTACCGCACCCGCGCCCGCCGTCGCCGAGGAGCCCACGCCGGGCGTTGCCTCGGATGCCACCGATATTGATAAGGGTCTCTATACCCAGCAGTCCTTCTCGGGCGTGCTGAGGTCGGTCCAGGGCGTTTCGTTTGTTAACGTGACCCCCGAGATGAAGTACTTTACCAAGTACGAGAGCCATGGCAACTATAACCAGGGCTTTTCGTATGGCGACGGCTATAACGCGCTGGGCTATTACCAGTTCGACCGTCGATGGTCGCTCATTCCGTTTATGAAGCAGGCCTACAACTACAATCCCGAAAAATACAGCATGCTCAAGGATGCGATTGATCGCGGCAGCGAGATTTCCAACACGAGCAATGCCATGTACGAGAACGGCCAGCTCACCGAGCTGGGCCGTATTGCGCAGGAGGCCTTCCAAGGTGCGTACAACACCGATCCTGTTGAGTTCTCAGCACTTCAAGATGCCTATGCGTATAACTCGTACTATGCGGTGACCGAGGCGTGGCTCAAGAGCGGCTTGGGCATTGATATTTCGGGCCGCGCCGACTGCGTCAAGGGCATGGTGTGGAGCATCACCAACATGTGCGGCACCGGTGGCTGCAGGGACTTTTTCCGCTGGGCGAATCTTTCTAACGGTATGAGTGATCGCGAGTTTGTGACGGCGCTTTCCAACAGCGTGGTCAATAACGTGGCGACCAAGTATTCGAGCCAGCCCCAGTATCATGAGGGCTGGAAGAACCGCTACCGCAACGAGCTGAAGGACTGCTTGGCTTATATCGCCGAGGATGAGGCTGCCGCTGCGACGCCCGTGCAGCCCGAGCCTACGCCGGCACCCTCGCCGACACCTGATTCGAATGACGACTCGAGTGACGATGCCAACGATGACAGGATGGATGCGCCCTCGACCGATACTGACGGTGATGGTTCTGCTGGTGGTACTACCAACGACGGCTCTACCTCGAACGGCTCCGATTCGAACGGCTCTGCTGCGGGCGATTCGTCTTCAAGCTCTGCCGGCAATACGGACAGCGACGCTTCTGGTTCGACCGGTGCTGGCACCTCTAACTCATCCACCGGCTCGAGCGATTCGTCCGCTGACACCGGCTCTAACAACGGCTCTGGCTCTGATGCAACACCTGATTCCGATGCTTCCAAGGACGACTCGAATAAGGTGCCGGACGCCCCCGTTGCTTCGCCGGACAAGAAGCCTTCTTTCTCCGTGCAGCTTGGTTCTACGCTGGGCTCTTCGCTGATGGCTGGCGTCAATAATGGCTCGACCCAGAACAAGGACAACTCTGATCAGGTTTCCACGGAAAAGACCGAGGCCGCAAAGGGCGACTCCAAGGGCAAGGCTTCCGAAAAGGCTGAATCCGATAAGGGTCCTAGCTCTGATGAGAAGGGCGACAAGTCCGGTCAGAAGAAGGACGAGAGCAAGACCGAGGGCGAAAAGAAACAGCCCGAAGACGACGACAAGAGCGGTGCTGACAACCAGGTCCAAGAGCAAAATGACTCCAAGACGGTGACCACTACAACCACGACGACTACAACGACCAAGTCATCTGGCGGTAACATGCCCAAGACGGGCGACCTTATCGTTATGGCGAGCCTTGCCAGTGCAAGCTTGGCCACACTGGGCGCTACGTCTATCGTAAGTGGTAAGCATAAGCTCGATCAGCAGAAGAAAGCTTCTGGGGAGGACGGCTCGGAGGAGTAGCCTCTTGGTTGCTAGATAACTAAAGAGTTGGGACGGGGTCCGGTGCGAATGCATCGGGCCCCGTTTTGTTGTGCAACGATTAGTTATGCCCCCTCACACCTCTTGTTGCTACCGTTGCCCGATATGTTCGCACGGCGTCGTCGGTACGCGCGAGGCGGTCATTACAATTGGCATCGTGCAGCGATTTAGGGGGAACGTTTTGGTGTCTGAACAGGCAAATGTTGATTGTGCTGCTGGCTTTGGCGTGCGCTTGATCGGCTGTGCCGACGATGCGGTTTTGCCCATTGGCATGCACGACTATGCGGAGGCCCTTGGTTGCTGCATGCTGGTTGACAAGACCATGTTTATTGCCGATGTGTTGGACTGCGACGCGTCCGTTGTGGTGTGTTGTCGACCCGAGGGTTTTGGCAAGAGCATGAACTTGTCGATGCTTAGGGCTTTTCTGGAGCGTCCAGCGGTCGGTCGCTCTGGTCAGCGTTTGTTTGCCGATGCTCAGATTTGGGATGCGAACGGCGGGCGCTATCGGGATGAGTATGCTTGCTATCCGGTGATATCGCTGGACTTTTCTGGCGTCGCGAGGCGTGGCCCCGCTATTGCCGGCGTCGTGCGCGATGCCCTTTCGGGCGAGTGCGCTCGCTTGTTGGCGCTCTTGGAGGCTCCGGATTTAGCTCGAGATAAGGTGCGTCACATCGAACGTGTCGCGCGTGGCGTGGCGAGCGCGGACGAGGTTGACTCGGTGCTCGGTGTGCTCATAGAGCTGCTGGAGGTTGCCTGCGATGAGCAGGTTGTATTGCTCGTTGATGGGTACGATGCGGCGTGGTCTCGCCGTGCGAGCGCGAGGGACGCTTCCGTCGCCGATCCGGCAGAACTACTTGACCGTGTGCTGTTTGACGCCATTGCCACTGCGCGCGATTCGTTGCGGCTGACGTGTCTGATGGGGGAGTGTCCCGGTCCTGCCGAAGCGGCGCTTTCTTCGCGCGGCTGCTCGTATTGTCTGACGACGCCGCTGTCGGCGTGGTGTGACCGATGTTTCGGTTTTTCGGATGCCGAGGTCGATTCTCTTTTGAATCATGCTGGGCGCGAGGAATACCTGGATGATGCGCGTGAATGGCTCGAGGGGTATCGGTTTGGCAGGGCCTATTGCTCGAGTCCAGAGCGTGTGATCGGTTTTCTGGGCCGAGGCTGCACGGCGCCTGTGCGTGCCGATCTGTATGGATATGTCGATTGCCTGAGTAGGGTAGTTGCCGGGTGGAATCTCGACCGCCTTTCGGTCTTGTTTGATTTGCTCGAGGCCCATGGGCGCGCTGAGGTCCCGCTTTGTTTGGGCACTGCAGAGCCAGATGTCTCGCCTGACGATGGCATGTGGACAGCGCTGTATCTGTCCGGTTTTCTCACGACGGATATGACTGAGGAGCCAGAGCATGGCGATCGCCTCCGTGCTTTGCGATTGCCCAATAACGAGCTTCGCCAGGCCTTGCGTCTAGTGATTATTGAGTGGTTTGAGTGCGCTGCAGAAGACATTCGAGACGTCGATGCGTTTCGCGACGGGCTGTGCCATGGGAACGAGGATACCGTGAGGCGGGCGCTAAGCCGCATCTTGGGAGATGCGGGAATCGGTGCGACCGACCCAGATACACCGCTGCCATATCACCTACTCTTGCAAGGACTCTGCTTTGGATTGCCGGGCTATGCCAATCCTGCTTCGAGGCGAAAGTGTGGCGCGGATCGCTGGGACATCCAGGTTTTTCCTACGGGCGCCGTGTTCGACATAGCCGATACGATCGGTATGCTGGGCGAGCGCCCGCTGATAACGATTAACTTGATGTATGACCCCGATGTGGATGCGCTGGGCCTGGAATTGCTGGCCGTGCAGGCGCTACTCGACATAGAGCGCGACGGCATCGACGAAATCCGTGTGCCGCGCCCCGGCGTGGGTCGCATGCGCTGGGGGTTCGGTTTTGATGGGCAGCATGTGGCTACGGTGTGCCAGCGGCTTTAAGCACCAAGGTGTTTCCGGCTTCCGTTACTCGGCGTCCTTCAGGGGCGGCATGGGCTTCCAGTTGGGGTCCTTGACGATCTTGCGGGCGTCTTTCATGCCACGGCGCAGCGCCGGAATACCGGTCTTAAAGCACTTGTCAACGGTGGCCAGGCGAATGAACTCCTTGCAGAAGGTCGCGGCGTTGCCCAGACGGAACAGCATGGGGTGATAGTCGCCATAGATCTGCATGTAGCGGGCCAGATAACCGCGGTTGCGCATGATGTAGTAGCGGTTGGTGTCGCTCGTGGAGTTGAGTTGGCGCTTACCGGCGATGTCCCAGTTAGAGACAGCGCGGGCGCGCTTGAGCACCACGTCGGCAACAACGGCGGCGGGGAAGTGCTGGCTGGCCACGTAGCCATAGCAGGCATCGTCGCCGTAGATGAAGAAGCGCGCATCGGGCAGGCCGATCTTGTCGACCACGCGGCGCGAGAACATGCCGCCCTCAAAGCACAGCTGGTTCATGGCGCGATAGCCCTCGGGGCCCAAGTCCCACTTGGCGACGGGGTTAGGAATGCCGAGCGAAAGGATGAGCTGGTACTGCCAAAAGAAGGCGCCGCCGTCGAAGTCTAGGCGCGAACCCTGGATAACATCGTAGCGGTCGGTCCATTTGGCCAAGCGCTCGATGCCTTCGGGGATGACGAGCACGTCGTCGTCCATGACCCAGAACCACTGGGCACCCAGGTCGTAGGCGCATTTAGTGCCGGCGGAGAAGCCGCCCGCACCGCCGCCGTTTTCGAGCTGCGGGGCGTAGATGACACGGTCGGTTCCGCCCTGCGCGTCGGGCTGCTCGGTGTCGATGCCCCACAGGTTGGCCAGGCGCTCGTTGAATGCGGCGCACATGGCCTCGGTCTCGCGCGAATTCTCGTTATCTACAATCACGATGCGCCAGGGCGTTGCCGTGAGCTCGGTCATGGAGCCGAACAAGTTAGCCAGGAGTTCCTGGCGCTTGTACGTAACGACGACGATGGCGAGCTTATCGATGGGAGCGGGAAGGGTTGAAGGCATGGGGCAATATATCCTTTCACGCGCGGCGCGCGAGCGCTGCGCGGAAGCTATCGAATACGTCCTTGGGACTGTCCTATTGTAAAGGCTCGGCGCACCTTGACGGCAAGCTTTGAATAAAACGCAGGAACCTGCCACGGGCCCGCCGCATGACGTGCGGCTACTTTGCCCGCAAGAGGCTCCATAGATTATATAAACGCCCGCTGGCGCGCTGACCCTTTGATACCATGAAACGACAGGTATTTCCTAAGGAGCACATTTGTCTACTAACGTCTCTGGCAGCCCTGTTCTGTCGCTGCTTATTCCCATTTACAATGTTCAGCGCTACCTGCGCGAGTGTCTCGATTCCGCCCTGGCACAGACGCTCAAGGATATTGAGATCATCTGCATTAACGACGGGTCGACCGACAACTCGCCGGCGATTATTCGCGAGTATATGGAGCGCGATAGGCGCGTCAAGATGATCGACAAGGCCAACAGCGGCTACGGCGACTCGATGAACCACGGTCTGGAGATGGCGCGTGGCAAGTACGTTGGCATCTTGGAGTCCGATGACTTTATGGCGTCCGACGCACTCGAAAAGCTTGTCTCGGCCGCCGATAGCAATAATGCCGACTTTGCGAAGGCGAACTTTGATTTCTACTGGTCTAAGCCCGAGGAACGCCGTTCGCTGCACGAGATGTTTAGACCTCAGGATTGTGGCAAGCCAGTGCATCCGAGCGATACGACGCAGTTCTTTAAGCAAAAGCCATCGATTTGGTCGGCCGTGTACCGTCGCGATTTTCTTGAGCGCAACGGCATTACGTTCCTGCCGACTCCGGGGGCATCCTTTCAGGACACGTCATTCGCCTTTAAGGTGATCGCGTGCGCCGATAAGGCTGTTTACCTGCACGATGCCGTGCTGTCGTATCGCCAGGACAACGAGAATTCCTCGGTCAATTCTTCGGCTAAGGTCTTTTGCGTCAATACCGAGTATGCCGAGATCGAGCGTTGGATTCGAGAGGATTATGCCCGTGACCACGCAAGTGATGACGTCGCGCGCATGCTCAAGTTCAATCAGCTCATTAAGTACGATTCGTATATGTGGAACTACGTGCGCCTGGCGCCTAAGTTCTATAAGGAGTTCCTGGTTCAGATGGCCAAGGAATTTCAGGCGGCCTTGGACGCGGGGGAGTTTTCGCTTGACGATCTCAAGCCGTGGAAGCGCGCGAACCTCGCTGCCATCCTCAAAGATCCTGAGGGCTGGGTTGACGAGCATCCGAGCTTTGCGACGGATGGTGCCTTGGGGCGTGCTAAGTATTACGCCTCGGTTGGAGGCCCAGGCGTGGTCGCCGCCTTCCTCATCGAATCGCTGAGGGGGTAGGTTGGCATGGGAGAGGCCTCGTGTCCTAAAGCTACCATTGTCATCCCCGTTTATAACTCTGCGCGCTCCATTCAGCGATGCCTCGATTCGCTGTTGGCTCAGTCCGAGCGTTCGATTCAGGTTGTCTGCGTCAACGACGGTTCGACTGATGATTCGTTGAACGTGTTGCGCCAGGTCGCGCAGGCCGACGATCGCGTACTGGTGATTGACCAGGAAAACGCGGGCGTCTCGTGTGCTCGAAATGCCGGTATCGATGCCGCCGAGGGCGAGACCGTCTTTTTTGTGGACGCCGACGATTACATCGATGCCCAGACGGTCGAGCGCGTGCTGTATGCCATGGAGTCTGCAGATGCCGAGGCCGCCGTTTTTGGCGGTGTTTGTGAACCTGCCGATGCTGCCCCCAAACGCGTCCAGCAACTCATGAGCCCCAAAGCCGGTACCTTCGGCGCCCGTGATCCCCAACTGCTGTTCCATTCGAATGCGCAGCCCTATGCCTGTCGTGCGGCTTTTTCGCGCGAGCTGCTCAATCGCGAAGGCATTCGCTTCGCCCCCGGTTTGGCTTTGGGCGAGGACGTCGTCTTCCAATTTGCGGCTTATGCGCTTGCCCGCAAGATCGTCGTCATGCCGGACAAGTTCTACCACTACGTGATGGAGAGCGAATCGGCGACGCACGAGTTCAACAGTGCCGAGGCTCGCGCCAAAAAGCTTGACGCCCACATGAGGATGCTCGAGGAGGTCTTGGAGGACTGGGCGGCCTACGATCTTTTGGACCTGTGCCCCGGCGAGCTGATAACTTGGTTTTTGGACCTTATTGTGTTCGACCTGGCGCGCTTGGATGCCGATGGTTTCCATCACGTGGCGGCTCGCGTCAACATGGGTCTCACGACGTTTTTGGGAACGGAGTGGGCGGATATGCCTGCTAAGGGCGCCGTTCGACGTGTTGCCCACAAGCTCGTTGCGGCGACCTCGGGCGTTTCAATGGCAGACGCCACGCTGTTCTATCTTTCGACTCGCGGTCTCAAAGCCTGCCTGGAGCGCTTTATCTAATTCCAGGCGCTGCCGCCCGCCGCAACTCGGCTGCTAAAATAACCCTGTTACACGCTATCCAACAGGAGGTTCTCTTGCAGAACTCTGATACCCCTAAAGTTTCGCTGCTTGTCCCCATTTGCAATGTTGAGCGCTACCTACGCGAGTGCCTCGATTCCGCCGTTGTGCAGACGCTCAAGGACATCGAGATCATCTGTATCAACGACGGCTCCACCGATAGCTCGCCAGACATCATCCGCGAGTACATGGAGCGAGACCCCCGTGTAAAGATGATCGATAAAGCCAACAGCGGCTACGGCGACTCGATGAACCGCGGCCTGGAGATGGCGCGCGGTGAGTACGTGGGCATCCTTGAGTCCGACGACTTTATGTTTGAGGATTCGCTCCAAAAGCTGGTCGCCAAGGCCGATGCTGAGCATGCCGATGTGGTAAAGGGCGACTTTTACCTGTATTGGTCCACGCCCAGCGAGCGCCGTGAGCTGTTTGGGATTGTCGACGAGCATATGACGGGCGCCGCGTATCGCCCCGTCGATCGCCCGGGCATCTTCTACCGCAAACCTTCCATTTGGTCGGCTATCTATCGGCGCGAGTTCCTCAACGACAATCAGATTCGGTTCCTTCCCACGCCGGGCGCCTCGTATCAGGACGCAGGCTTTAACTTTAAGGTTTGGGCTTGCGCCGAGCGTGCCGCGTTTATTACGGACCCCATTTTGTGCTATCGCCAGGATAACGAGAAGAGCTCCGTTAATTCGCCTAACAAGGTGTTTTGCGTGTGCGACGAATATGCCGAGATGCAACGTTTTTTGGACGAGCGTCCCGAGCTCAAGGCTCAGCTCCAGGGCATTTTAATGCGCATGAAGGTCGATACGTACCGTTGGAATGATGAGCGTCTGGTCGATGAACTGCGTGAGCAGTTTTGGAAGAAAGCCTCGTCCGAGCTCAAGGCCGATTGGGATGCCGGTCGCTTTGACCTGTCGCTGTTTGATCCGCGTGGCGAGACCGACTTGCGCCTGATGGTCAAGTCGCCCCGCGCCTATATCGATTCGCGCTTTGACTTTAAGAAGCCGGGCAAGCTCAATACGTTTAAGCATTACTTTAAGATTGGCGGCCTGCCGCTGGTCTGGCGCGTGCTGACGTATCAGCGCACCTACGGCGACAACCCGCACCCTGACGACGTTCCGGCCGCACAGTAGGAGCGAGTGACTATGGCTACCCCCAAGATTTCCATTGTCGTTCCCATCTATAACGTGGAGGAGTGCCTGGCCTGGTGCCTGGACTCCCTGCTTGCACAGGACATGCCCGATTGGGAAGGCGTGCTGGTCAACGATGGCTCGCCGGACGGTTCGCGCGATATTGCGGCTGCTTATTGCGAAAAGGACGCGCGCTTTACGCTGGTCGATAAGGAGAACGGCGGCCTGTCGAGCGCCCGTAATGCAGGCATCGCTGCGTCCACGGCGCCTGTCGTTGCGTTTTTGGATTCCGACGACCGGTTTACGCCTGATGCGTGCCGCGTAATCGTTGATGCCTTTGAGCGTGAGGATTGCGACGTTTTGACCTTTGGCGCGAATCCGTATCCGCTGGAGGCGGGGTATCCGTGGCTTAACCAGGTTTTGAGTCCTCGGGACGTTTCTTTTCATGGGTATAGTTTCGAATTATTGTTTAAAGAGGATTCGCGTCCCTTTGTGTGGCGGACTGCCTGCAGACGTGATTTTCTGGCGAATAACGCTATTCAGTTCGATGAATCTATCAGCTATGGTGAAGATCAAGTTTTCGAAATGGCGATATATGGTCGCTCGCGAAAAACAACGCTAATATCGAACAAATTGTACGACTACCGTGTGGCGCGCAAGGGCTCGCTCATGGACACCATGCGCTACGACGACGAGACGCGTCTGCTGGAGCATGTGAAAATATATACCGCGGTGTTGGCCGACTGGCATCGAGATGGCCTTGACACGCAGCATGTCGATGACCTGGCATACTTCCTGTGTGATTTGGTGCTGTACGATGCAATAAGGTTGCTGGGTACGGGCTGCGGCAAAGTGTTCGACGCTGTATCTACGGTGCTCGCTGGTTCCGCTATGGGGAGCGATGCCGCGCTTACGCGATGTGCTCCTTCTGTTGCTGCTATGGTGCGCGCAGCGCGTGCTAACAAGGCGCCCAGCGTCCGTGCGTGCAGGAGGCTCATGTTTGAGTACGACGTTTTTAGGTCTGGGCTCCTTCGGGCGTGCAAACGCATGGCCGCGAATATCCTGGGAAAGAGAGATTTGTAGATCGGAGCGGCCATGTCTGTTGTCTTGCTAGACCATCGTCGTCACTACATTCTGTTCGTTGCTGTGGCCTGCCTGAGCGTTTTGTTGGGCGGGCCTTCTTATCCCGGGTGAGAGCGGGGCTCTAGCCATATTTGAATGTGGAGGCGAATGGGGCTAGTCAAATATATATTTCGGTTTCAGACTTGAAAACGCTTGAATTCACCAGTTGTTAGTTTAAAAATAACATATAGATTCCGCCGGATTCGTTGAAAGGATGTTCTATGAAAGACGTTCGAAGGAGATGGCGCGGGCTAAAGGCTTTCGGTCTGGCCGCATTTGCAACTGCCTGCCTTACTTGCGCTCCATTGACCGCAAAAGCAGGTCTTATTGGCGGTGTTGGAGGGGGTAGCGCCTCGGTAGACGAGCCCACGGAATGATGCGTTGGCGATAACCGTCCGATTTCTTACTGGGGATATGACGGTTGGAACGGCACTCAAAATGAACAGATGTCTGGCCCTCTTACGCGGTATAGCGTCGAGTGCAATGCCGGGGGGACTGCTCACAGAGATTTTCTAGTAGGCTTAAACTCTATCGATCAGAGCGCCTCGCGGACCGATCCTTCTGGAGTTACATCACGTCCCGCAGGTACATACTATTTCAACAAAGATGGTTTAATGCAGACCGGACTCGTTCGGTGCGAGGACGGCAACCTTCGCTATTTCGATCCCAGGACTGGCGCCATGGTCACGAACCAGTGGCATAACGATTACGAAGCCGTCTGGTACTATTTTGGCGCTGACGGGACCGCAGTTTCGGGCTGGCAGTCTATCGGTGGGGACAAGTACTACTTCTACCCCGAAAGCCATGATATGGCATACGGCCGAGTTCAAATTGACGGTAAGAACTACTTCCTGAACACCCCTGGCGCCAACGCCGATGGCCGCATGCAGCATGGCGGCTGGATCTATGACTCCATTTATGGAAAGTGGCTCTATGCGACTTCCAACGGCGAGTTGTTGACCGGTTGGCAAAATATCGGTGGAACTTGGTACTATTTCAACGAGTACGGTGTTATGTTGACCGGATGGGTCGACGATTCGGGGACGTGGTATTACGCTAACGCCTCCGGCGCGATGGTCACCGGCTGGCTCAACGTTGGCAGTACGTGGTACTACCTTGATGGTTCGGGCGCCATGGTTGCTAACGGCTGGCGCAGCCTGGGCGGCTCCTGGTACTGGTTCGGCGATTCCGGTGCAATGGCCACTGGCTGGTTCTTGGCAGGCGGCTCTTGGTACTATGCGAGCGGTTCGGGCGCCATGGCAACCGGCTGGCTCAGCAATGGCGGCACGTGGTATTGGCTCGGAGGTTCGGGCGCTATGGTCTCCAACTCTTGGGCCAACGTTGGTGGAGTTTGGTACTGGTTCGACGATTCCGGCGCGATGGCCACCGGCTGGCGTCAGATCGGCGGCGCCTGGTACTACTTTAGCGGTTCCGGCGCTATGGCCCACGACTCCTGGGTCGGCGACTACTACCTCCAGTCTTCCGGTGCCATGGCTACGAATGCCTGGATCGGCTCCTATTATGTCGGCGAGGACGGTAAGTGGATTCCGGGCTACGGCCTAGTTTGGTATAAGAACGGTAGCAATGTTTACCATACGCATAAGTGCCGTACCGTTGGTAAGGACGCAAAGGGCTATTCGCAGATCTCTATTCAGGAGGCCCAGAGGCGTGGTGCTTCACGAGAGTGCAAAAACTGCCAGCAAATTGGCTAGCACATTACTGAGTTAGTTTTTATTGAGACCCCGTTGCCCTGAGGTGACGGGGTCGCTGCGTGATTGGATACCGTGCTGCTATGAAGAAATGCTCATTCGGGGTGCTGGTCTTTTCCGGCCTTGTTTCTTTGGGGCTCCTTTTGGGTTCGCCCTCGATGTTATACGCCCTTGATTCGAATAACACTGACGAAGGTCCCGCATCTAACGTTACTATTGCTTCTGTCGAGTCAGGCGTTGATGCTCAGCGCGAATCGACCTTCGCCGTTGAGCAGAACTCTCAGGTGGATAATGAGGTCTCTTCTGAGGTTTCGAATCAAATAATTTGGCATCAGGGGTGGATATCGCCCGAAGAGGGGGCTGGTTTTTGGCGTTGGGGCTTGCCCGACGGAACAATTGCTGTTTCTTCTTGGAGACATATAAACGGTAGCTGGTACTGGTTCGACGACGAAGGCCGAATGGCTCAGGATGGATTGGTCCAAGTCGGGGGTGCGACTTATGGATTCTCCTCTTCGGGCGCAATGCGTGTTGGCTGGTACCTAGATTCTACGGGCTCCACTTCTGCTTGGCGTTATTTCTCCGGTTCTGGCGCCATGGTAAAAGGCTGGCTCTCAGATGGGGGTCGTTGGTACTGGCTTGATCATGCAGACGGTTCTATGGCCACCGGGTTGAAAGAATGTAATGGCACCCCTTATATCTTTAACAGTTCAGGGGCCATGCTATCCTCCCAGTGGGCACTTATTGACAACAACTGGTATTACGCTGACTCCAACGGCTTACTGCATGGAGGCTGGTTACTTCTAGGGAATTCTTGGTATTACTTGGATCCAGGAAGCCATATTATGCTCACGGGCTTTGTGCAAGTGGGCTCGTCCACCTATTTCCTTACGAGTTCAGGTGCCATGGCAACGGGCTGGGCACTTGCTGATGGCACTTGGTATTACGCCGCATCAAGCGGAGCTATTCAACGAGGACGATGGATAAAGTCCGGAAGCGCCTGGTATTACCTTGATGATGTATCCGGCGCAATGCGTACTGGTGAATTCGCGGTAGGAAGCACGCGCTATTTTTCTTATGATTCCGGTGCGATGGCATCTTCGTGCTGGATTAATTTGAGCAACGGTATGGCATGGGCGAATTCGTCTGGAGCACTGAGCGAGCCGTTGCCTACTACATCTGATGGATCTCCCGTAGTCGCTGATCGTACCGACTCGTCTTCATTGCCAGGTGTGATTCATATTGGAGACGCGGTTTTCTATGCGGATGCAAACGGCGCCGTCAATGTAGCATCTGGTTGGTTTATGCCGAAAGACGCTTCTGACGAAAGCGGCAATACTTGGTATTACGCATCTTCCAATGGTGTCCTTAAGTCTGGTTGGCAATATGTTAACGGTGCGTGGTATTGGATGGATTCTTCCACGTACAAGATGAAGACCGGATGGCTCAATGACCGCGGCACGTGGTACTGGCTTCAGCCTTCGGGCGCTATGTTTGCTAACGGGTGGCTGAAAATCGATGGCGTCGACTACTACTTCAATGCAAGCGGTGCATGGTTGAATACGTCTGGTTCTGTTTTGGGGGTCAATAGGTCCAGCCTGGTCAATTGGCTTATGAGCCACGAAAACGATGGCTATTACCGTGGAACACGCTACGACACACATCTCAGCCAGGAAACGTGCATGTATCCAAAGGGAGATCCTCGCTGGGATGGGTATACCGGTATGAACTGCGGTGGATTTGTATCACACGCATATATGAAGGCGGGCGGTAATTTAGCTCCCATTGCCGCCGAGCAGAGCCATTCCCCTTGGAGTGGAGGTCCCGGAAGGGGCGGCTGCGTAAACGCTTATCGTTGGTACGGCTACGCTATCGATACGTGCGCGAACGTGACTTATTTCAACTCTATTGATGAGTTGTTACGTAGTGGTTTGGCTCGTAAGGGGGACATTGTGTTCTTCAATCCTTACAACCCATATGCGGACGATAGCCACATTGGCTTTTTCTGGGGCAATTCGCCGAGCGAAAATTTGTTCTGGCATAGTGATGGTTATGGAAATCGCATCTCCGGTTTGACTGCTTTGGGTCCATCGAAAGTAATACTGATTCGTTAGATTTTTGAGTAGTAATGGGGCCTTCCCGGGGCCCCATCTTTTTCGACATTTGGTTTGAGAGCTAATTCGATGCCGTTATTCTATTGGGGAGGTTGAGTTGGGATATTGAACCCTAGTTTCCTCCCTGCTGTTGAGCAGTTGTTTACAGTGCAGCATCGCGTGCAATTTATTTTCCTTCTAGATGGTGTCTTGTTCCGTTGGATGTTCGGAAATCTTTCATAGCCATGCTGTAAGCTAGACGCAATCAAGAGCGAATGACGAGGTTTACATGAACAAACATCTTAAGTTGTTTTCGGCATTGTTGGTGTTGATGCTCCTTGCGCCCGTTTCTATGTTTGTATGCCCTGCGGATGCAGAGGCTGCTCAGACTCTGGTTGAGAATTCTTGGCGTTATGAGGACGGACAATTAGTCGCAGATGATGCTTCTTCCGAAGAAGACGGAATAGCTTTATTGTCTATGGACGCTCTTCCCGATGGGGTTACAGCTCAGGGCATTGACGTCAGCGAGCACCAAGGGCGTATTGATTGGGACGCAGTTAAAGCTTCTGGCATCGATTTCGCTATTCTGCGCGTTGGGTTTGGCGCTCCGTCTTTCCGCGGTCGAGTTGACTATCAATTTAATCGAAATATTTCTGAGTGCGAGCGACTCGGAATTCCCTACGGCGTCTATATCTATTCATATGCTTTTGATAATCAGCAGGCAGCTGATGAGGCATCAATGGTGATCAATTGCCTTTCTGGGCATAATCCAAGATTGCCGGTGTATTACGATCTTGAGGATAACTCGATAATTGCAAATGGACGTCAAACCGGAATTACATCGAGGGCGCAGGTTTTTTGTAATAGGATTTCTGCCGCAGGATATGAGCCTGGTATTTATGCAAATTTAAATTGGTTTAACAACATTTTGACTGACTCTGTTTTTAAGAGTAGCTCTTGGGATCATTGGATTGCTCAATATAACTCGCAATGTGACTATACCGGCAATTACAGTTTTTGGCAGTATAAGAGCAACGGAAAAGTCCCTGGAATCAACGGCAACGTTGATATGAACTACGCGTATGTTGATGTCTCTCTTTATCATTGGCAACTAATTGACAGCACCTGGTATTATGCAGCCTCCAACGGCAAGGCTTATACCGGATGGTTGTTTCAGAGTGGCACGTGGTACTGGCTCGAGCCCGACGCGGGCGGCGCCATGGCTACCGGCCTTCACGAGTGCAACGGCTCCCTGTACTGGTTTAATTCGTCCGGCGCCATGGCGACCGGGTGGGTCCTCGACGGCGGGACCTGGTACTACGCGACGGGCTCCGGCGCGCTGGCGCGCGGCCCCGTATCCGTCGGCGGCGTGCCCTACTGCTTCGACGCCCGGACGGGGGCCATGCTGACGGGCTACCAGACGGACGCGCGGGGCGTCCGCCGCTACTTCGGCAGCTGCGGCCCCCTTAACGGCTGGGGCCTCGTCGACGGCTCCTGGTACTGGTTTGCGAACGGCATCGCCTCGACCGGCTGGCTTTACACCGGCGGTTCCTGGTACTGGCTCGACCCCGACGCGGGCGGTGCCATGGCGACGGGCCTCCATGTGTGTAACGGCGCAGCGTACTGGTTCAACGCCTCCGGCGCCATGGCGACCGGCTGGGTGCTCGACGGCGGGACCTGGTACTACGCGACTGGCTCCGGCGCCCTCGCCTCCGGCTGGCTCAACCTGAACGGTACGTGGTACTGGCTCGACCCCTCGACGCGCGCCATGGCAACGGGCCTGCACGCATGCAACGGCTCTGCGTACTGGTTCAACGCCTCCGGAGCGATGGCGACCGGATGGTTGCTTGACAGCGGAACCTGGTACTACGCGACGGGCTCCGGCGCGCTGGCCTCCGGCTGGGCCTACCTCGGCGGCGCCTGGTACTGGCTTGACCCCTCGACGCACGCTATGACTACGGGTGTTCAAGAAATCGATGGGGTGCAATACTCTTTTGCTAGTAATGGCGCTTGGCTCGGCTAGCAACTCTTCTTTAATTGCTTTTTTCTAATTACATATTGCTCTAAGCTATCCATTTGTAGACTATGTTCATATAAAAATTGGTTACTACTGGGGGCTGCGCATGGCAAGGAAAAAGCGAATATCATTAATCCTAATCATTCTTTCAACTCTACTGCTCGCTGGGCCCGGTGTGGTTGATATCGCGAACGCAGAATCCATAAGCTCCTCCATCCCTACTGATTTTGAGCAGCAATCTGTCTCCTCGACTCTAAATCCTTCCGATTCAATCAATGATGGGTCTGCTCAAGAATCCGTTAAATGTAATCTGGATTGGAATTCGTTTGCCGGGAACTGGTTCTATGTGGATTCAGTTAATCCGGTCTCGCTGCATTCTGGCTGGCTCTATACCAATGGGGCCTGGTATTGGCTCGACCCCTCGACGCATGCCATGGTGACGGGCTTTCACGAGTGCAACGGCTCCCTGTACTGGTTTAATTCGTCCGGCGCCATGGCGACCGGATGGGTGCTCGACGGCGGGACCTGGTACTACGCGACGGGATCCGGCGCGCTGGCGCGCGGCCCCGTATCCGTCGGCGGCGTGCCCTACTGCTTCGACGCCCGGACGGGGGCCATGCTGACGGGCTACCAGACGGACGCGCGGGGCGTCCGCCGCTACTTCGGCAGCTGCGGCCCCCTTAACGGCTGGGGCCTCGTCGACGGCTCCTGGTACTGGTTTGCGAACGGCATCGCCTCGACCGGCTGGCTTTACACCGGCGGTTCCTGGTACTGGCTCGACCCCGACGCGGGCGGTGCCATGGCGACGGGCCTCCATGTGTGTAACGGCGCAGCGTACTGGTTCAACGCCTCCGGCGCCATGGCGACCGGCTGGGTGCTCGACGGCGGGACCTGGTACTACGCGACTGGCTCCGGCGCCCTCGCCTCCGGCTGGCTCAACCTGAACGGTACGTGGTACTGGCTCGATCCCTCGACGCACGCCATGGCAACGGGCGTTCAAACTATTGGATCGTGTGAATACATATTTAATAGTTCCGGCAAGATGATGGCTAATTGCTGGTCAAACGGTGATGGGTCTTGGATGTATCATTCGTTATCCAGCGGTGCAATTGACCTTAAAGGCATCATGACTGATTCGGGAATCCAGCTGATTGACGATGACGGGAATGTTAGAACGGGCTGGATTGAGAGTCAGGGTTCTCGATATTATTGTTCTGCTAATGGGGTAATTCTGACTGGATGGCAGCAAATAGCTGGCTCTTGGTATTACTTTAACTCGGATGGTCGAATGGCGACCGGCTGGCTTAACGATGGCAGCAACTGGTACTGGCTAGATTCCGCTTCTGGCACAATGAAAACGGGATGGCTTTCCCTTGGGGACACATGGTATTACCTTGATGCCGCGCGTGGGGGAGTAATGTTGAGCAACGGTTGGTATTGGATCGGCTCTACTGACTACAAGTTCAGTTCATCCGGCGCAATGGTTGGCGCTTGGGTCGATGTCCCGTGCTATTCGCAGTACCCGGAACTTCCTACTGGCTGTGAGTCGGTTGCCCTTACAAACTTGCTTAACTACTATGGTTTCGGTTTAGGTAAGACGATTATTGCGGATTATTACTTGCCCAAGGGAAGCAACGGCAACTTTGTTACCGCTTTTGATGGCAACCCAAGGCGTAGCAGCGGGGGTCTCATGGGATGCGTCGCCCCTGCGATTACTATTGCTGGTAACAACTTTCTGCGTGCTGCTGGAAGTGGCAAGCAAGCAAAAGACGTCTCTTTCTCGTCAATTTCTTCCATTAAGAACAAACTGACCTGTGGTCAACCTGTTGAGATGTGGAATACCGAGTGGGGAAGTTGGCCAGGAGGCCGTTATGCTGCGCGTTGGTATAACGGGCACTCCTATGGCCTGTGGGGCGGTAATCATGCCGTAGTCCTTAAAGGCTATGATGACGAGCAGGGAATTGTCTATCTTTCGGATTCGATTAACGGCAATGTTACGCGAAATGCCCAGGTGTTCTTTGGCACGTGGCAACAGATGGATAGCCAGGCCGTGGTAATTGAATAGCCATGATGCTAAAAGGGGAGAGCTCGACGAGCTCTCCCCTTTTGCTACATTGTTAATCTGGCTACGCCGTCTTATTACGTCCAAATAGTTCGTCCCAGTTACTGGCTGCCAAAACTGTTCCGCATACAATTACAACGCAGCAGATTACGGATGCCATGTCGGGAATTGTTCCAAGCAAGATCAGGCCAAAGACCACCGACCATGCCGAATAGGAGATATTCAGGGCCATCGCACGCGCTGCTCCGATTGCCGCAATGCCCTTGTAGTAGAACAGATAGGATGCAGTTCCTGCGAGTCCGGCGAGTGCAATAATCAATGTGGGCATGCTCGGGATAGCACCCAGCGTGAAATGCCATGCTCCGAAGAGGGGGAGTACGAGCGCTCCATAAACAAGCGCACTTGTGGTTTCACGGATTTGCAAAGCCGTTTCGTCATCAACGGCATCATCTTTCATTCCCCATGCGCACAGCACCGCTTCTGATCCCCATCCAATAACGGCAAGCACCGCGCCGAGTAAGCCGAGAGGGGCATTTGCAATCTCGCTCGATCCGGCCGATAGATAGCCCATCGTCATTACGCCGCAAAGGGCAACAAGAAGGGAAAGAATCTGACCTTTGCCCATTTTCTCCTTCAGCAGCACGAACGAAAGGAATGCTCCGACTGCGGGATAGAAGGCGGAGATAATTGCCGTGTAGGCTGCTCCGATATTATTAATCGCCAATACGTATCCGGTCATTCCGATAGGTCCACCGAGCAGCGCGCCGGCGATGACGACCTTGCCAGAACGAGTTTTAAGTGCAGCGAGCGTGTCTTTTAATCTGCCTCGAACTCCCATGTACCCAAAGAGCCAGATCGCACAGAAGGCATCATGGAGAAAAGATCCCGCAATGGAGGCGCATGCAAGCGCTTCCGCCGATCCAATATAGGGCGCGAGCGCCAAACCGATTCCAAGAATTACTGTATCAAGGCCCCAAAGAAGGCCGCTAAAAAAGCCGAATTGCATCGTTACTCACCTTTCCGATAGATCTCCAGTGCCTTTTTAAGGTATTTGGCACCGTAATTGAAGTAGATATAGAGCCACTCGCCCACGAAGTCACCTTCGGCTTCTTTCAGAAGAGACCAGAGGTACCAGCACCATCCTGCAAGGGCAATGTGCGCATAGTTATGCGCAACTTCGTTGTTTGTTGCCTTGCGCCCAAAATATGCATCAAGCGCGCGGTCGACTTCATCTTCGGAAAGCTCGCAGCAGACACTGCACGTTCCAAAATCGTTTGCGTAATCGCTCATGCCAGCATATTCCCAGTCAATGAGATAGTACTTGTCGTTCTCATCGATAAGGAAATTGAGGTAAAAGAAGTCATTGTGGCAAAGGCATTTTGGTGCATTATCGGCCTGTACAAAGCGCTCCAATTCATCGATTTCGGCGGACATTTCCCTGTAGCCTGGAATGTCGATGGGACCTTTTTCCAGAAGAAGTGATTCGTAGCGCTTCGCTTCGAGGTAGAAGTCAAATTCGGTTTCGACATTTGCGCCACTCTCGTGAAGCGAACGACACATCTGCATCATTCGATTCATTTGGGCAGCATCATGCGGATCAGGCTGCTTTGCGTTGGGTACAAACTTCGAAATTTTCCAACCACGCTTTGGGTCCTCATGAATGAACGTGTCGTCAAGGCCGAGTTCCTTGGCCTTTTTAAGTGCGGCTACTTCTCCATTTCTGTTAATAAGCAGTTCGGTCCCGACTCCCGGATGGCGGTAAACGTACTCTCCGTCATTGGTTCTAAAGTGGCACGATAGATTCGTAAGACCTTGTTTAAGGGGATAAACGTCGTGAATCTCTGATTTGGAGCAGCCGAGCACTTGCTCGATGTTATCGAAAATATCGGAGTCAACGTTTTCGATAAAATGCGGATCAAAGGCACGCAGTTCATCAAGAGAATCGAATTCGTTGATCTCGCCCTCAGGATACTTCTTGATAACCATATCGAGCTCCTTGATGTGCTCGATATATAGATCTTCCCAAAGCTTGTCCGTTGTTTCGGGCTTGTTATATTCCGTTTCGAGAATCTGCTTAAATGCAAGCGAGAAGGCTTTATCAAAGTAGACATGTCCGAGCATATACCAAGCATCGGAACCGCCAATCGTAACATTGGTGATTCTGTCCATTGCTCCGGTTTGAATGCACCATTCTTTGGTGGCGCCTTCAGCATATTGAGCAGAATAAAATGCTTTCCAAACGTATGCTTCAAACGGATTGTTTAGAAGGTAATCATCGCTTGAACAAATATAGGTGTTGCCAAGCCGCTCTTTTACGCACATAAGCGATGCGTGGTTATTTTTGGATGCATATTCGTTGTTGACGACAATCGAAACGCCGAACTTGCTTTCGAGATAGAAGAAATACTCTTTTTTATAGCCGACAACGACGGTGATATTGCTGATACCTGCGTCTTGCAGCTGCCTAATCTGACGTTCGATGAGAATCTCACCACGTACCTTTAAAAGGCCTTTGGGCTTTTCATACGAAATGGGAGCAAAGCGGCTCGAAAGCCCCGCAGCCAATATCACTGCGTTTTCAACCTTATAGGGGTGAAGTGCTTCGTAACCGCTGTCGGTTAGGCTGTCCGATTCGAGAAGGCCTTCATTCGTAAGCTCTTTATTTGCTGCGTTTACCGATCCAAGTGAGAGGCCAGTGCGCTCGGCAACTTCTCGCTGGCTGGCATATGGGTTCTTTAGGTATTCGTACAGAACAGTAAAGTTACGCTTGGTCAGTTCCACTGCAGGCCTCCAATTAAGATGTTCATTGCTTAGGGAAAGAATAGAATGATTGAACGTTATGTTCAATCTAATATATTTATCTACATAGACTGAACAGACAGTAACGAAAATCAATCCTGGAATGTGGATTAAAATAAATAAATGAGATATCTGGGAGGGTCGCTTATGTATCGATTCGAAAAGAAGGCCACGCTTGTTTGTGCTGCTGCGTCATTAATCACTGCTTGCTGCTTGCCCCTGAGTGCGAATGTCGCGTTTGCACAGGATTCCGTTGAGGCTCATAGTATTGAGTCAAAAGCGGATTTTTCTTCTGTGGTTTCCGATGATTTGCAACCTGATAATTCTTCCGTCATAAAAGATGGCTGGCAACGAGACGAGTCGTCTGGAGTTTGGTATTACGGAAAAAACGGTAAACACCAGACTGGCTGGCTGCAAAGCGGGGGCTATTGGTATTGGCTTGATCCAGCCAATGATGGTGCAATGCAGACAGGTTATTTCAATGTGACCGATGCTGGCGGATCGACTGCTTCGTTTTATGCGAATGACGGCAATGCCGCAACGCCTTTTGGCGCGCTATATCAGAACTGCTGGCTACGTAACTCAGATGGAAATTGGTTTTATGCCAATGCTGGAGGCGATTTAGCTGCTGGTTGGTTTTATCAAGACGGCACATGGTATTACCTGGATCCTGCCACCCATATAATGCAGGTTGGTTTTGTCGACCTCGGGAGCGGGAAATACTACTTAGATGCCACTGGTGCTATGAAAACCGGCTGGATTCTCGTTGACGGGAATTGGTACTGGGCTTATTCATCGGGTGCCCTTGCTTCGTCATGGCAAACGATAGGTGGGGCTCACTATTATTTTGACTCACAGACGTTCATCATGTTTAAGGGTCGTCAAAAGATTGATGGAAGAACCTATATTTTTGGTGACTATGGCCTCGCAAATGGATGGTACAAAGACGGAGCAGATTGGTATTACTGCTCTAACGGTATTGCGGCCACTGGCTGGAAACTCGTTAACGGCGCTTGGTATTATCTCGACCCAGCCTCCGATGGTAAGATGTCCGTTGGGTATTTAGACCTTGGCAATGCAGCTTATTATTTAAAGCCTAACGGGGCTATGGCTGTTGGTTGGGCTCAGGTCGAGGACGGCTGGTATTTCGCCTCCCAATCTGGTGCACTTATTTCTGGCTGGTATAAAGAGGGCACGAGCTGGTATTACCTGGACCCTGTTAGCCATCTCATGAAAACGGGCTTATTTGAGGTGGGCGGCAACGATTGTTTTGCAAACCAGAGCGGTAGGCTTGTGGTTTCAAGCTGGGTTACCGTTAATGACGGCGTCCAAAGATACGCTGATGATAATGGATATCTTTGCAAGGATGTGGTTCGCGAAAACGGCACTATCCTAAAAACCGCTGGAGCTGATGGTTGGCAGGTTGCGTCCGGCTGGGTTAATGTCGCAAATCTAAGGTTTTACGCTGAGCCCGGAACGGGTGCCATTCATCTTGGATGGCTGCAGATTGACGGCGATTGGTATTGGTTTGATGCCGATTCTGGCGTGATGAAGACCGGATGGGTTTTTACTGGTGGTGCATGGTATTACCTAAACGCTGACGGAAAAATGGCAACTGGTTGGAAATGCCTGAATGGAACATGGTATTACCTTGAGTCCAATGGAAGCATGCATGTTGGCTGGCTTAAAGATTCGGGTAAGTGGTATTGGTCAGACGGCAGCGGCGCTATGGCAACGGGGGCAAGGACCATCGATGGCGTTCGTCGAGTTTTCTGGAGCGATGGCCAGTGCGACAAAGTTGGCTGGCAAAATCCAGCCCAGTATCCTCAGGTCAGTTCTTGGACTGTTCAGCTGCCTAGCTATTGCACCGGATACTTTACCTATGTGACCCCTTCTCGCATTTCTGTCGAAGCAACACGGGAAGATTGCGTGAATGCCTTTATTCAGCGTGCCTATGAGTATATCGGTACGCAATATATTGAGCCTTGGTCTACCGCTCCCGGCGGAGCTGTTGATTGCTCTGGTTTTGTCTTGCAGTGCCTTTATGCTACTGGCATGGATATGGGTGTTTACAACCCTTATAACCATCGCTGGGATCCAAGCCAAACCTACAATTCCATGAATTGGTATCGAAGCAATATCTTTATGCCCGTGAGCACGAACTCGATTCAACGCGGCGATGTGATTTATTACCGCGGGCATATTGCGATTGCGCTTGGCGGCGGCTTGATGATTGATTCCTGGCCTCATCAAGGTGTCGGAATTCATCCTATTAGCGCAAGGGGAAATGTAATCGGCGCAGCTCGTCCGTTTATTTAATAGATTCCCTGCAAGACAGTCGGTACCGGTTGGGGGCCTGAAATGAATGCTCGGATTGATCATCGAATTTGCTGGCGAGTAATTGGCTTGATGCTATTTTCCGCCTTACTCTCAGTTACAGCCCCCGCATTTTCTTGCACTGCTTATGCCGTGGAAGAGGGGGCGGATAACGGTGTCGTAGAGCGCGACTCGACAGGAGGGCCGGGAGCATTTGTCGGTGGCGGTTGCTCTCAAGACTCCAGCGATTGTGCCGGCAATACAACGGAAGATTCGAGCCTACAGGTTGTCGAAAGCCATGACCCGTCGACTACAGAACAACTATCTGGATGGCAATGGAACGGTTTGTCCTGGTATTACTATCTAGATGGCTGTCGTTTGACCGGAATGCAGAATATTGACGAGTCGTTGTACTACTTGGACCCCGCTCGTGACGGCGCAATGAGCTGCGGCTGGATTTTTACTGGAAATAAGTGGTATTTCGCGGGTCCGTCAGGCGCTTTAGCAAGTGGCTGGCAGTTTATTGGAGACCAATGGTACTGGTTTGACTCCCTTAACAGCTGTTCTATGGCTACTGGTCGTCGTGTTATTGATGGGCACCCTTATCTTCTTGGAACCTATGGACTGATTAATGGATGGTGCCTTGATAACGGTTTATGGTATTGGGGTAGTAATGGTGAAGTCTTAACCGGCTGGCTTCAAACTGGCAATAACTGGTATTGGCTTGATCCCGCCAATGATGGTGTTATGTCTAGAGGAATCGTTTCTGTCGGTTCGTCTCGTTACTATTTATCGGATTCCGGCGCAATGGCTGTTGGTTGGGCGTTTGATGGGACGGACTGGTATTACGCTGACGGTTCCGGCGCACTTGCATCGGGCTGGCGTTTGGTGAATGGCGTTTGGTATTGGCTCAATGTCGCAAATGACAATAGAATGGCTACCGGCTTTTTGTCATCGGATCCAATCAATATCATTTTTCTTCAATGGGAGCGCTGTCACTCGGCTGGTTTATGAGCGATAGAGACTGGTATTACGCTGAGCCTTCTCATGCGTCGGGCATTGTAAAGACGGGATGGCTGAAGGACAATAGCCATTACTATTATCTCGATCCTGCCGCCGACGGCAAAATGCTGCTAGGTCATTTTTCTGTAAATGGGAAAAGCTATTATGCAAAAGCTTCAGGCGCTGTTGCTTGTCGTGAATGGGTAGATGTCCAGGACTCGGTCCAGGATGAGCCGTCTAAGGCTTTTGCTGGTTCTGATGGCTCATTGTGTGGAGCATTGCGTAGTGGAAAGCTATTTACAACAAACGGTGATGGCGAATTAGCCGAAGCTCACGGTTTTGTGACGCTTGGAGGGTGCAAGTTCTATGCTGATCCAACCGATGGCTCCCCCTGCTCTGGATGGAAGAACGTTAACGGAAAATGGTACTTCTTTGATGAGACCGCTGGCTATGCACGATCTGGCTGGCTGTACAAGGATGGCTCCTGGTTCTATTTGGACCCATCTACCTACGTTATGAAAACCGGCTGGGTTGCCGTTAACGGATCTTGGTATTACCTGAATTCGTCTGGTTACATGCAGACAGGATGGCTCAATCTGGGCGGCATCTGGTATTGGCTTGACGCTAGTGGCGCTATGGCTACTGGCTGGCGAGTTGTCGACGGGACTTGGAATTACTTTATGGCAAACGGCGCGTGGGTGTCAGACTATATGGATGCTAAGGCTCAAAGCTATTCAAGCAATACAAGTTGGCTGATACTTGTCGATACGTCACGTTGCGTTACGAGTATTTACACTGGATCCTGGAATAATTGGTCCTTAAACCGTCGCTATGTATGTTCGACGGGAAAAGCTAGCACGCCAACTGTGATAGGGGAGTATCAAGTCTACGGAAAGGGATACTCCTTTGGGCATGGATATACTTGCTATTATTACACGCAATTCTATGGTGATTATCTGTTCCATTCTTCGCCCTACTACGTTAATAGCAATCGCGTGATGGATCCCACGATGGGTGTTCCATCCTCTGCGGGATGTGTTCGTCTTGAGATTCAGAACGCAAAATGGATTTACTATAATATTCCTTATGGAACAAAGGTTGTTACGTATTGAGTAGTTGGTTGATGTAACTACTTTCGCTTAATTGGCTTAACCGTTCGAGATCAGGTGAAAATCTTATTATGAGAACGTGGCCCTAGCGTCCGTTTAATGAAGGGAATCCGCCCTAGAATCTGATAGATGAACGACAACGCTTTAATTCGACAGAAAGAGTGAAATGTCGGGAAATCGTTATTTCAGTTTTATGAGTGCGGTTTGCTTAGCATTAATTAATATCGTTCCCCTTTTAAGCCCCACGGTTGCCTTCTCATTAAGCGAAGATTGTGTTGTTGAGGGCGTTGATGTCTCTATAGCTCAATCGGGGCAATAGACATTTGTGTCATCGGATGGCAATCGCTTGGCTTTAAATTCAGCTGATTTCAAAGTGTTATCGATTCGTCAACATATGAATATACCGTTGATACGATTTCTCCAGAGGTCTCGGTTTTTGTCATTAACGGGTCTGCGCTGACAAGTGGAATCGATTATGAAGTTATTTATTTGAATAATATTGCGCCTGGTCGTGCTGCTATAAGTGTAAATGGGCTTTGCCGGCGATACTCGGCAACGACGCGGCGGCGCTGCTGGACGCCTATGGCGTGGAGGACGCGGCGCTCGACGATCTCGACCTGACCCCGGGGCTCATAGGGCGGGCGCGCACAGAGAGGGGCGATGTCCCTCTGGCTAGCCTGAAGGCGAAAACGGAATAGACGGACCGACCGTCCGGCTGAGTCTGCTAAGAGGTACCTGGCGGAGGGCGGAACATGGCCACCGGACCTGTCGAAACACATCTCCACTGTTCCTTCAGCTGGGAAAACGGCGCCCCCGCGGCCCGGATGGGGGCTCGGGGGCGTTCGGTAAATGCAGGAGTGAGCTATCAGCTCAATATGTTCGGCTGCAATCGGAAATCAACCGATAATCTCATTCTCTCTCTGTTGCATTTTATGATAATCGCTAACAAAAAACGCTAGCATAAATACTAATGCCAACCCATAGGATAGTGCACCGGTTAAACTCACTCCATTCATTCCTAATTGAGGCACAAGAATGAATGATAAGACGATAGACATTGCAGACGCGGCAATGTTGCCGAAAAAACTTCCTCTAAAATCTCTAATTGACAGAAGCAAATCGTTAAAAAACCAGGCAAAAGCGGTGAAATACGTACAAATTAACACCATACCAAGTAAATTTGTGTACGCAATGATCTTTGACCCGAACAAAATCGCCAGGATCGGGCGCGTAAAAACTAGCAAAAGCACCGATAAGCCAAAAGTAGCCGCGGATATATACACGACTACTTTCTTTAATAACCGAAGCCCTTTCCTTCTATCTTCATTGAATCGGGCTGCAAATTCCCCAAGCAATGGACTATATATATAGCCTGCTCCCATTTGAACAATGGTTGCCGGAGATGCTACCGAAGAATAGATTCCCAATGCCGCTGCTCCAAATGAAGCCGCCAAAGCCTGTTTTGGAATTGTCAGAACAGAGCTACTGCAAATCTGGGCAAGCACGATTGGGGTTAAGGACAACAGCACCTTAATGGATTTGTTTAGATTTAATTTGAGCTTAATTAGCTCAAGTAAGCTTGCCTTCTTTTTGTCATAAAGAAATAAAACCATGATGTTTGCAATCGCTATGACTCCGACAGCAGCTTCAAGCGAATTGGTAACTGAAAGAGCAATTATGAACAAGAGAAGACTGCTGACACCCTGAATAATGTAAGAAATGCCGATGAAATCCATGCGCAGATGCTTTTGGTCAATTGCATGGAATCCTTCAATTAGGTTAACCGCCATTGAATATATTAGATAAAGCACGATAACGGGCAGTGATTGCAAGCTACACGTTATAAGTGAATAAGCAATACCTAAAGCAAACGCTAAGGTGGTGCTTACCAAACGAAGTCCAAGGTACTCGCCAGTTTTTAATTCATTTTGGACGTCCGTTACCTGAATGGTTCGCAATCTAAACTCGGCAACTGGTTGAACAAGGCTTGAAATTGACATGGCTAATGCCAATCCGCCCGCAGCATCAAACCCATGCGAAAAACGGACGACAGCAATTGTTATTAAATAATTGCAGCAAAGTCGAATCACGGATCCAACGGAGTTCCACAACATATTCTGCTTAAGACTGAGTTTACTTGACAATGTTTCCTAGCCTTACCGCTTGAGCCTACGTTTTTCGGTATTTAGCGCTTTTGAGAGAAGCTCACCGAGGATATTTAATCCAAATAAAGAACAAATGATTCTTGCAAATTTAACTCGCGTCTGCGCATCATATTCTAGAATCCATAGATTTTTCCTCAGCTTCGCTATGTAATTAATTCTGTTCTGGTCGGTTTTGGGCATTGAGAAAACATTTGCGACTAACAGCACGAATAAATATGCAACAAAATTATTCGCAACTATAATATTTTGCGAGTTAATTGGTTGGGTCTCGATTGCAGATAGATGTTTATCGATAATGGACTCTATGGAATTCACTACATTCGCACAGTTTGCTTTACTGCTCGTGGATGATGCGGAGTTTCTTCTGTAGACGTAGTAGCTTGAATCAACCCATTTGATTGATTTGGCATAGTAAAGTAGTTTTAACGACCAATCACTGTCTTCATTATGCTTAAGGTTTTCATTGAATTTTAAATTATTGGAGACAACCAGCTGCTTTTTCACGATTTTGCCACTGGCTGATGAATAATAATTATTCTCTTTCAGTAGAGAGAGGACGGCAGTTTTAAAGTCCAGTTCATTAATCGATTTGGATATAGGAACAACCGGAAGATTCAACTTGCCAACGTATTCGATATACTCACCCATTGGCCAAGCAACGATATCAGGCTCATTATTGTTTTGTATTGTTGATTGCAATGCAGCAAAGGCATCGGAGCCTTCAATCCAATCGTCGTTGTCTATAAACATTATGTATGACCCCGATGAGAGCCTTATGCCGTCGTTGCGGGCGGCTGATGCCCCACCGTTCATAGGCCGTCTGTAATATTTGAATCGGTCATCATTTTCAGCATATTCCTTGCAAATTATTTCAGAGGAATCCGTGGAGCCGTCATCTATAAGAAGGGCTTCATAGTCTGTGAAAGATTGATATTTGACTGAATCAAGACAGCGGCGAAGATAATTGGCTGAATTATAAACTGGAATAATAATTGATAAATACATCTACGTCTTTCCACGGTCATTATGGTATACGTTGCTAACAATAGTACCTAACTTTAAATTAGAGTTCACCTGCAGCATGATGCATTTTAAGGGGATATTCTTGATGCATATCTTGCATTCATTCAGAGCACAGCGGTGTAGCGGATGATTGGACGCTCTATTATGAGACGCGTATGATTAATTTTGTTACTTGAGCTATTCTTCTCTTTCCATTCCATAATGCTGTGAAGCGGTATTAACTGCGACTTGCTACTGTAAGGTTTTATTTTGAGGTTGATATGACAGACGATAGTGCGCTGACCCAGCTTAAAGCTGTTGAACTTTCTATTCTGAATGCAGTTGGTTCTCTTTGCGATAAGTTTGGAATTAAATGGTGGCTTGACGGGGGCACTTGTCTTGGCGCCATGCGCCATAAGGGGTTTATTCCTTGGGATGATGATATTGATATCGGGATGATGCGTTCTGATTACGCTCGTTTTTGCAGCATTGCTTCCACTGAATTGCCCGACGGCTATTCCTTCCATGATTCTCGTAATTCTTCTGGTTATGCGGCGATGTTCTGTAAAGTCTATAAGGATGGCACTCGCTTCGAGAACCAGGAGGGGAGAGATTCCGGATCCGCTATGGGTATCTTCGTCGATGTCTTTCCATACGACTATCTATACGAGGAGCCTGAGATTAGATCTCGTCAGCTCAAACTTGCTTTGAATGCTCAGCGCCGTTCTTACCTATACCATTCTGGGAATATCACTGTTCCTCATCGAGGCTTCCTTGGCTTTATCGAAAAAGCTGGTTGCAAGGCGCTGCATTTTATTGAGAGAGCGTCCAACAAGGACCCCCTTGAGTATCAGCGCCAGTTCAATCGCGCTATTCCTGATAGCAGTGTTGGCGCTGTTGGCAGGAAGTGTTTAACTCTTGCTTGGCCAAATATGAATCCTGTTTCGGTGGATGACATTTTTCCTCTTGCCCAAGCGGAGTTTGAGGGAGAACTCTATCCGGTTCCGAGGCTAACCGACAAGTATCTTACAACGATGTATGGGGATTGGCGTGCCATTCCCAAAGAGGAAGACCGCCATACCCATTTACCCCTTCTAATTGACTTTGGGAATGGGGAGATTTGGGAGCCCAAGAAATAGTATGAGATCTCGCTACGTTCTTTTTTCCGCACTTTATCCGCCTCATATGGGCGGCATTGAAAACTTCACCTACAACTTGGCGCACGCACTCGTTGATCGCGGCAATGAGGTATTGGTGGTTACGAACGATACAAATGGTTTAGGTGCCGGTATTACCGATGAAGACGGGGTAGATGTTCTTCGCCTGCCCTGTTTTCCTTTTTTTTCGGGACGCTTTCCCGTTCCTAAGTTAAATGCTTTATCACGTAAATTGTGGAAGCATATTGAGCGCCAGCACTTCGATGGCGTTCTTGTAAATGCTCGTTTCTATATTCACTCGCTTTACGGCATTAGGTTTGCAAAGAGCATGGGGATAACGCCTGTTGTCCTTGATCATGGTTCGGCTTATCTTTCATTCAGTAATCCAGTGATAGATCCCTTGGTCCGTACATATGAGCGCCTAATAACGGCCTTGGGCAAGCGGTTCCATCCAGACTATTATGGCGTTTCGAGCAAGAGTGTTGAGTGGCTTAGGTCTTTTGGTATTGCAGCAAAGGGAGTTATCCCCAACTCAATCGATGCTAAGTCATTCAGGGAGATGTCGTCGGGGCGAGATTTTCGTAATGAGCTTGGTGTAGGAGCTGGGTCCTATTTGGTCTGTTTTGTCGGACGGCTAATTCCTGAAAAAGGCATTAAAGCCATTCTTGAGGCTTCGAGAAGCCGCAGGCTTGTCGAAGCTGGCGTCGTCTTTGTTCTGGCGGGTGATGGTGCATTATCAAAAGAAGTTGATGATGCTCAAGGTGAATCGCTTAGATGGGTTGGACGGCTTTCATCTTCCGACATCTCCTCACTCCTTCAGCAGTCCGATCTGCTGTGTCTCCCTACACGGTCGGAGGGCTTTGCTACAACTTTGCTAGAGGCTTCTTCGTGCGGGTGTCCTTCTGTTGTTACGGATGTGGGCGGGGCGCGAGAGCTTTTTCCAAACGAGCATTTCGGAACAATTATTAGCTCTATGGATTCCGAGGATGTTGAGCAGGCCATTTATTCGCTTGTCAAAAACCCTGATAAGTTGGCTGAGCAGTCTCGTTTATGTCGACGCATGGTTGAAAATGAGAGTTCATGGGATAAGACGGCGTCTTTGGTTGAAAAAGTGCTTTCTGGAACTAATGGGTAAAACGATCGCATGTCACCATTGCTTCTCAAGAACATCATCGTCACGGGCGGCTGCGGCTTCATCGGCAGCAACTTCGTGCACTACGTGGTGGACAACCACCCGGGCGTACATGTCACCGTCCTGGACAAGCTGACCTACGCCGGCAACCCCGAGAACATCGCGGGGCTGCCCTCCGACCGCGTGGAGCTCGTCGTCGGCGACATCTGCGACGCGGAGCTGCTGGACCGCATCGTCCCGGGCCACGACGCCATCGTGCACTACGCCGCAGAGAGCCACAACGACAACTCCATCGCCGACCCGGAGCCCTTCCTGCGCACCAACGTCGAGGGAACCTTCCGCCTGCTGGAGGCCGTCCGCAAGCACGGCATCCGCTACCACCACGTCTCCACCGACGAGGTCTACGGCGACCTGGCGCTCGACGACCCGGCGAAGTTCACCGAGGAGACGCCGTATAAGCCGAGCTCCCCGTACAGCTCGACCAAGGCCAGCTCCGACATGCTCGTGCGCGCCTGGACCCGCACCTACGGGCTTCGCGCCACGATCTCCAACTGCTCCAACAACTACGGCCCCTACCAGCACGTGGAGAAGTTCATCCCCAGGCAGATCACGAACATCGTCGACGGCGTCCGCCCCAAGCTCTACGGCCGCGGCGAGAACGTCCGCGACTGGATCCACACCGAGGACCACTCCAGCGCCGTCTGGGACATCCTCACCAAGGGCCGCATGGGGGAGACCTACCTCATCGGAGCGGACGGCGAGAAGAACAACATCACCGTCCTGCGCATGATCCTGGAGGCCATGGGACGCGACCCCGAGGACTTCGACTGGGTCGCCGACCGCCCCGGCCACGACCGCCGCTACGCCATCGACAGCACGAAGCTCCAGCGCGAGCTCGGCTGGAGCCCGGCGCACACCGACTTCGCCGTGGGCCTGAAGCAGACCATCGACTGGTACGTCGCCAACGAGTCCTGGTGGCGCCCGGCCAAGGAGGCCACCGAGGCACGCTACCGAAGGCTATTCCATTCATTCTTTGTGTCAGGCTAAGACTAGGGGGCTTGTTGGAGCTTTTACTCCAGCGTACATCTGATTTTTACTGGCTGGATTCCGCGAGCGAGCTGTCGCACTTGTAATTCTTGTCGACAACGGCTTGGCTGTAATTTGAGTTTTATTAAAGTGCCTATGGTATCGGAAGACTGATATGGATGCTGTTAGGAGTGCAAACAGCCGTAAATTTGCTATCGTACTAAGAGTTATCATCTATCTTGTTTATCGAATGTATAAAGAATCACCTAGATGATGCCGTAAAGCATTATGTTGATATTTAAGGACGGTTCGTACGTGACGAATTTGCCAAAAGTTCTTGTTGCGATTCCTGCTTATAACGAAGAGGAATGCATAGAGGGCACTATTCTTGAACTAAAGAGAGTGGCCCCGGAGTTTGACTTCGTCGTCATTAACGACGGCTCTCGAGATTGCACTCTCGAGCTTTGTACGAATTTGGGATGCAATGTTATTAATATGCTAATTAACTGCGGCTTGACGGTTGGATTTCAAACGGCAGCTTGTTATGCGCTGGAGAATGATTACGACTACATGGTTCAATTCGATGCGGATGGACAACATCGGCCTGAGTATATTTCGGAGCTTGTTTCGAAGGCTCAATTTGACAACGCTGACATAGTAATTGGTTCTCGTTTTTTGTCGATGCGTAAAGATATGTCAATGCGCATGTTTGGTTCGAGAATGATTACTTTCATTATTAAAATGTTAACTGGTAAAAGGATTAGCGATCCTACGTCTGGATTTCGACTTTTCAATCGAGACGTTTTAAAAGAATATTCCTGCAACGATACGCTCAATCCTGAACCCGAGTCCATCGCCTTCTTTATCAAGCAAGGTTATAAGGTATCGGAAATACAGGTATCCATGCGCGAGCGGCAGGGTGGAGAGAGCTATTTAAATCCAATTAGGTCGATTCAATACATGGTTCGAGTATTTGTCACGCTTCTTATTGTTCAATGGTTTAGGTGATTGCATGTCAACTTCCTTGCGCGTGTTTCTTGTTGCCTGCGCTGTGATTGTTTTTATTTTCGTTGTACACAACCTCAAAAGATGCAGAATGCAGGTTTTGGATTCTGTTTTTTGGCTTTTATTTAGCACGAGCTTCGTGGTGCTTGGCGTTTTCCCGGAAATTGCCTCATTTTTTTCAAACTTGTTGGGATTTATGTCTGCATCAAATCTTGTCTTTCTATATGTTTTAGCAGTCCTAGTGGTTCGTGATTTCAGAATTTCGTTACGACTGTCAAAGCAGGAAGAGCGCCTTAATTCGCTAGTTCAGGCTGCGGCGCTTGATACAAAGAGGAAATGAAACTGTTTGGCTCACTCATTACTGTATTGAGTTTCTCAGTGTTATATTTTTTCTATGGTACTTTCAGTGTCTTGGCACCCATTCTTCTTCTATGCTTTTCGTTCTATATGGCTGTTTTGCTATGTCTAATATATGACTTCCCGGGAGTTGTCCATTTGAAATAAAATTAGATTTCAAATTGTTTATTCACTTCGTTCGTGAGGTATTTCATGAGTTGGTCGCTGTTGTTCATCGAAGCTTTTATTGCGGCCTTTGCATTGATTTTGCCGGGCATGTTGGCATCGCGAGCATTTGGAGTTCCCTTTAAACTGTCTCTTTCCTTTGGCCCTGTAATCAGTGTCTTCTTTTTGGTCTTTATGGGCATCATTCTCCGGTTTGTTGGAGTCGCCGGTGGCTATTTTGCCTTATTGATCTCGTTGTTCTTCTTTGCTGTGGTCAGTGGCATGGCGTGCTATTTCCGCTTTCACGGACGAAGCGCTTTTTTTGATAACGATATTGTCTCCCAGCTTCCGTATCTGTGCGCCCTTGCCCTATCTGTTCCCGTGTCGGTTTATTTTTTTGTTCGCGGCATTGGTCTGCCGGATAACTTTCTTCAGGTATATGACAATTCGTTTCATTTGAGTGTAATTCAGAGCATGAAGCACGCCTCTAGCTATTCAATCCTCTCGGTTGGATCGTATCTCGAGGCGGGATCAGAAGCGTTTAGTCCTAATGCAAGCACCGGTTTTTATCCCGCTGCTTGGCATATCATTGCCGCTCTCGTTGCACGTACGTTCAATATATCTGTTATGGCGGCCATTAACCTCACCAATTTTGTATTCGTCGCGTTTGTATTGCCCTTGGGTATTCAGTCCTTCATTGCGGTTATTACCAAGGATGATGTGCGAAAGGGCATTTGCGCCGCTGTCGTAACGCTTGCTTCGACCGCCTTCCCTTGGACATTGCTCTACTGGGGGCCTGTCTATCCAAATTTCGCTGCGTTTTGTGCCGTTCCTGCTGTTGCCGCTGTTTTCATCTGGTTTATGCAAAGCTTTGAAGAAGCTCGGTCTGTTTGCACGGTTCATTGTTCTGTCCTTGCGGCCTTGCTCTTTGGCATGGTGGCTCTAGTGGCTTTGCAACCGAATGCGGTTTTCACGCTTGGCATTCTTTTGGTTCCTTCGATTGTTGTCTGTGTGGGCGGTCTAATTGAGCGCCAGCTGCTTCGCAAGCAATCGATTTCGGCCAAGTTTGCCCATTATGCATCACGCTGCCTTGTGCTTTTTGCTGTTGCCATCATTTGGTTTTTGATGACGAAAGCAAGCTTTTTGCAAGGGGTCATCAACTTCCATTGGCCTTCCTTTACGTACATCTTTGATGCCGTGTGGAGGTCATTCTCCTTTTCCTTTAATGAGAATACGCCCTGTATTCTTCTTGCATGTCTGGTTGTCCTTGGTAGCCTCTGGGCCTTGGGCAATAGGTCCTTCCGTGGCTACTTCTTCGTCTATCTATTTTCCGCGGTTCTGTTTGTTGTCGATGCTACTCAAGACGGTTTTATCAGGCATTTCCTTACAGGCTTTTGGTATACAGACCAATATCGCGTCGCTGCGATGACCGCACTGTTTAGCATTCCGCTTTCGACGCTTGGTCTCGACTTTATCTTGAGAAAAGTTCAGAGCGCATTTTCCGTTTCTGTTGGGATGGACCGTTCTGCCAGGTATCTCCCCCAGGCGCTCTGCATCGTCCTGATTGCCTGCGGCTTGTTTTGGCCCGAAAGTGTCAACCCGTCCATTAACAACTATTCCCCGGTCGGATTTACTAAAAGCGTGCTTAATTACATGTATAGTATCTATGATGTCGATAATAATCTGACGTCCGATGAGTTGGCGTTTCTTGGCGAGGTCAAGCAAATGGCCGGTGATGAGCTGATTATCAACAATCCCTTTGACGGCAGTGTCTACGGATATGCCGCAAACGACCTTAATCTCATGTATCGAAAGTTCAGCTCCTTTGGCAAGGGCGAGACGGCGGTCAGCAAGCAAATCCGCCATGGACTCGACCGCATTTCTTATGATTCGCTGATTGCGCGTGACGTTAAAAAGGCTGGTGCCAAGTATCTTCTCGTTTTAGATTACGGCGAGAACGGACGCGAGGGTGTGGATATGCCTGGTTATCATAAGTCTGGCTGGACGGGCATTGATTCGATTGATGATTCCACCCCTGGTTTTTCGCTTGTCTTAAGTAAGAAAGATATGCGCCTCTACTCAATTGAATAGAGGCGCTGTCCTCATTTGCGGGGCATATAGTTTTTATCGCCCAGTTTGGCTCTTTTGTTTTGACTGGAAATACCATTTGGAAATCGGGCGTGGAAGCACGTATAAGATGCCCGTAAGTAAGGCAATGATAGCGAAGCGGACAATTAGATATCCGATCCACGGCGCTAGCGGAAGATTCTCGACGATACCGGAAACATATCGGTAGGGAAACACGTTTAACTCAATAAGATGCATGCAGAAGAACGGGAGCGTGTACTTTCCGATCCAAGCGATGGGCTTCGTGACGCGTGGAATATGCTTGCAAGCCATTTGGCATAGCTTGAGAATCACCAATGAACCAAAAATGCTCCCGATGACATCCTGCGTCCCGTTAACGTAGGTGTTTGTCACCATGTAAAGCTTTCCAAAGCATAGGGCTGAGTAGCCCCATATTCCCGCCATGAACAACCAGCAGATGGGTTCGATTGAGTTTTCATCGAGTAGGGCGTGCTTTCTAATGATCTGTCCAATGTACAAAAAGAGCGTTGCACTCAATGCCTGTAGGATGCTCCAAGGAAGCCAAACGATTTGGGCCAGAACGTTGCCGCAGAAGAAAAAACCCAGAACCAAAATTGCGGGATGTCGAAATTGATTAACGACGGTCAGGAGCATTTTGCCAAAGAAAAGCGCGAAGAGATACCAAAGGGCTCCGATAGCGGATACGAATGCTGGGGTTGCGGGCGTGATACCTCCACAGCCGTAGAGGCTTGCCATAAACCAGTGGTTGGCCATCTCTATTGGGTTAGTTTTCCCTGTTAAGACTGCCCCTAAGAACGAGCATCCAATTACGCCTATACAGGTAATCAGATAAGGCATCAGAAGCGATTTGGCATTCTTTTTAACGTAGTCGAGTGTGAGTTTAGCCTCGGGCTTGCTAAAGAATCCGCTGACAATAAAAAAGAGAGGCATATCAAATGAGTAGAAAATAGAGGCAAGCCTATCTGGTGTCCCCAGATATGTTGAGTGGCCAATGATGACGCCGGCAAGTGCTATTGCTTTTGCGACATCAAACTCGGGATATCTTTTTTTCACTGAATGCTCCTTATCGAGGGTCGTAATTATTTGAAAGACCTAATCCATTCACGCCGTTAATGCGGACGTTTCAATAGGTCTTTAACTTCCAGTATTGAGTGTAGCTTACGGTCTGCTTGTTTGCAGGTGGCGGTCTTTGAGGATTCAGTCTCGTTCAGAGCCATTTGTTATAATCGATTCATTTGAGTTGCATACCATATGTGTCATGCTTGTATTGGAGTCATTGTGTCACAAAACCAGCCGCTCGTTTCGGTACTCGTGCCTATTTGCAATGTCGAGAAATATCTCGATGAGTGCCTTAGCTCTCTGAAGAATCAGACTCTCAAAGATATTGAAATCATCTGCATCAACGATGGCTCTACGGATTCTTCCTTGGAGATCATCAATGGATTTGCGTCTGAAGACCCCCGATTCGTTGTTATTGATAAGCCAAATTCCGGCTACGGCGACTCCATGAATCGTGGTCTTGAAATCGCCAAGGGTAAGTATATTTCTATTCTTGAGTCCGACGATTTCTTGGATGCCGATGCGCTTGAGTTTATGGTTCAGCAGGCCGAGGACAACGAGCTCGATCTTTTTAAATGCAATTTCTGGCTCTATTGGTCGTCTCGCGATAGTTCAAGGCTTAATCGTCATGACGTCTATTTTCCCGCGATGAGTCAAGAGCTGATCGGCATGGGCGTACATAAGCCCATCGATGCGCCCGACGCATTCTGGGCCAAGCCTTCCATTTGGTCTGCGCTGTATCGTAAGGACTTTCTGTCTTCCAATAACATCTCGTTTCTTCCTACTCCAGGAGCGTCCTTCCAGGACACGAGCTTCACCTTTAAGGTCCTTGCCTGTGCACGGCGCGCAATGTATTCGGGAAAGGCGTTCCTGCACTATCGTCAGGATAATGAACATTCTTCGGTGAACAATCCGGGCAAGGTGTTTTGTGTTTGCGATGAGCATCATGAGATGTCGCGCTTCCTAAATGAGGACCGCCCTGATCTTAAGCCGGCGCTTGATCCTATTCGTGCCAAAGTGAAGTTCTATAACTACGATTGGAACCTTAACAGGCTGGCGCCTGAACTTCGTCGCGATTTTATTAGCGTCTTTTCTACTGAAATGGCTGACGAGTTGCAGGCGAATAACATTATTTGTGCCGAAGCTCCGTTTGACCGCTACGGCTTTAATCCTGGTGAGTTTGCTCGTGTAAAGGATTTTGCCGAGAACGCCGATCTTCTTAAGGTCCAGTATTCGCTTACGGGCTCCGGTAAGCTCAATACGATTCGCGAGTATCTTGCTGCTGGCGGCTTCTCTATGGTGGCTCGTATGATGAAGAGAAAGCTCCGCCGTTAATATGTCTGATTTATATTGCCCGTTGCTGTCGATCGTTGTCCCTGTTTATAACGTCGGCGGCTACTTACTGGATACCCTCGACTCGATTGCGGCTCAGTCATACAACAATATCGAGATTATCTGTGTTGATGATGGATCCACAGATGGGTCGGGCGAGCTGCTCGACTTGTATGCCGCTCGCGATTCTCGATTTGCTATCTATCACGAAGTTAACCGGGGAGTTTCCGCTGCTAGAAACTTTGGTATCGATAAGGCTCGTGGTGAGATTATCCTTTTTGTCGATGCCGATGACTTGCTTAAGCCTAATGCCTGTGATGTCGTTCGCCAGGCCTTCGACAATGACAGCCAAGTGGATATCTTAAAGTTCTCCGCCGATCCCTTTCCGATCGAGCTTTCCAATCCGTGGCTTACGTCGACGTTGTCATTAGATGATGAAGAGTATTTCGGCTACAGCGATAAGCTCGTCTTTTATGCTAAGACTAGGCCGTTTCCCTGGAATGGAGCTTATCGTCTTTCTTTCTTGCGCGATCATGGGCTCTATTTTCCTGTTGGTCTGACCCTTGGCGAGGACCAGGTGTTTTCGTTTGCCACGTTAGGAAGGTCTTCTCGCACAAAGCTGCTTTCTGACTCGTTGTATGACTATCGTCTGTCCCGCAAGGATTCGGCAATGTGTTTGATGGCACAAGATGAGAAGCTGCGCCTTCAGAAGCATCTGCAGGTTGTTGATTGCATCATGGCGGATTGGGATAAGCAGGGGAGATTCGAAGGCGAGTCGGGCCGCTCTATGCTGCTATTCGTTGCTGATTTCCTCGTGTTCGATCTGCTTAATATCAAGAATCAGGCAGATCGAGAGGAATTGCTGCAAGGGTTGCAGCGCGTACTTTCGAAGTATTTGACGATTGATGATATTGGACAGTTGCTGGCAAGCGATAGAATCCTAAAGTTCTATCAACAGCTACTTGCCCAAGACGGTCCTGTTTCGTTTGGTGCATCCAGCGTATATTCATTTGTCGCTCAACTAAAGGGATATAAGGCGGCGGTGTTTATGCTGATCGATCGAGCTAAATCTTTTCTTCTTACCGCCTGCGGCGTTTCGTCCACGGAGGACATGAAGGATGGTTTATTTGAGGATGCGCCTTCTATCTCCGAGGCGATTGAGGCGCTTAAATCTCGCTCATAATTCGTTTTACGGTAATGGTGCTGTTCGCGAATTGCGGCTATTGAAGCTCTAAAGGAGGGTGGTCGGGATGTTACTCCCAACCACCCTTTTATCATGTAAGTTGCTATGAAACTCTGTTCACTGTTAAACGGCCTAGCATGCGGTATTCTGACGATACTGTTTAAGCTTTACCTGGATGGGCCCAATGATGAAGGGGTCCACGACCGATGCCACCGCTAGCGCCAGTCCGTAGGCCAGCGCTGTCGCCAATATCCATGTGGCTATCCTAAGTGGCCATGAAAGCGTCGAATATCCGCCATCTAGTACGCCGTTATAGATAACAGATGTGGCAAGCTCAATCGTTGCGTATTGCAAGAGATAAATCGAATAGGATCTTTTTGCAGTCCACTCAATGATGTTCGAGAACGTTTGCGAGTGTAGCTTGATGCCATCAAACGCAACAAATATTGCAACGGTCACGATTACCCAGTTAAAACTCGGATCGGACCTTTCGAAACCAAAATATGCGCTCACAATATCGAAGATGAAAAAAAGAATACCTATTGACTTAATAAACCTAGTTTCCCGCCTGTCTAATAATGGTGTTACACGCTTAACGAAATACCCCAAGCAAAAGAACGTGAAATACGTTCCCCCAAGCAGCGATCGCGGTATGATGCGCTGAAACATGCTTACGGCTGCTGCAAGGGTTATATGCTGAGAGTTTATGAGCAAAGAGTTTGCTGCGCATGATAGTCCGCCCCATGCGTAGATTCCTAAGGTTACGAACAGGGCAATTTTGCAGGTACGGTCATCAAGTGCTTCGAACATTTTTGCCAATACTGGCGCAATAATAATATATGGAATGAGCGCTGGAACAAACCACCAGCCACCTTGGACAAGGCTACTGGTGTATCGGATGTAGTTGGTATCCTGAAGTGAGCCAGTCACTACTTTATAGGTGTACAGAAGCCCAGCATACACAAAGATGGGTAGCAGCAACGACAGGGCTTTTCCAAAGAGATAGTCCTTGTAGCTTTTCTTTAGAGGTTTCAGTGCGAAATAGCCCGACAGGCAGAAGAATATCGGGTCGCAAATAATGGCGCCTGTGCCTACTATCACGCCAGCGTTAATGCCGCGAAAACTGCCCAGTTGCGGTGCGATGTGAACAACAACAACTAAAAACATTGAGAGGGCTCTTAGAAGATCCCAGTTTGTAAGGCGCTTATTAGTGTTCATTGAGGCCTACTCACCTATTGAATTGCGCGTTTTGTATACCTGAAGCTCCCATTGTTTCTTTTCGACCTTGGCGACCGAGTCGAGGATGAAGCCCGTTGCCAGGCTGAGGCCGCACAGGAACATGAAACACGCGGCGAGCATGGCAGTTGGGAAGCGGGGAACCAGCCCGGTGTGGAAATACTCTACGATGATGGGGATGCCGAGCGCGAGGCCGATGGCGGCGAAGATCAGGGCGATGAGGCTGAAGAATTTGAGCGGTCGGTAGTCCTTGAAGAGCGTGCCGATCATGGCGATGACCTTAATGCCGTCGCCGACCGTGTCGAGCTTGGACACTGAACCAGCGGGGCGGTCCCGGTACTCCACCGGGACGTCCTTAATTCGCCAACGGTGATCGACGGCGTGGATGGAGAGCTCGGTCTCGATCTGGAAGCCCTCGCTCAGGACGGGGAACGTCTTGACGAACGGCTGACCCATGGCGCGGTACCCCGTCATGACGTCTTCGAAGCTGTAACCGTAGATCCACTTGATCATGGCGCGGACCAGGTTGTTCCCGAAACCGTGGAAGGCGCGCTTGTTCTCCTCGGTGTAAGTGCCGTTGGAGAGGCGGTCGCCCACGGTCATATCCGCCTCTCCCGCAAGGATAGGGTCGCAGAGCGCTCGGGCTGCTTCGGCGGGATACGTGTCGTCGCCGTCGACCATGAGGTAGCAGCCTGCGTCGATGTCGCGGAACATCTGACGGCACACGTTGCCCTTTCCCTGGCGCGGTTCGAGCCGCACCGTGGCGCCGTGCTCCAAGGCAATCTGGGACGTCCCATCGGTTGAGTTGTTGTCGTAGACGTAAACCGTGGCTCCGGGGAGTTCGCGGTGGAAATCGTCTATGACTTTACCTATGGTGACGGCCTCGTTATAGCAGGGAATGATAACCGCTGTGTTTGTATAGTCCAAGATGAATGCCCCCATAACTTATTACGGGTTGTTAGTATACCTGCCGTCAGATGCCTGTATTTGATATGGCGTACTTTTCCAGATTTACATCGCTGGGTTAGTTGCCGTCTTTGAAGGCTATACTTTCCACTGTTATGAATTACGAGACAAGGAGATGGTCCGTGACTGACAGCGTAGATAGTCAGAAAGCGGTGGCTAAGCCGGCCTCTCACGCTAAAAATGATTTCGAAAAAGACAAATACATCCTGAGGCAGCTTGTCACTAAGGATTTTAAGATTAAGTATCGTCGCAGCGTTTTGGGTGTTGCGTGGTCGGTACTCAATCCACTTCTTATGATGGTCGTCATGTCCATTGTGTTCTCGACCATTTTTGGTCAGAGCCGCAATGGTTCCATAACGCCCGAGATGTATCCGCTGTACCTGATTGTCGGCAACATTACGTTCTCGGTTATGTCCGAGTCGACGAACCAGGCACTCATGTCCATCATCGCGGCGTCGTCCTTGCTTAAAAAGGTTAAGGTGCACCGCTGGGTGTTCCCGGTTCAGAAGGTGCTGTTCTCGCTCGTTAACTTTGCCTTCTCTCTGGTTGCCGTCGCGCTGGTTATGCTGTGGTTCCATGTTCTTCCTACCTGGCATTTAATCTTGCTGCCGGTTTGCCTGTTTTTGCTTATGTGCTTTTGCATGGGCTTGGGCATGATGCTCTCGGCGCTTGCCGTATTTTTCCGTGATGTTATGCACCTGTGGACCGTCGTTATCACCGCGTGGATGTACCTGACGCCTATTTTCTGGACCACCGATTACATTAGCCAGATGGCCCATTGGATTCAGGTGTTGGTTGTTGTGAATCCCATGTACAACTACCTGCAGTTCATGCGCGATATATTCTTGTTTAACACGACGCCTTCCATGTTAACGCTAGGATTTTGCGTGTTCTGGGCCGTTTTTGCTTTAGTTGTTGGTTACGCCGTGTTCCATAAGACCGAGCACAAGTTTATTCTCTATATTTAAGGAGCGCTGTTATGTCTGCGACTACGGTTGATTACAGCAAGCAGCCTCTTGCTGTTGAGGTTAAAGACGTCACTATGATCTTCAATATGGCGTCTGAGTCTTTGACGAACCTCAAGGAATACTTTATTAAGCTTGCAAAGCACGAGCTCTTCTTTGAAGAGTTCCGCGCGCTTAAGCACATCTCCTTTAATGTTCATCGTGGCGAGGTTGTCGGTCTGGTTGGTACCAACGGTTCCGGCAAGTCTACGATGCTTAAGATCATTGCCGGCGTTCTGGAGCCCAGTGAGGGCGAGGTTAAGGTTCACGGCAACATCGCCCCGCTCATCGAGCTGGGCGCCGGCTTTGATCCCGAGCTTACAGCACGCGAGAATATCTACCTTAACGGCGCTCTGCTTGGTTATACCAAGGAGTTTATTGACGCGAGCTTTGACGATATTATCGAGTTCGCCGAGCTTAAAGACTTTGTCGACATGCCGCTCAAGAACTTCTCTTCGGGCATGGTTGCTCGTATTGCCTTTGCTATCGCTACTATTACCGAGCCCGATATCCTTATTGTTGATGAGACGCTTTCTGTTGGCGACGTGTTCTTCCAGCAGAAATGCGAGCGTCGTATTCAGCATTTTATTGAGAGCGGTGATGTAAGTGTGTTGTTTGTTTCTCACTCCATGGAGCAGGTTGAACGCATTTGCCAGCGTGCGGTTTGGATCGAGAAAGGCGACCTGCGCATGGATGGTCCCGTCGATGAGGTGTGCAAGGCATACCACGACCAGTTTAAGTAGGTTATAATTTGTTTTGCTGTGTAGACACGCTATTGGCGTGCTTGCATGGCTTTATGCTCCATTAGCTCAGTCGGATAGAGCAGGGGACTTCTAATCCCAAGGTCGACGGTTCGAATCCGCCATGGAGCACCTGTATTTATCGAGCCGTCAAACCGACGGCTCTTCTTTTATGGAGTTTGTGATGGGCACATTTTCGTCTGTTCGTATTGAGGCAAATTCCGATCTTCTTGAGACCGGTTTATCTGGTGCAGACGATCGCCATTCCTTAAAACGAGTACTTACGTACGGAACGTTTGATCTTCTTCATTATGGCCACATTCGCCTTCTTCAACAGGCATCTAAGCTCGGCGACTATCTTATCGTTGGGCTCTCAACTGATGAATTCAATGCTCTAAAAGGGAAAAAGAGTTTCTATTCCTATGATGTGCGACGTGAGATGCTTGAAGCGCTGCGTTATGTTGACTTGGTAATTCCAGAAGACAATTGGGATCAAAAGCCTCGGGACATAAAGATGTATCACGCTGATGTTGTGTGCATGGGAGGCGATTGGGCTGGCGACCCTCGCTTTGAATCATTGAAAGATATTTGCGATGTTGTCTACTTGAATCGAACTCCTGGAATTTCGACTACTGAGGTAAAGGGCAAGCTTGCTCACTAAAATTGCCCCGTGTATTGCATGGTAAACACGGGGCGATTTTTTATCATTAATCAAGCAGACGTTTCATGGTAAGATTTGAGGACCCATTTTCCAGCTCGCTATGATTGACGTGTTGGAAGTGGCTGTTAATGTCATTTGGAAGCTCGTAGATATCCCCATAGCGGCTCCAGAGGAATAAATCGGGGTTATTCGGCTCCTCGAGCTGTGTGCCCTCAAACGCTATGGCTTTAGTGGGAAAGAGGTCCGCAATGGGGTAGACCCATTGTTTCTGCTTTCCATCATCAAGGTTGTCGATAGCCCACATGATGCCCTTGGCGTGCTCCTTATCGGATATGATTCCGGCCGCTTTGGACTTTTCGAGGCATCGGTCGTAATGCTTCTGAATCAGGCTATTGTTCTCGCCCGAGTAATAAGGCTCGTCATGCCAGAATGCCAGCATTCTGTCTGACTCCATTTCTTCGACCATTTGAACACGGAGTTTTCGCTGTTCTTCGGCGAATTTGTTGTCAGTTGACGGAGCCCAGTCATAAATGAACAAATCCAGAAAACAGGGTATGTTTTCGTCGTTGTAAAGAAATCTAACTTGTCGACAGTGGACAAACCGGTCGTAAGCAATTGAAATTTTATAGCGGTTGTCATTTTCAACGATGTTGCATAGCTTTTTTAGATCATCGCGCATGATTCCAAGGTCGGTATCATCGTCCCAGGGAATAAATCCTTGATGTCTAATGGCTCCGATAAGTGTTCCGAAGTTAATCCAATACTTAATGTCGTTCTCTTTGCAGAGGGTATCGAATTCCCCCAATAGTTTTGAGCACCCAAGCTGTAAAAGCCTTAGGCCGCCAGTTGCTTTGGGCAACTCTCTAAAGAATCGCTCCTTTGCCTCCTGGATGTCCTCACCTGGCTGCCTGAATTCTTCCCAGGCAAACATTTTCATATGTTCGTCATGAGCATCGAGATTGAGAGAAAGAGATTCAATCATCGGAATTGCAATAGTGTCGAATTTGTAATTGATGTTCATATTGATGCCGTTGTCAGCGACTTCAATGCGTTGATATATTCTATCCAGCTTTTCTTGCAGTTTGAATATGTCCTCGTGCATAGTATGAAGTGATCTGGAGGATGCTGGTAAGAATTGCTTGATTTTGTTGAGCACTCGACGCTCCTTTCTCCGCGGTAGCTATTTTACTAAATCCAGGCAATCGCGCATTTGTATTCTATTTTATGGCGGTGAAAGTTAAATTAATTGAGAATGGATGGGGACCGCTAAGGTGATATTAGCAGACGCGATGCCGAAGACCCCTGCCATCCCGAGGTCGACCGACGGGATGGCAGGCATTCGATCGCCGCCCAGGCCACTCACCGAGCAGGCCATCAGCCCCATCATGGACGTTGGGGCCGTCCTGTCCTGCGGTGACGGGGCTGGACGGCGGGAACGGCTACGGGGGGCGGTCTCGAGACATGCATGGGCACGCTCGGCTTGAGGATCGTTCACGGATGCACCTCTGGCGTCGACGGTGGCGTGTGTGCTTGCGTGACCGCCGAACGTTGATTGTGGCGACGGCGGCGCGGGAGTCCATGCCGCGAGGACAAGGGTGTTCGTCGCCACCGATAACATGTTCCTCAGGAAGGTGCCGTTGCGATGGTTGAGAATGCGATCATATTTTGGCTGATGGCCGGTTCACGCGGATGGCTGTCGACCGACTTCATGAACTGGCGTACACATCAGCTTTCGTGATAAAACCTCGTTCAGGGTGTAATTGAGTGATGCTGTAGAAATTGGCAAATCGATAATTGGCGTCTTCCTGCTTTTTTTGGTTGATTGTCGCCGGACTGTGCTTTCTACTGCCCGTATCGCTCTATCGCTGTCTTGGTATGATATATAGCAAATTGTCGGTCGGCCGTTATTCTTTGGGAGCTTGCAATGATCGATTATCGCAATCCGTATACGCCCGGTGCGGGCGCGATGCCCAAGTATCTTGCCGGGCGCGACGATATTCTCGAAGCGGCTTCTCTTCAACTCAAGGCGCTTGCTGCGAACTACCAGAGCCGTTCGCTTGTTTTGTACGGCCTTAGGGGCGTTGGTAAAACAGTATTGCTTAACTCGATCGAATCAGTAGCCGAGGGCGAGGGTATTCTTGTCCGCCATATTGAGGTCGAAGAGAAGAAGGGTTTGATTGCTCCTTTGGCTTCGGCTTGTTGCTCGCTATCGGCTTCGCTTAATCGAATTGAACTCGTTAAGAGTAAATTGGAACAGATTAAGAACCTGTTTGCATCCTTAACGCTATCTGTTGATGCGGGCGATGGCTCGTTGTCTCTGGGCTTTAATGAAGAGGTTCTTGGGGCGTCTCTCGCCTCGTCTCATAATCTATCTGGCGATTTTACCGATATACTTGTCGTTCTAGGAAAATATGCTCAAGCTGCAGGATCTTCGATTTTTATTGGAATTGACGAGCTGCAGTATGCCAGTAAAGAAGAACTTGAAGCCTTGGCGTGCGCGCTTCATCGCGCGACCCAGCTTGGCCTTCCCGTTATGTTTGGCTGTGCCGGTTTGCCCAAGCTTCTAAAGATGCTGGGCGAAGCCAAGACCTATTCCGAGAGGCAGTTTAGCTTTGTGAAGGTCGATTCGCTTCCTCGTGACAAGGCGGTTGAGGCTATTGTCAGGCCCGCACAAAAGCTTGATGTGCGCTATTCCGACGAGGCTGTCGATGTCATCATTGACTATACAGAGGGCTACCCGTATTTCATCCAGGAGCTTTGTTCGACCATTTGGACTTCATCCGATAGTAAGTTCATTTCACTAGAAACCGTGCTCGGCTGCACCTCTATAGCGGATATGCGTCTTGACGAAGGTTTCTTTAGCGTTAGATACGATCGATGCACTCCAAGGCAAAAGGAGTTTTTGATTGCCATGGTTCGCTGCGGCGAGCTTCCCTGTACGCTCGCGAATGTGGCTCATTATATGGGGAGAGACGTTTCGTCTATTGGACCCCTACGAGCTCAATTAATTAGCAAGGGCATGATTTACTCCGCCGCAAGAGGAGAGGTTGATTTTACTGTACCTCAGTTTGATCGATATTTGAGGCGTACAGAACGAATTGACTAGTCGATTAAGAAGGGGGCCCGGCGCAGTAGCGAATGAACTGCGCCGGGCCCCCTGTTTGCTCGGGGTGGTTGGCTGAGCGTCCTCGCTCCTACGCCTCAGTCGGCTCCACGCCCAGCTCGTTGCGGACGAGCTCGAAGGCTGCTGCGATGGCCTTGTCCATGTCGTAGTACTTGTAGCCGCCCAGGCGACCGGCAAAGATCATGTCGCCCTCCTGCGCCGCCAGCTCCTCGTATTGCTTGTAGAGGGCCTCGTTCTTGGCGTCGTTGATGGGGTAGTAGGGCTCGTCGCCGGGCTTCCAGTCGGCCGGGTACTCGCGCGTGATGACGGTCTTGTCCTGCGTGCCGAACTCAAAGTGCTTATGCTCGATGATTCGCGTGTAGGGGATCTCGCGCTCGGTGTAGTTGACCACGGCAACGCCCTGGTGGTCCTGCTCGTCGAGCGTCTCGGTCTCAAAGCGCAGGCTGCGATACTCCAGCGTGCCCAGCTTAAAGTCATAGAACGCGTCGATGGGGCCGCAGTAGATCGTCTTGGCGGCAATGTCGGGCTCGGCGGCGATCAACTCCTTGTACTCCACGCCGCAACGCACCTCGATGTCCTCGAGCATGTTGGCGACCATCTTGGTGTATCCGCCCATGGGGATGCCCTGATAGCGGTCGTTGAAGTAGTTGTTGTCGTAGGTGAAGCGGCAGGGGAGGCGCTTGATGATGCTTGCGGGCAGGTCCTTGCAGTCGCGGCCCCACTGCTTCTCGGTGTAACCCTTCACGAGCGTCTCGAAGATGTCGCGGCCCACGAGGGACAGGGCCTGCTCCTCCAGGTTTGCCGGCTCGCCGATGTTCTCGGCGGCCACCTGCTCGGCAATCTTGGCCTTGGCGTCGGCCGGCGTGACGACGCCCGGCCACATCTTGGCGAAGGTGTTCATGTTGAAGGGCATGTTGTACATGTTGCCGTGGAAGTTTGCGACCGGCGAGTTGACGTAGTTGTTGAACTCGGCGAAGCGGTTGACGTAGTCCCAGACGTCCTTCATGGAGGTGTGGAAGATGTGCGCGCCGTAGCGGTGGACCTGGATGCCCTCGACGTCCTCGGTATAGATGTTGCCGGCGATGTGGTCGCGGCGATCGATGACCAGGACCGACTTGCCGGCGCGCTTGGCGGCATTGGCGAATACGGCGCCCGAAAGGCCGGCGCCGACGACGAGGTAATCGTACTGGGACATGGATGTGCTCCTTTGTATGTCAATCGGACAGTTCCTTTAGTTTAGGGACAAACATACCTAATGTGTCGCCCCAAGGGTTAGTGTAGCAGTCGTTCCCTCGGCAGCTCCAAAGCGTGGGCGTTGCCTGGTTTCCAAATGATGTTAAGGACTCGCTATTCCGCCCTCAGGCACTCGGGCAAGATGCTTGCAACTGCATCCATCGCCTGTGGCCTCAGATACTGCTCATTGAGCTTCGTCTTTTTGTAAGCATAACGAGTGTCTGCCGAGTACTTGATCAATACGTCGGTGAAGAACCGCTCCCAGCTCAGGTAGTCGCGGCTTTCGATGTAGTTCGAGGGGTCCTCGAGAATCTTTGGGATATCGTTGCTGGGAATGAGGCCAGATTGCAGAAGCGTCCACTCGAATGATTCCGGGAGGAACAAGCGAACGTTCTTGTAAACGCGCTGCCCAAGCACCTTTTCGATGTAAGGGCCAAACGCTGCGCCGTCTCTTATGGCAAGGATGTTTTGCTCGGGACATTCGTGAATCGTTCGTTTTAGGTTTGCTACGCCGGTGGCGGAATAGCAGGGGATCCCGAGTCGGTTGCAAAGAGCGTTGTAGAATTGATAGCCAGATTTGCTGTCCTCGACAACTACGGCGTCGGGTATCTCGAATCCAACATTTAGATCCTGATACAACATGCTTGCCGTGTGGTCATATAGCGGCTTGGTCACCGAGTAGAAGCGTCTGTCGCTCTTGCGGCCATTAATTGTCTTGCTTGTGGTGTTGACTAGCTTTAGGATCTCGTCGACGCTGTAGGGGAGTTCGTTGGCGTCGCGACGAGATATCAGAACAAAATAGTTGGACGATCCGTTTACGGCTTTGGCGAAGTCCTTTGAGTAGATAAACTCGTTGCCCTCATCTAGAAAGACGATCGAATCTTCGATGATCGACAGCTCGCGCTCCCAGCGTCTGCCGGAAAGCGTTTCGCAGGGCACGTCACAACTGAGCGTGACGCCGCTCTCCGGTCCACGATCGTTGTAGTCGCGAATCATCGAGATGAGTGTCGTTTTGCCCGTGCCGCTGTTACCGCGAATGAAGGAAATGTTGCGTTTAAAGGTGAGTGTGTATTTGACCTTTGCACGCTCTACGACAACGGTATGCGTTCCCTTCATTACTCATCAACATCCAAAAAGTCATTCGTGGCGCCGATAAACTCCTGCATGTTTCTGACGATGCGGTCATCGTTATTAATGCGAATCTCAAAATGCTTCCAGGGGAATTTCATGATGTGGTAAAGGGTTACCAGCACATCCTGCTCTTTGCCAATTTTGAGCAGCCAGCGGGCGCAGTTATCTCCGCAAGTGGATGCATTAAACACCATGTTTGGCAGATTGCGCACCAGCAGCAGCGTCTTAACGCCGCCGGAAAGCTCGAGGGGCGTAATCGAACCGAGCTGTTTGCTGATGATGTTGTGGGGGCCGATGAGCTCTGATCCGTCCACGCTTTTAATCATCTGTGCGGCCATAGGGTCTTCGAACCATGAGTCCAAGTATGAGTTCCTAAAATAGGTTTCGGTATCGTAGATGGAACCGGGATAATCTCCCAGATGGATGCTTAACATGCGCGTCTCCAGACGTTGTGTGACTGCAACGATTGTATGCCAGTAATAAAGTGCCGCCAGTAGCGAGGTTGCTGCTGGCGGCACTGGCTATATTAGCGTGCGAATCGGCGTTGATGGATTTGCTCGCGAGGCTACTTTTCGAGACGCTTCCCCAGCAGCTCTAACGCATGCGCGTAGCCCTGCAGACCCTCGCCGGTGATGGTGGCGAAGCAGGCCAGGCGGGCGTAGCTTATCTGGCGGAAGTCCTCGCGGGTCTCGACGGCGCTGATGTGGACCTCGACGGCAGGGATGGCGACGGCCTTGAGGGCATCGAGGATCGCGACGCTCGTGTGCGTGTAGGCCGCCGGGTTGATGACGATGCCGTCGACCTTGCCGTAGGCCTCCTGGATCTTGTCGACGATGCTGCCCTCGTGGTTGGACTGGAAGACCTCGACCTCGTCGAAGCCCTGCGCGGCTCCTGCCTCCTTGCAGATCTGGACCAAGCGGTCGTAGTTGTCGCTACCGTAGATGCCCGGCTCGCGAATGCCGAGCATGTTGAGGTTGGGGCCGTTGATGACGAGTGCTTTCATGGTTGCTTCCTTTGTGGTTGGTTGGCGTGGCCGGTCTTGTGGTCTTCGACGTTTGCCCAGATAAAACCTGCCAAAATAAACCTGTCCCTTTTTGGCAGGTTAGAGGGTATCGAGGAGGGCTTGGGCGGTGTTGGCGGCGCAGTCGCGTGAGTCGATGATGTAGTCGGCCCAAGCGCAGTAGCGCGGCATGCGCTGCTCGGCGAGCTTGTCGATACCGTCGCGGGCGGTGATGGGGCGGCCCTTGTGGGCGAGTTCGTCGAGCTTGCGGTTGAGCATCACAATCTGGCTGTTCTGGTGCAGCAGCGGGTAGTTCTCGTCCCGCGTGACCACGCCGCCGCCGGTGGAGAGCACCAGGCCGCTGCGCTTGGAGATGTCGGACAACGCCGCCGTCTCCTGCTCGCGGAAGGCCGCCTCGCCGCGCTCGACGATATAGTCGGCACAGGGCATGCCCAGACGCTTCTCAAGCGCGGCGTCTAAGTCGATGTGCTCGCGGCCGGTGAGCAGGGCGATCTGCTCACCCACGCGGGTTTTGCCCGAGCCCGGCATGCCGATCAGGGCGATGTTCTGTTCGCGGCGTGACAAGCGTTCCGTCACGTCCAGGATGCGCTCACGCGGGGTGACCTGGCCGGTATAGCGCTCGACGGCTTGCGCCGCCTGGGCCACAAGCATGAGCAAACCGCCGATGCAGGGGATACCGCGGCGCTCGGCCTCGAGCATGAGTCCCGTGCGGGCGGGGTTGTAGACAATGTCGATAACGCCTTCGAGCGCATCGAGTCCTTCGAGCGTGCAAGGCGCGTCGGGGCAGTGGGGGAACATGCCGGCAGGCGTGCAGTTGACGAGCAGGGCGGCGTCGGACTGCTGCGCGATGTTGCCGTAGTTGACCTCGCTCGTGCGGCCCACGGGCACGACTGTGGCGCCCAGATCGCCGAGCACCATGCTTGCCGTGGTGCCGGCACCACCGGTGGCGCCAAGCACGAGGACCTTTTTGCCGGCAACCTCTACGCCCAGCTCCTCGACCAGGCACTGAAAACCGAAGTAGTCAGTATTATCGCCGCGCAGACGGCCGTCGGGCAGGCGCGTGATGGTATTGACGTTTCCCATGCGCTCGGCGAGCGGGCTCAGCTCGTCCAGGTACTCCATAACGGCGCGCTTGTAGGGGATGGTCACGTTGGTACCCTCCCATTCGTCGCCCGTCATAAAGGCCGCGAGGTCCTCGGGTTCGCGCTCAAATCGCACGTACTCGAGCCCCGCGAGCTCTTTGTAGATGGTCGGCGTGTAGCTGTGGCCTAGCACACGGCCCAGCACGCCATAGGGGCGGGTTGCGGCGGTATCGGTCATCTAGAGCACCTCCGTGTAGCTGCCAAAGTAGGTAAAGCTCTCGCACACGTCGTTGATCGAATCGAGCAGGTCGTCGAGAGCCTTGCTGCCAAAGGGGCAGTCCAGATCAAAGTAGAACATAAACTCAAAGTCGCGGCCGGGGATGGGGCGGCTCTCGAGCTTGATGAGGTTGATATTGAGCGCGTAGAAGCGCTCGAGTACGCGATAGAGGGCGCCCGGCTCATTGGCCGTGGTGATCATGAGTGAGGTGCGGTTGGCGCCGGGGTAGACGCGCGGCTCGCGGCTGATGACGACAAAGCGCGTGTAGTTGTTGTCCGAGTCCTGGATGTTGGGTTCCAGCACCTCCAGGCCATAGAGTGCCGCGCAGCTGCGCGATGCGATGGCAGCAACATCGGCGCGCTCGGAGTTGGCGACCATCTCGGCCGACATAGCCGTGTTGGGGTACTTGGTGGCGTGCAGGTCGTGGGACTCGATAAAGCCGGCACACTGGGCAATGGCTTGGTCGTGGCTGTAGACCTCGCGTATGTCATCGAGCTTGGTGCCGGGCTTGACGAGCAGGTTGTGATCGATCTTGAGGCGCAGCGAGCGCACGATGTGGAAGTCGAACTGGGCGAGCAGGTCGTAGACAGCGTTGACCGAGCCGGCGGTGGAGTTCTCGATGGGCAGCACGCCAAACTCGCAGAAGCCGTCGCGCACAGCGCGCATAACGCCTTCGAAGGTCTCGAAGAACGCAATGTCGGGCACGTCGAAGAGCCTGCACGCGGCAATTTGGCTATAGGCGCCCTCGACGCCCTGGCAGGCGACGCTAGCCGTCTGGGGGAAAGGCGTGTCAAAGGCTGCAGCCGTGGCGTGGGCCTTTTGTGAGACGGTGATGCCCTTGAGCTCGTTGATGTAGCGCTGTTGCTCGGCCTTGCTCATGCTCATGAGGAGGCGGAACAGGGTGATGGCTTGGGCCTCGTAGCGCTCGGGCACGCGGCTGGCGAGATTGTTGAGCTTGGAGCGCTCACGGGCGGGGTCGAAGACGGCCTTGCCCATCTCGATTTTAGACTTGGCGACCTCGGTGGCAATGTCCATGCGCTCGACAAAACTGTTGAGGAGCGTGGTGTCGATGCCATCGATGGCCTGGCGGATGTCAGCAAGGTCCATGGAGACCCCTTTCACGTGTCGGGGGATGTTGAGGGGTGGGTAGTTAGCGCTGGGCGGCGTCTTCGAGGAGGGCGTCCCAGATGGCAAGGGCGGCGGCTGCCTCGGCTACGGGGACGGCTCGGGGGACGATGCAGGGATCGTGGCGGCCGTGGACCGAGAGCTCGGCATTTTCCATAGCGTCCATGTCCACCGTCTGCTGCTCGCGCCCAATTGAGGGCGTCGGCTTTACGGCCATGCGCCACATGACGGGCGCGCCGGTCGAAATACCGCCCAGGATGCCGCCGGCGTTGTTGGACTCGACCTCGATCTCGCCGGTCTCGGCATCGATGCGATACGGATCGTTGTTCTCGCTGCCACGCATGGCGGCCACGGCAAAGCCCATGCCAAACTCCACGCCCTTTACGGCGGGAATGCCAAACGCGATTTGCGCGATGCGGTTCTCGATGCCATCGAACATGGGGTCGCCGATGCCCGCAGGAAGCCCGTAAATGCCGCACTCCACGATGCCGCCGATGCTGTCGAGTTCGTCGCGCGCGGCTAGGATTTCCTCGTGCATGCGGCCGGCGGCGGCGGCGTCAATGCACGGCAGATCGTTCGTAAGGATCGCCTTGCGGTCGGCCTCGCGATAGACCATGTCGTCCATCGGCAGGTCGGAGATGCCGCCGATCTGCGCTACATGCGCCATCACTTTAATGCCGCGGGCCTCGAGTGCCTGCAGCGCAATGCCGCCGGCGATGCACAGGGGTGCCGTTAGGCGGCCGGAGAAGTGTCCGCCGCCGGCGACATCGTGCATGTTGTGATACTTCACGCGCGCAGGGAAGTCCGCATGTCCGGGGCGGGGCTTGCGGCGCAGTTCGGAGTAATCCTTGGAGCGCGTGTTGGTGTTCTCGATAATCGCGGCGATGGGCGCGCCGGTGGTATGTCCATCGACCACACCGGCGATGATGTGGGCGGCGTCGGCCTCGCGGCGTTTGGTCGCGGTCTCGTCGCGACCGGGGGCACGACGGTCAAGGAAGGCCTGCAGCTGCTCCTGGTCAACAGCGATGCCCGCCGGAATGCCATCGAGGGAGCAGCCGATGGCGGGGGAGTGCGACTGGCCGAAGATGCTTACGTGCAAGACGTTGCCAAAGGTCGAGGACATGCTATTCCTCCTCGAGTGTGACCTTGCCGCCCAGCAGGCGGTAGTGGCCGAAGAAATCGGGATAGGACTTGTTGACGGCCTCGGCGCCGTGGATCACGACCTCGCCGGTGGCGCGGCTCGCGGCGATAGCGGCCATCATGGCGATGCGATGGTCGTTGTGCGAATCGACCTCGCCGCCGGTGAAGGCATCGACACCCTTGATGATGAGGTCATAGCCGGCAATGCGCACCTGCGCGCCCAGCGCGGTGAGCTCGCGGGTGGTGGTGACCAGACGGTCGGATTCCTTGATGCGCAGACGGGCGCAATCGCGAATAAAGGTGCGGCCCTGTGCCAACGAGGCCACGGCCGAGATGACGGGCACCAGGTCCGGAATGTCGTGGGCACTCATCTCAAAGCCGGCGAGCTTGTCGGACTGCACGGTGGCGGCGTTGGTGGAGCGCACGATGCGGGCGCCAAAGCGCGAAAGCGCGGCAAGCACGTTACGGTCGCCCTGTGCGGAGCTCAGTGACACGCCCTCGACGGTGATTGGGTCGGTGCCGATGGCACCGGCGCACAGCCAAAAGGCGGCGTTGGACCAGTCGCCCTCGACGGCTACGCTGCCGGGCGTGCGGTACGAGCCGCTGCTCACGCGGAAGTTCGTGACCTCGGGCTGGCCGTCCTTGGCCGGAATGCGCTCGACGTTGACCTCGACGCCAAAGGCCTTCATGGCCTGTATCGTCAGGTTGATGTAGGGGCGGCTCTCGATGAGGCCGGTTACCTGCACGCAGGAGGGCTGGGCCAGCAGCGGGGCTGCCAGCAGCAGGCCCGAGATGTACTGCGAGCTCACGTTGCCCGGAAGCACAAAGGTGCCCGGGCGCATGCGGCCGCTCGTCTTGAGCGGAAAACCGCCCAGACCCTGTAGGTCGCAGCCGGCGGCGATGATCTCGTCCGAGAGCGGGGAGAGCGGGCGGGCGCCCAGGCGGCCCTGGCCTACGAAGGTGGCATCCGCACCCAGCGCGCAGGCGACAGGCAGCATAAAGCGCAGCGTGGAGCCACTTTCACCGCAGTCAAGCGTGCCGCCGGCAAGGGCCTTGAGCAGGCCAAACTCAACACTCTTCATGGTGGGGTGGACCTGGAAGCCGTCCTCGACGGTCTCGATGCGAGCACCCAGTGCCGTAAGGCAGCGCACCGTGGCCTCGATGTCGGCGCAGGTGGTGTTGCAGGTGACGTGCGTCTCGCCGTTGGCAAGCGCAGCGCAGATGATGAGGCGATGCGCCATCGACTTGGACGCGATGGCGGGAACGGTGCCCTTGAGCGGGGACGGGGTGATGCGGGCTAGCATGCGGATGCGTCTCCCTTCTGGCCGAGGCCCTCGGCAATGAGTTCGTGGAAAGTGGAAAGCGGTGTGCGGTCGATGCTGCAGCGGCCAATGCCGTGCGGAATCACCAGGTCTATGGTGTCGCCCGCGCGCTTCTTGTCGTGGAGCGCCTCGGCAAAGACGGTATCGGCATCTAGGTCACAGCGGGTCGTGAGGCCATGACGGGCGCAGAGTTCCTCAATACGACCGGGCAGTGCGGCATCGCAGACGCCGTGCAGGGCCGCGGCGCGCGTGATGATGCCCATGCCGATCGACACGCAGTTGCCGTGTCCCAGCTCAAAGTGCTCGCAGGCCTCGACGGCGTGTCCGGCGCTGTGTCCAAAGTTGAGGAGCTTGCGCTGGTTGGTTTCGCGCTCGTCGGCGACGACCACGGCGCGCTTGATGTCGATATTGCGGGCGATGATGAGCGCTACGCGGGCCACATCGCGGTTGAGCAGCTCCAGCGTGAGCGGGGTCTTCTCCAGCTCGGCGAAAAGCTCCAGGTCGGCGATCACGGCGTGCTTGACGACCTCGCCGCAGCCGTCGGCGAACTGCTCGGGCGTGAGGGTGGCCAGGCACCCCACGTCGGCGATAACCACGCTCGGCTGCCAAAAGGCGCCGGCCAAGTTCTTGCCGGCAGCCAGGTCGATGGCGGTCTTGCCTCCCACCGATGAATCCACCATGGCGAGCAGGCTCGTCGGGATCTGCACAAACTTGCAGCCGCGCATGTAGGTGGCGGCCACAAAGCCCGCCACGTCGCCCACGACGCCGCCGCCGAGTGCCACGATCACGTCGGAGCGCGAAAGCTCGTGCTCGGCCACAAACTCCAAAATGGCAACGTAGGTCTCGGCGCGCTTATGGGCCTCGCCGGCCTCGAAGGTGCAGATGCTCACCTCGTAGCCTGACGCCTCCAGGCTCTGCTTAACGGGCATCTGGTAGAGCGGGCCCACGTTGGTGTCCGTCACGATGACGGCCTTGGTGCCGCCGGCGGTGGCGCGCACGAGCGGCCCCGCCTGCTCCAACAAAAACGTGCCAACATGCACCTGGTAGGGGCGTGCAGTGTCGATATCGATGGTAATCGCCATAAGCTTCGGTCCTTTCGACCTGGCGTGATGGGTTGTCTAGTGGGAGGCCTCGTCGTCGAGTGCGCGCTTAATGCGGTCGCCCTCGGCAAGGAGATTCTCCAGATAGCGCTGGTCGCGGTCCTTGAGCGCGCGGCTGTAGGCGCCAAGCGATTCGATCAGATGGTCGATCTCGAAGGCGAGCGCGTCGGCGTCGTCGATCATGAGCTCGGACCACATTTGCGGGTTGAGGTGCGCCACGCGGGTGAGATCGCGGTAGCTACCGGCCGAAAAGCCGTGGTGGACCTGGGCAGTGGGGCTTTTGACGTAGGCGTTGGATACCACGTGCGCAAGCTGGCTCGTGAAGGCGATGACACGGTCGTGCTCGGCGGCGCTGGTCACGCTGAACTTGCCAAAGCCCAAGGGGCGCACCATCTCGCGCACCTGGCCCAAAAGCTCCAGCTTGAGCGCATCGTCCACCGCGGGCGGTACGAGCACCAGCGGGGCGCCCTGGAACAGGTCGGCGCGGGAGTGTGCATAGCCCGAGTACTGCGTGCCCGCCATGGGGTGCGCGCCCACAAAGTAAAAGCCGTGCTCGTGGGCAAGCTCAAAGGCGCGCTCGCACACGATACCCTTGACGCCCACCGTGTCAATTACCACGGGGCCCATGATGGCCTCGGTATCGGTGGCGTCGGCGAGTGCCTGGGCGTGTGCCTCGAGCCACTCGATGCAGGCTTCGGGGTAGCAAGCCAGGACGATGATGTCGCATTCGCCGAGCGTCTCGTCGTTGAGCTCGCCGGCAACGGTGCCCATGCTGGCAGCCGTCATGACATCGTCATCGGGATCCCAGGCCAGCACGCGGACGCCCGCCTGCGCATAGCCGCGGGCAAAGCTGCCGCCGATGAGGCCAAGGCCGACGATGCCGGCGCACTTGGGGCCGCCCTGGTTAACGCGCGCGTTTCTCACTGTACCCATGGGCTACTCCATGGTCTCTTGGCAGACGACCTCGCGGATGGCTCGGATGCGGCGCATGGTGTCGTCGAACTGATCGGGGGTGAGGGCCTGGGCGCCGTCGGACCAGGCGCGGCTCGGCTCGTCGTGGACCTCGATCTCCAGGCCGTTGGCGCCGCAGGCGGTCGCGGCAAGCGCCATGGGCTCAACGTAGCGGGTGTAGCCGGTGGCGTGGCTGGGGTCGGCGACGACGGGCAGGTGCGACAGGTGGTGCAGCACCGGCACGGCGTTGAGGTCGAAGGTGTTGCGAGTACGGGTTTCGAAGGTGCGGATGCCGCGCTCGCACAGGATGACGTTGTCGTTGCCCTCGCTCATGATGTACTCGGCGGCCATGAGCAGCTCATCGATCGTGCCGGACATGCCGCGCTTAAGCAAGATCGGAGTCTTGGTCTTGCCGACCTCTTTGAGCAGAGGGAAGTTCTGGGCGTTGCGGGCGCCGATCTGCATGACGTCGATCTTCTTGTCCAGGAAGACCTGCACGTCGCGCGGGTCCATGATCTCGGTGACGATCGGCATGTCGAGCTCGGCAGACGCCTCGCACAGCAGGTCCAGGCCGGCGGGACCCATGCCCTGGTAGGCGTACGGGGAGGTGCGGGGCTTGTAGGCGCCGCCGCGCAACATCGTGGCGCCGGCGGCCTTCACGCGGCGGGCGATGCGGATGAGGTTCTCGCCCTCGACGGAGCACGGGCCGGCGATGACCTGGAACTGGTCGCCGCCGATCTTGACGCCGTGGCCGCAGTCGATGACGGAGTCCTCGGGGTGGAACTTGCGGTTGGCGCGCTTGAACGGCTCGGAGACGCGCTGCACGCGCTCGACGACGTCCATGGACTCGAGCAGGAACGGGTCGATCTTGGTCGTATCGCCCACCAGGCCGATGATCGTCTCGTTCTCGCCGCGCGAGACGTCGGTTTTCAGGCCCTTTTTCTCAATCCAGCTGACGATATGGCTGACGGCCTCGTCGCTGGCGCTCTGCTTTAAAATTGCAATCATGGTGTGCCTCTCACCTCGATGGATAACCCTTGCAAAAACGGCCCGCATCGCGAGCCGTGTATATATGGTGCATGAGAGTTTATACTATCTGATTCGCTTTTGCCTTCTAAAGTGAGCCGTTGCGCCGCGTCTTCCCCGGAATTGCAAAGCTTTTTCTTTTATTTTGATAGCCCGTGGTGCACTTGGGTATAATGCCAACCGTTGGCCCTATTAGCTCAGGGGATTAGAGCGTCTGCCTCCGGAGCAGAAGGCCGTTGGTTCGAATCCAACATGGGGCACCATCGAACGTAAGACCGTCCGAACCTCGCATGGTCCGGGCGGTTTTTCTTATACCGACGCGACGTGATGGGACGTGGTATGGCAGCAACGGATATCGAGCGCGGACTCTCGACCGCCGAGGTCGAGGAGCGCATCGCCGCCGGTAAGATCAACCGCAACATGGAGCTCAAGACCAAGTCGGTCAAAGAGCTCATCATCGAGAACCTCTGCACGCTGTTCAATTTGATCAACGTGATCTTGGCGTTCCTGGTCATTTTGACCGGTTCGTTTAAGAATCTGACGTTCCTGTTCGTGGTGTTCCTCAATACCGCTATTGGCGTCATTCAGTCCATGCGTTCCAAGAAGATGGTCGATAAGCTCACGCTGCTGACCTCCAAGAAGGCCATCGCGGTGCGCGACGGCTCCGAGGTTGAGCTCGACCTGGATCAGATTGTGCTCGACGACATCATCCGCCTGGGGCGTGGCGACCAGATTCCCGCTGACGCCGTGGTGGTTTCGGGCGAGGCGCTCGTGAACGAGAGCCTGCTGACGGGCGAGAGCGACCTTATTAAGAAACAGCCCGGTTCCGAGCTCATGAGCGGCAGTTTTATCGACTCGGGCCTGCTGCGCGCCCGCGTGATCCATGTCGGCGCCGACAACTACGTGGCCAAAATTAATAACGAGGCCAAGTACGTCAAAAAGGTCAATTCCGAGATCATGAACGCGCTTAACGCCATCGTGCGCTTTGCGAGCATCATCATGATCCCGCTCGGTTTGGCGTTGTTTGCCTCGAGTGTGAGCGAGCTGTGGGATGCCGCGGGAACCCCAGGCGATAGCGCGCTTTCGTGGTGCTTCTCCGAGCTGTTGGCTGGCCATGTGCCTTCGTCGGCGCTGCTGTCCACAGTGGGCGCCCTGCTGGGCATGATCCCGCAAGGCCTGGTGCTGCTGACCTCGTCGGTGCTCGCCATCGCCACGGTGCGCCTGGCCCGCCGCAAGGTGCTGGCGCAGCAGCTCTACTGCATCGAGACGCTCGCGCGCGTCGACGTGCTGTGCCTGGACAAGACGGGCACCATCACGTCGGGTCGCATGGAGGTCGAGGGCACGTATCCGCTGCCGGTCGAGGGTATGGGTGCGGGGGAGAGCGACGCCGCCGTTCCCGTCGATACCACGGTGCTCGATTTTGCGCTGGCTAACGTGGCGCGTGCGACTTCGGCCGATGCCAACGAGACCTGCCAGGCGCTGCTCAACTATTACGCCGATCGCCCGGTCGAGGTGTCTGAGCCGCTGTCGGTCATTCCGTTCTCGTCCTCCAAAAAGTGGAGTGGCGCTTCGTTTGCGCAGGGCTCCTATGTGATGGGCGCTGCGCAGTTTGTGCTTTCGGAGCGTGCGTTTTCGCAGGTCGAGAACCGTGTCGCCGAGCTTGCCGATACCTGCCGCGTGCTCGTGGTGGCGCGCGTGGACGGCTTTACGCCCGATGGCGATATGGTGGGCGAGGCCGAGCCCGTGGGCTTTGTGACCATCCGCGACGAGATCCGTACCTCGGCGGCCGAGACCATCGGCTACTTTAACGAGCAGGGCGTGACCCTCAACGTGATCAGTGGCGACGACCCGCGTACGGTGTCGTCGATCGCACGCGTGGTGGGCGTGCCGGGGGCGGACGCTTATGTGGACGCCACGACGCTCGATACGCCGGCCAAGCTCGATGCCGCAGTGGACCGCTACCATGTCTTTGGTCGTGTGACCCCGCAGCAGAAGCGCGAGCTCGTGCAGGCACTCAAGCGCCGCGAGCACACCGTGGCCATGACGGGCGACGGCGTCAACGACGTGCTGGCGCTCAAGGAGGCCGACTGCTCCGTCGCCATGGCGGCCGGCTCCGATGCCGCGCGTAACGTGGCCGAGATCGTACTTGTCGACAACGACTTTGCCTCGATGCCCGCCGTGGTGGCCGAGGGCCGTCGCTCCATCAACAACCTGCAGCGTTCGGCTTCGCTGTTCTTGACCAAGACGCTGTTCTCGATGGGCCTGGCGGCGCTGTGCATCGCGCTGCCGCCGTACCCTTTCGAGCCGATTCAGATGACGCTCATCAACTTCTTCTGCATTGGCGCGCCGGGCTTTGTCTTGGGCCTGGAGCCCAACAATGCTCGCGTGAAGGGGTCGTTCCTGACGAACGTGCTCAAGCGGGCACTGCCGGCGTCGATTGCGGTCATTTTGGCCGCGGCGCTCGATATCTTTGTGGCGCGCGTGTTTGGCTTTAACCAGCTCACGCTGTCTACGATGTGCCTGCTTACGTCGTGCGCGGCGAGCGTCAGCCTGATCTGGCGCATCTCGCAGCCTCTCACGCCCTTGCGCGTGGTGCTCTTTGTGTTTGTAGTCGCCGGCATCTTGGTGGGCGTTATCGGATTCCCGGAGCTGCTGTCTATTGCCAACCTGTCGATGGGCCAGATGGTTATCTTGGCTGTCATCGTGGCCTTTACCTGCTCGGTGTTCTTTAAGCTCGCCACGATGATGGATTCGCTTAAGCCGCGTCGTCGTCATGCCGCAACTGGTTTTGGTCGCGGTGTGCGCGTCCGCCTGGGTCGCGGTGGCGGCAAGGTGAGCTCGACGGGTTCGACGGCGGAGCGTTTTGCCAAGCGCGTCGCCGCCGACATGGCGCAGCGCCGCGAATCTCGCACCGTTCGTGAGGCCGAGGCCCGCGCACTCGAGGGCGTGGCCCAGGCCCAGCCCAAGAAAAAGAAGGGTAGCGGAGCCAAGCGCTCTCGCGTAACCAAGTCCGCCCAAGGCATCAAAGTCTCGATGCCGAGCAAAAAGAAGAAGTAGCTACGCGCCCTGGCGATGTTGAATTGGTGCCTTGTTCCTGTGGGGCCGTGGCGATGTTATGCTCTAACCTCGATTGTTTGAATTGCTTCGAAAAGAGGATGCCGTGATCTGCCCGCATTGCCTTAAGACTATCGAGGACGGCGCCTCGTTCTGCCCCTACTGCAACGCCTACGTGGGTCCGGGCGATGGTCCGGAGCACACCGAGTTCGTGTTCTGTGAGGGCTGCGGTGCCCGTCTTTCTCCGCATGATCGTACGTGCCCTAAATGCGGACGCCCCGCTCCGGGTATCCTCTCCGAGGACGCGGCCGCATCCGACCTGGCAGCGGGCCGCACGGCGGGCTTTCCGCGCCTAACGCAAGAGCAGATTGACACCGAGGTGCCTCATGCGTCGACCTCTGCCGCTGCAGTGCTCTCAGACGCCGCCGACCCCAATGAGACCTGCGTGCTGCCGGCTTTCGATAAGGATTTCGGTATCCCCAAGGTCGATATTCCCATGCCCGTTTCCCTGCATGACGATGCTCAAAAACCCAAGCGCAAGGTGCACCCCGACGAGGACGCCTATCACAAGCACAAGCGTCATATTCCCAAGCCGCTTATTGTCATCGCGGTCCTTGCCGTCGTTTGCGGCGGTGCCTATTGGTTCGTGACGGCCGATCCCATGGGTGTTATGCCCGGCTTCTACGACCAGTTTGGCCAAGCTGCACAAACCACCTTCCCCACGCGCCAAAAGGGCGAGGCCACTGAGGACGATACCAAGCAGGACGATTCTGCCGAGGTGGTCCAGGAAGAAACCGTGCTCACCGATGATCAGCTCTATACCAGGCTCGACGGTCTGTATCAGACCATCGTGTCCTATGCTGACGAGGATCAGATCGGAGAGGTCATCGATTCCTTCAACAACGGCTATCTCCGAACGCCGCTGTCCACCCGTCAGGAGCTGTCGCAGAGTGCCTACGCCCTGCGCGACCAGATCAAAAAGACGCAAGATGAGCTCAACAACCTTAAGTACCAGGACGATACGGTCTATGCGGATGACATCACCCACTTAAAGCAGCTTGCCGAGTGGATGTATGAGCGCGTCGACGTGATTTGCCAGAGCTGGGATATCTCGCTGGCCATTCCCGATGGCGAGTCGATGAGTTCCCACCAAAGCGAGATCCTGGCGCCCATCGCGCAGGGCGGCAATAGCGCGCTGAACCAGTACGATGCCAATGTGGGTTCCTGGAAGCCGCAGCAGCGTTCCTAAAATTAGTTCGCCATAGTCGGCATAACCTACGTGCGCAATTGATGTAAGCCCGTGCTTATTGCTACAATTCGTACAAATATGCTTTAAACGCACGAGGAAGGAACCACATGTTTGGTTTTAAGAAAGAGCTCTACACGCCCGAGTATCAGCTTGTCGGCGACGAGTGCGCCGTAATCGAGACGTCGAAGGGTACCATCAAGGTCAAGTTTGACGGCGAGGGCGCTCCCATTCATGTCGCGAATTTCTGCGAGCTTTCCACGATGGGCTTCTATGATGGCCTTAAGTTCCATCGCTATGTGCCCGGTTTTGTTATCCAGGGCGGGGACCCCAATACCCGCGACATGTCCGGCGCCGACGTCGCTGCCGGTCTTGAGGGCCCCGACGGCATGCCCGGTACCGGTGGCCCCGGCTACTGCATCAAGGGCGAGTTTGCCACCAATCCGCGCAACAGCCATGTCGATGGCGCCCTTGCCATGGCACGCTCCATGGACCCCGATTCCGCGGGTTCGCAGTTCTACTTCTGCCTGGGTGCCCAGCATAACCTCGATTCCGGTTACACCGTCTTTGGTACCACGGTCGAGGGTCTCGATGTGATTTCGCAGCTGCGTGCCGGCGACGAGATCGTTCATGTCGAGATCGTTCACGAGTAAAGGGGACTTCCTTGAATAGCCAGCTGATCCAACAGGGCCGCGCCGCTTACCGCGCGGGTGATTTTTCCGCTGCAGCCCAGATGCTTGGGGCGGCAAAAACTCCCGATGAGATTATGGGCGAGGCAGATCACCTTCGTGGCAACGCCTTGATGCACCTGGGCATGTATGCCGAGGCCGCCGAGGCCTATGCCGCCGCCCTCAACGACGGCACCTACGGCAAGCGCGGCGCGCTGCTCACCAACCGCGGCAAGGCGCTCGCCGCCGTGGGCGACTACGCGACGGCCGCCCAGGCGTTCTCTGCTGCTACGCAGGATGCTTCCTATGCCACGCCGTTCAAGGCCTATCTGGGCCTGGGCAATGCGCTGTTCCAGTCGGGCGACTATGCCAACGCGGGAACCGCCTTCCGTCAGGCTGCCATCGACGGCGCCAATCCGGCTCCTGCCGCCGCACTCGGCGAGCTCGGTCGTTGCTTCATTAAGCTCGGCCGTCCGGCGGATGCCGTGGAGACCTACCGCACGGCTATCGACTTTGCCGGCCCCCGCGACGACACGCGTGCGCTCAACGCCGGCATGGGTCAGGCGCTTTCTGCCGCCGGCCGTCCCTCCGACGCACTCGACGCCTTTAACGCCGCTACTGCCGATGGCATCTACCAGCTCACCTCCGAGCAGGCCGATGAGCTTGCCCGCGTGCAGGATTCGCTTGCTGCGCTGTCTGCCCAGACGGCTATGGCCACGGCTCCGGCGCCCGCGATGGACGCTCCTGCCGTCGATCCGCTCGATCCTACGGGTGCGACCGGTCAGTTTATGCCCGATCCCTCGGACACCGGCTTCTTTACGCTGTCCGAGTCCGAGATGGTCCAGCAGGACCGTCAGGATCGTAAGCAGGCCAAGGTCCGTCGTCGCCATCGCCACACGGGCCTCAAAGTCTTCATCGTGCTGCTTCTGCTCATTTTGATCGCCGCGGGCGGTCTGGGCTTTGCCTACACGCGCGGCTTTGGCTTCCCGTCTCAGGAGTCTGTCGTTACCGATCTGTTCCAGGCTGCCGGCGACGGTGACGCCGCAAAGGCCGAGTCTTGCCTGGCCTCGAGCCTGTCCGAGGACGCTAAGTCGATGATTATCTCCTCGATTCCGCAGGGTGCCACCGTGTCCGTCGAGGGCATGGATCAGTCCATGACCGAGACGACCGCCAAGGTGAAGGCATCGCTGTCCAAGGGCGGCGAGCAGGAGTACACCGTCAAATTCGTGCGCTCCGACAACCATATCGGCTGGGCCGTTTCTTCGCTCGATATGGATTTCTCGGCTGCTGACAACCAGTAGTGACCTTATGGGATTTAGCTTTGCCCGGCGCTTCACCGCAAGTGAGGTGTCGGGCTTGCGCTAGTATGATGAGCTAGTAGTTTTCCAGCAATCATCCAACACATCAGGAGTTGCGTTGTTTTCTTTGATGGATATGTTCTTCGGTAGCTATGCGGGCGATCTTGCCATCGACCTCGGCACCGCAAATACGCTTGTCTCCGTGCGCGGGAAGGGCATCGTCATTCGCGAGCCCTCTGTAGTCGCCATCGACAAGAACGACGAGCGCATCCTGGCGGTCGGTATCGAGGCAAAGCGCATGCTCGGCCGTACGCCCGGCAACATCGTGGCCGTTCGTCCCCTGAAGGACGGCGTCATCGCCGACTTCGATGTTACCGAGGCCATGCTTCGCTACTTTATCGACAAGGCGTCCGAGAAGCGCTATCCGTGGACTCCGCGTCCGCGTGTTGTCGTCTGCGTTCCCTCCGGCGTCACGTCGGTCGAGAAGCGCGCTGTCTTTGAGGCCACGATCCAGGCCGGTGCCCGCCAGGCCTATCTGATCGAAGAGCCCATGGCTGCCGCTATCGGCGCCGACCTGCCCGTCGAGGAGCCCACCGGCTCCATGGTCATCGACATCGGTGGCGGTACCACCGAGGTTGCCGTTATCGCTATGGGCGGTATCGTCGTCTCGCAGTCCATCCGTATTGCCGGCGATGAGTTCGACCAGGCTATCCTCACGCACGTTCGCGATGCCTACAACCTTGCCATCGGCGAGCGTACGGCAGAGGACATCAAGATTAAGGTCGGCTCCGCCGTGCCGCTCAAGGACGAGCTCGACGTCGAGGTCAACGGCCGCGACGTGATCACCGGTCTGCCCAAGACCGTGCGCATCGAGAGCGAGGAGATTCGTCGCGCACTCAACAAGCCGCTCGACGAGATGGCCAAGGCCGTCAAGGACGCGCTCGACGCTACGCCTCCCGATCTTGCCTCGGACCTTATGTACTATGGCATTTTGCTGACTGGAGGCGGCGCGCTGCTGCGCGGTCTCGACGTGCGCCTGCGCGATGAGACCGGCGTTTCGGTCAACGTCAGCCCCACGGCGCTCGATAACGTTGTTAACGGCTGTGCCCGCGTGCTCGAGGCCAATGCGTTTGATGGCGGCTTCGTCCAGACCAATGCTTAATTTCCAAAAGGTGGATTCCATTTGGCACGATCTTCGGGTTTCTCTACAAATCTGAATACCAAGCGACAATCAACGGGTATGCGCCCGTTGATTGTTTTCAGCCTGATTTCGGTGTTGCTGCTCACGTTTTATATCCGTGAGGGCGAGGCCGGGCCGATTCATGCCGTGCGCTCGGGCGTGACGACGATTACCTCGCCGGTGCGCTTTGTGGGCTCGGCTGTGGCGGCTCCCTTCAATGCGATCGGCAATGTGTTCTCTAACCTTACGGCGTCGCAGGACACGCTTGACGAGCTTAAGAAGCAAAACGAGGAACTGACCTCTAAGGTTGCCGAGCTCTCCGAGGCTCAAAAGACCGCCGAGCGTCTGGAGGGGCTGGTCGGCCTCCAGTCGACCTACAACCTCAAATCAACCGCAGCTCGTATCGTCGGCGCTTCGGGCGATGCCTGGACCTCGACCGTCACCATCGACAAGGGTTCTGCCGACGGGCTTACCATCAACATGCCTGTGACGAGTTCTGCCGGTGTCATAGGCCAGATTATCGAGGTCTCGGCCAAGACGTCCACCGTGCGTCTGATTGGCGATGAGAGCTCGGGCGTGTCCGCCATGGTGCAGGACACGCGCGCCCAGGGCATGCTGCAGGGTCAGGCTGACGGTACGCTGCGTCTTGAGTATGTGAGCGTCGATTCCGACGTTAAGGTTGGCGACATCATCGTGACCTCGGGTATTGGCGGTGTGTTCCCCAAGGGTCTACCGCTCGGCACCGTCTCGTCGGTTGAGAAATCGGCTAACGACGTGTACTACACCATTGTGGTGCGCGCCCAGACGACGGCCGAGAATAACGAGGAAGTGCTGGTCATTACCTCGCTGACCGACGAACAGTCGGCCTCGGATGAGGACGTGAACACGGCCAACAGCACGCCGCAGGGAACGTCGCGCGATGCTGCGACCAAGACGAAGGACGAGAGCCCGGATGACGGTTCCGACACGTCCGAGACGACCGATTCCGGCTCGAGCGAATAGGGGGCATGTCCATGGATCTACACGAGCAGGGGATGAGCTCCCGCACGTTTGTAATCGCCGCCATCGTGTGCGTGCTGCTGCAGGCAGGCCTGGCACCGCAGATCTCCATTGCGGGCGGTCGCGTCAACTTTATGATTATCCTGGTGTGCCTAAGCGTGTTCTCGGGCGACCCGACCCGTGCCGTCGTATGCGGTTTTTGCAGCGGCTTGTTCTATGACCTTTCCGCTGCCGTGCCGGTGGGCGTTATGTCGCTCCTGCTGACCGTGGGTTCTTTTGCCCTGGTGCATAGCGCCGCCGGTCAGACGGGCGGTACCCCGAGTGCGCGCGGCATCACTGTGGGTGCCTTCGCGCTCGTTATTAATGTGATCTACAGCATCATCTTGCTGTTTATGGGTTTGGAGACGAGCTTTGTCGTGGCGATCTTCGGCCATGCGCTGCCGTCTTCGATCCTGACGGGTCTGGTTGCCATTCCGTTTTTGATGTCCGGCGTCGTGCCGCAGTCCGGTTATGGATTCTCGGCACGTGGCGGACGCCAGACGGGCATGCGCTTTAAGCCCAAGACCCGTAAGCTCAAATAGGGGAGGCCTGTAGATGTCTTCCCAGATGACGGTTATTATCGCCGGTATCGTGCTGGTTGTGGCCATCGTGGTCGCGCTGGTCATCATGCGTCGCGGCGATTCCCGTTTTACCTACGATACGCAGCATGGAACGGCCCCGCGCGCCACCGAGGGCGAGGGCAATACCGCGGCGACCGCCTTTAAGGGCCGCTTCTCCATCCTCACCACGGGTGTGGGCGCGATGTTCGCGGCGCTTGCCGTCAAGCTGTGGGGTATGCAGATGGTCTCGTCGGACTATTACGAAAAGCAGGCTAATAGCAATCAGACGCGCACCGTTACCACACCCGCTGTGCGCGGGCGAATCCTTGATCGCAATGGCGTGGCACTTGTGCAAAACCGTCCCTCACTTGCCGTTGTCGCCTATCGCGACCTGGCCGATGACACTGTGCTGGTTCGCCATCTTGCCAACGTGCTCGGTATGCCCTACGTCGCGGTGCTGCGCAATATCCAGGACAATTCCGAGGGCGCCCAGAGCCTGCATACCATCGCGACGGACGTGCGCCGCTCCACGGTTGCCTATATTCAGGAGCACGCCGGCGAGTTCCCTGGCGTGAAGATTGCCGAGCGCACCGAGCGCCAGTATCCATATGGCGAGACGGCATGCCATATCTTGGGCTATACCGGCACCATTACCTCCGAGCAGCTCGAGGCCCAGAATAAGAAAACCTCTGGCGATGATGATGCTTCTGCTGGCCGGATTACGTACCAGTCGGGCGATATCGTGGGCCAGGCGGGTGTTGAGAGCTACTACGAAAACCTGCTGCAGGGTATTCGTGGCGAGCAGACCGTCAAGGTCGATGCCTCGGGCAACGTGACTGGTCAGGCCGGCGCCGTGCCCGCCAAGGCCGGCTCCGACATTAAGCTCACGCTTGACCTCAAGATTCAGCAAGCCTGCGAGACGGCGTTGGCGAGCGCTATCGAACTCGCCAAGACCACGGGCTACAGCAACGCCGGCAACGGCGCCGTGGTGTGCCTCGATCCCAACAACGGCGAGATTCTGGGCATGGCGAGCGAGCCCAAGTTCGATCCGTCCGTCTTTATCGGCGGCATCTCAAATGACGTGTGGACCGAGCTCAATGATGACAAGGGTTCGCACCCGCTGCTCAACCGCGCCATTAGCGGACAGTACATGTCGGCCTCGACCATCAAGCCGCTCTCGGCACTGGCCGGTCTTGAGTTTGGAACCTACACTTCAACGCAGACAACCAACTGCACGGGCTATTGGACGGGCCTGGGCAAGGCTTGGGGCAAGCGCTGCTGGCTGACGTCTGGCCACGGCACCATGACGCTGCAGTCGGGTATCGCCAACTCGTGCGACCCCGTCTTCTACGACATGGGCAAGGCCTTCTTTTATGACGAGCAACATTCCGAGGGCCTGCAGGAGGTCTTTCGTCGCTGGGGCCTAGGCAAGACCTGCGGTATCGATCTGCCGAGTGAGGGCGCGGGCCGTATTCCCGATGCCGAGTGGAAAGAGTCGTACTTTACCGACGCCTCTGCCGAGGACCGCAAGTGGAATGCCGGCGATATGACCAACATTGCCATCGGCCAGGGCGACATTTTGGTGACGCCCCTGCAGATGGCGTGCGCCTATATGGGTCTTGCCAACGGCGGCAAACAGTACGTGCCTCACGTGTTTTTGTCTGCCGTGTCGCGCGATGGCGACGGCGATGCCTATAAGTACAACGGCAAGGGCAAGAAGAAGCGCCTGGAGGCCAAGATCAACAGCGATTCGGATTTGACTCTTGTTCGCAACGGCATGCACGACGTGATTTACACGGCATCGACGTCCCTGGCGGCTCACTTTGGCACCCTGACGCCGCAGGTGTACGGCAAGTCGGGCACGGGCGAGAAAAGCGGCGAGGACGAATACGCGTGGTTCTGCGCCTATGCACCGGCCGATGATCCCAAGTATGTCATCGCTACTGTCCTGGAGCAGGGCGGCGGTGGTTCGGATACCGCGATGCATGTCGTGCGCGACGTGCTCGGCGTGATTTATGACGAGCCCGATACCTCTTCGGCCTCGGGCGATTCTTCGGTTCGATAGGAGGTTGCGATGGATTTTTCTCCGGCGGATCTGTTCCGTTCAACCAAGACCGGCTCTCGCAGCAGCCTGGACCGCGTCAACAAGCAACTTTCGGCCTCGCGCGGTACGTTTCGCCAAAAGGTGCATATCGGTGTGCTGCTGGCTACCGTCGCGCTCGTTGCCTATGGCGCCATCATTATTTGGTCGGCGTCACAGTTTAAGGCCGACGCCTCATTCTCGCGCCACCTGCTGGGCATTGGCATTGGCGCGGTGCTTGCGGTGCTCGTCTGGCGTACCGATCTGCGCGGTATTTCCAATTTTTCGACGGCGTTGCTCGTCATCGACCTGATCGTGATCTTCTCGCCCAAGATTCCGGGTCTGTCCTATACGGGCGGTCTGGGCATGACAGGCTGGATCAAGATTCCCGGTATCGGCTTGACATTCCAGCCGGTCGAGCTTGCCAAGCTCATCACCATCTTCTTTATCGCCACGCTTGGCTCGCAGTATAACGGCCGCATCGATACCGTTCGCGACTACGTCAAGCTCTGCGGCATGCTGTCCATCCCGTTTTTGGCCGTCGTTGCCATGGGCGACCTGGGCTCGGGCCTGGTCGTGCTGGTCTCGGGCGCCATCGTCATCTGCATGAGCGGTGCGCGCCGCGAATGGGTGCTGTCGACCCTGGCCCTGCTTGTGGGCCTGGTGGCCCTCGTCCTGGCGCTCGATTCGGTCTTTGATTCGTTGCTCGGCCACGATGTGCTCATCAAGCAGTATCAGATGAACCGCCTGACGGTCTTTATCGACCCCGATAATGCCGATTCGGACGATGCCTACAACCTGCAGCAGTCGCTTATCGCCGTTGGCTCGGGCGGCTTCTTTGGTAAGGGTTTGGGCCATGCGACGCAGTCGGCCGGCGGCTTTCTTCCTGAGTTCCACACCGACTTTGTCTTCGCCTTCCTATCCGAGACCTTTGGCTTTTGCGGTTCCTTTTTGCTCCTGTGCCTCTACGTGCTGCTGATCTTTTCGACGATTCGCGTCGCCTTTAAGTGTGAGTCGCTGTTCTTGCGCCTATCGTGTGTGGGCATCGTTGGCATGTGGGCGTTCCAGACCTTCGAAAACATCGGCATGTGCATTGGCATGATGCCGATTACCGGTATTCCGCTACCGTTTATTAGCTTCGGTTCGTCTTCGATGATGATTCAGCTGCTGACGGTGGGTATCGTACAATCCATATGGCGGCATCGTTCGGGCGCCGCGTAACCGCTGGAGGGGTTTGCTATGAAAATTCCCGTAGATAAGCTGACCCGCGCTTTTAAGATGGGCGCGTCCGTTAAGAAGGATTCCGATACGCCGGTGCGCGTCTCGGTCTATTTGGATTCGTCCGCCTCGCGCTTTCTGGCCGAGACGGTGCGTGACGCCTTTGTGCCGCGGACGACCTCGGGCATTGTGCGCGTCGAGCGTCTGGGGGAGGAGCGAATTGCTCCAAAGACCGATACCGATGTGGTGCTGGTGCTCTCGTGCGGCTCCGACCGCTTGGAGAGTGCCGTGCAGGAGCTCGTGATCGCCGGCGCCCCCGTGTGCGTGCTTGCCGAGTCTGCTGTGGAGGTGCCGTTTATCGAGGAATCCACGCCCATGCTCGGCGTGGTGGCGGCAACCGATAAGACGTATCTGCTCGAGACGCTTGCCCGCTGGATTCTCGATCGCACCGACAAGGAAACGGCTTTTGCGGCGAATTTTGCCTTTATGCGCATCGCGGCAGCTAATCGTATCATCACCTCGTGCGCGCTCACCAATATGGCGACCGGTGCGCTGGTGTTTTTGCCGGGCGCCGATTATCCCGTTATGGCGCTGGCGCAGGTGGGCATGCTCTTTGAGCTCGCTGCCGTCTTTGGACGCGGCATTAAGCCTGAGCGCGGCTACGAGGTCGCGGGCGTGCTTGCCGGCGGTCTTGTGATCCGCGCGGTCACCCGCGCGCTCGTCAAGCAGACGCCGCATATTGGGTTTGCCGTCAAGGCGCTCACTGCTGCCGCGGGCACCTATGGCATGGGCCGTGCGCTCGTTTCGCTCTACGAGCGCGATGTCGACTACAGCCGTGCCAACGAGGTGGTCACTGCCACGTTCTCCCGCGTTCGCGATCTGGTGACCACGGTCGCGGGCGCTACCCGTCCTATGGCGTCCTATCAGGACGCATCAGATCTCGCTGCTTAGGGGTTTTCCGTTGCGCGTTGCATACCAAGACTGTTTTCATTTAATTGAGCCGTTGCTCGCCAAGGTCGAGAAGCCGAGTCGCTATATCGATCACGAGTGGGGCACGCTTTCCAAGGCCGATGCCGACTACCGTTGCTGCCTGATCTACCCGGATGTGTACGAGGTTGGTCTGCCCAACCAGGGCATCGCCATCCTCTACAACATCCTTAACCAGGCCGAGGGCATCTCCTGTGAGCGCGGCTATGTGCCGTGGCCCGATATGGGTGACGCCATGCGCGAGGCGGGTATTCCGCTGTTGTCGCTCGAGGGTGCAGCGCCGGTCGCTTCGTTTGATATCGTCGGTCTGCATGTGCCGCATGAGATGGCGGTGACGAACTTCCTCGAGGCTCTCGACCTCGCTGGCATTCCGCTGTTGGCGGCCGACCGCACCGAGGACGACCCCATTATCATCGCCGGTGGTCCTTCGGTGTACAACCCCGAGCCGTACGCGGCCTTCTTCGATGCCATCCTCATCGGCGAGGGCGAGGAATCGCTGCTCGAGACCTGCCAGCTGCATCGCCGCCTGCGCGACGAAGGAGTCCCGCGCGAGCAGATTGTTGAGCAGCTTGCATCCATTGCCGGCAACTACGTGCCGTCGCTCTATGAGGTTCGTCACGACGAGCCCTGCTCGCCGCATGGCTACACCGTGCCGCGTGAGGGCAAGGATGCGCCGACCGTGGTCTACAAGCGCGTCGTCGAGGATTTCGGCGCCACGAATCCGCTGTCGCAGTCGTGCGTGCCCTATGCGCAGCTGGTTCACGACCGCCTGTCTATCGAGATCCTGCGCGGCTGCGCCCGCGGCTGTCGTTTTTGTCAGGCCGGCATGACGTATCGCCCGGTGCGCGAGCGCTCGGCCGACCAGATCGTCTCGTCGGTGATTCAGGGTCTGGAAAAGACCGGCTATGACGAGGTGTCGCTGACCTCGCTCTCCACGACCGACCACTCCTGCATTCGCGACGTGCTCGGCAGGCTCAACCGCCGCCTGGAGGATACGGGTATTCGCGTGTCTATTCCGTCGCAGCGCCTGGATTCGTTTGGCGTGGATATGGCCGAGTCGGTCGCCGGCGAAAAGAAGGGCGGCCTGACGTTCGCGCCCGAGGCCGGCAGCCAGCGCATGCGCGACATCATTAACAAGAACGTGACCGAGGAGGACCTGGACCGTGCGGCCAAGGCAGCCTTCGAGGCCGGCTGGAACCGCATGAAGCTCTACTTTATGATGGGCCTTCCCGGCGAGCGCGACGAGGACATCGTGGCCATCGCCAATCTGGCCGATCACGTGCTGGAGCTCGGTCGTTCCGTGGTGCCCAAGGCTCGTCGCGGCTCGATCTCGGTGTCGATCTCGGTTTCGGTCTTTATTCCCAAGGCTGCCACGCCGTTCCAGTGGTGCCCGCAGCTCGATTACGACGACGTCAAGCGTCGCCAGAAGCTGCTTGTCACGAGCGTTCGCAACCGTGCCGTCCGCGTGCATTACCACGATGCCGAGACCTCGCTCATCGAGGCCGCACTGTCCCGCGCCGGTCGTGACATGACGCCTGTCATCATCGATGCTTGGCGCGCGGGCTCTCGCTTTGACGCCTGGGTAGAGCATTTCTCGCTCGATAACTGGAAGGAGGCTGCTGCCAAAAACGGCATCGACCTCAATGAGCTTGTGCACCTGCCCTACGAGTTGGACTGGCGCCTGCCGTGGGAGCACGTGAGCCCCGGCTGCACGCGCGGCTTCCTCGAGCGCGAGTACCGTCGCTCGCTCGAGGGCGTCACGACTCCCGACTGCACCCGCACGTCGTGCACCGGCTGCGGAATCTGCCCCACGCTCCACGCCAAGAATGTATTGATGGGTGACCGCGCATGAGTGAGCGCCTGACCGACAACCCCACGCTCTTTAGGCTTCGTGTTCGCTATGGCAAGCGCGATCGCCTTAAGTACCTGGGCCATCTCGAAGTAATCCATACCATAGAGCGCATCGTGCGCCGTGCGGGACTTCCCTATGCCGTCACGCAGGGCTTTTCTCCGCACATGCGCGTGGGCTTCTCTTCGGCGCTACCGGTGGGTACGTCGTCGACCTGCGAGTGGTATGACCTGTTTATGACCGAGTTCGTGGCGCTCGACGAGGCGTTTGGGCGCTTGGCTGCGGCGTCTCCGACCGATCTGGCACCCATCGAGGCAGCGTACATCGACGTGCGCACGCCGGCGTTGACGGCGCAGCTCACGCGCCTGTCGTATCGCATCGACCTACACTTGGATCCCGAGGCGCCCGTAAGCGCCGACGAGGTGCGTCGTGCGATCGACACGCTGCGCGCGGACCATGGCATCGACTACGCGCGTGGCAAAAAGAGTAAGCGCTTGGATTTGGATCACACGCTCGTGGGCTATGAGCTTACGGCGGGGGAGTGCCTGGACCATTTGGTGCTCATGCTCGACACCCATGCCGACAACGAGGGCTCCATGCGTCCGGAAATTTTGCTTTCCGCTGCTGATGTTTTGTTGCAGGGCTTGACCCCGGGCGTGGATGCACCTATTGTTTCCACCGGTATGCAAGACCTCGTGACCATCTGCTCCTACGATGTCGAGCGTCAGAATCAAGCATGCGAGGACGACGAGGGCCGACTCGTCAGCCCCATACCTGTGCGAACTTGTGGATTTGCTCCACATACTCGTTGACGGGGGTATTTTCGCCTGCTACTATATTCGGCTGTTGCACTAACTGATGCATGAAGGGCAAGTAAACATGTACGCAATCGTTAACACGGGCGGCAAGCAGTACAAGGTCGCCACCGACGATGTCATCACCGTCGAGAAGATCGAGGGCAATGAGGGCGACAAGGTCACCCTGCCGGTTATCTTCCTCAACGATGGTAAGAAGATCGTCACCGATCCCGACAAGCTGGCCAAGGCCAAGGTTACCGCTCAGATCGTTGAGCAGTTCAAGGGCGAGAAGCAGCTGGTCTTCAAGTTCCACAAGCGTAAGCGCTATCGTCGTCTGAAGGGTCACCGTCAGCAGCTCACCAAGCTGAAGATCGTGAAGGTCCAGGCTACGTCCCGCGCCAAGAAGGCTGTCAAGGCAGAGGCCGAGGCTGTTGCCGAGGCTCCCGTCGCCGAGTAGATTACACTCGTAACGAAAGAGTAGGTATACACAATGGCACACAAAAAAGGACTCGGTTCCTCCCGTAATGGCCGTGACTCCCGCGGTCAGCGCCTTGGCACGAAGCGCTATGCCGGCCAGACGGTAACCACGGGCACGATTCTCGTCCGTCAGCACGGCACTCACATCCACCCGGGTGAGAACGTTGGCCGTGGCAAGGACGACACGCTGTTCGCGCTGGTCGACGGTACCGTTGAGTTCCACAAGGGTATCAAGCACAGGGTCAGCGTACGCCCGCTCGCGAACGCGTAATTCACCCTTCATAGAGCACATATGTGGGAGGCACTTGAGTTTTAGGATTCAAGGGTCTCCCTCTTTTTTGTAGGAGGCGATTCTGTTGTCACAGTTCACCGATATCAGCCGCATTAACGTGTGCGGCGGCGACGGCGGAGCCGGATGCATGTCGTTTAGGCGTGAGGCATTTGTCCCCAAGGGCGGCCCCGATGGCGGCGACGGCGGTCGTGGCGGCAATGTCGTCATCCAGGCCGATGCTCAGCTGTCTTCGCTGATCGATTACCGCTTTAAGCATCACTTTCGTGCTGAGCGCGGAACGCATGGCCAGGGTGCTCGCCGCAATGGTAAGAGCGGCGAGGACCTGATTCTCAATGTCCCCATGGGCACCGTAGTTCGCGAGCTCGATCCCGAGACGCAGACCCCGATGTTCGAGATTGCCGACCTGGTACACGACGGCGAGCGCGTCGTCGTGGCGCCCGGTGGTGCCGGCGGCCTGGGCAACACTCACTTTGTGACGTCGGTGCGTCGCGCGCCCGCGTTTGCCCAGCTAGGCGAGCCCGCCGAGGAACACTGGATCGAGCTCGAGATGAAGCTTATGGCCGATGCTGCGCTCGTGGGCTTTCCCTCGGTTGGCAAGTCCTCTCTCATCGCGCGTATGAGTGCCGCCCGCCCCAAGATTGCCGACTACCCGTTTACCACGCTCGTGCCCAATCTGGGCATGGTGCGTGCCGGCGAATATTCTTACGTCGTTGCCGACGTCCCCGGTCTTATCGAAGGCGCGAGCGAGGGCAAGGGCCTGGGTCACCAGTTCCTGCGCCACATTGAGCGCACGGCCCTGATCATGCATGTCGTCGACATGACGGGCGGTTTTGAGGATCGCGATCCGGTCGAGGACTATCGCATCATCAACCGCGAGCTCGAGCAGTATGGCGCCGAGCTCTCGGAGCGCCCGCAGATCGTCGTCGCCAACAAGTGCGATGCGCCGGGCACGGCTGACAAGATTGCCGACCTCAAACGCGCTGCGCTCGACGATGGACATATGTTCTTTGCCGTGTCTGCTGTAACGGGCGCCGGCCTCAACACGCTGATGCTTGCCGTGGGCGAGCAGGTGGCTAAGCTGCGCACCGAGTTGGCTGTCTCCGATGAGCCGGTCGATCTGCGTGACGATGAGTGGGAGCGCCGTCGCCTGCAGCGTGAGAAGCGTTTCCGTATTGTTCAGGAAGAGCCCCACGCCTTCCGCGTGGTCGGTCGCGCCATCGAGCGCATGGTCATCCAGACCGATTGGGAAAACGAGGAGGCCGTCATCTACCTGCAGCATAAGTTTGCGCGCATGGGTGTCGACGATGCGCTCGAGAAGGCCGGCTGCCGTGCGGGCGACGAGGTTCGCATTTGCCAGCGCGCCTTTGACTTTGAGGGCGCTGAGGACTTCTCGGAGTACGAGGAGCTCGAGGACGCTGGCGAGGACGTTGCCGTTGAGGCCCTTGGCGTGACCGATGCCCCGGATGAGGGCGTCGAGGTTGTCGATGCGGCGGATGCCGCGGACGATGCCGAGACCTCGGAGGGCGAGTAAGCCATGTCGCTGCGCGGTGGAATCGGTCTGCCCGAGCTTCCCATAGAGGGCGGCCAGGAGTTTAGGCTCGGCATTATGGGTGGCACCTTTGACCCCATCCATTACGGGCATCTGGTGACCGCCGAGCAGGCGCGTGAGTCCCTCGATTTGGACGCCGTGCTCTTTATGCCGGCCGGCTCGCCTGCCTTTAAACTCGACAAACCGGTGACGCCTGCCGAGGACCGTTATGCCATGACGGTCCTCGCCACCGCTGCGAATCCGGCTTTTTTGGCGAGCCGATTCGAGATCGACCGTCCGGGCGTGACCTATACGGCCGATACGCTTCATGCCCTTCGCGACTTTTACCCGCCTCAGGTAAAGCTCTACTTTATTACGGGCGCTGACGCGATTATAGATATTGTGACCTGGCATGATGCTGACCGAATCGCCGAGCTTGCCACGTTTATTGCGGCGACGCGACCGGGCTTTGATATCGATACGGCGCGTGCCCGAATTAAAGAGTCGGGCCTGCCGTTTGACGTGCGTTATATCCAGATTCCGGCGCTGGCGATCAGCTCGACGAACATTCGCAAGCGAGTTGCCCGTGGCATGAGCGTGCGCTATCTTACGAGCGAGTCCGTGCTCGGCTATATTCGTAAACGCGGGCTGTATACCGATCTGGGTCAAGAAGATTTTGAGTGATGGGGGAGAACGTTGTCGGTAGAAGACCAGTTTGAGGGCGACGAGCGCGCGCTATTGACGCGTATCCACGAGTTGCTCGATGTGCGCATGAAGGATAAACGTAAACGCTACGTTCATTCGCTCGGGGTTGCCGAGACTGCGCTGCACCTAGCCGAGGTATACGGTGTCGACCGCTTTGATGCCGCTGCCGCCGGCCTGATCCATGACTGGGACAAAGTGCTCTCCGACGACGAGCTGGTCACGCGCGCCCTGCATTACGGCATTAAGATTGCCGGCTCTCCGTCTGCCGCGACGCCGCTTTTGCATGGCCCTGTTGCCGCCTATGAGCTTCCGCAGCTATTTCCCGAGCTATCGCCGGCCGTTTTCCAAGCTGTCGACCGTCACACCGTGGGCGCCTGCGACATGACGCCGCTCGATATGGTGGTCTTTGTGGCCGATGCCATCGAGCCCAACCGCCATGGTGATTATGCCCACGCGCTGCGCAAGATGATGGGGGAGTCGACGCTTGACGAGTTGTTCTTCTCCTGTTTTGCGCAGGGTTTGGTCTATGTGATCCAGTCCGGGCGCTATCTTTATCCCACGGCTATTTCGATTTACAACCATTACGCCCAGCTACGCTAGCTCGGGCTGTCTAGAAAGAGGTATTCCATGGCCGACGAGACCATGACCGACGAGCAGATTCTTGAAGGTGTGGAGCACAAGAGCTTCGTTGCCACGTCCGACCGCACCGCTGCCTCGCTGTCCACGAGCGGTGTCGCCGCCGAGGATGTCGCCCGCGCCGCCGCGCAGGCCGCCTACGACAAGAAAGGCGAGGACGTGCAGGTGCTCGATCTGACCGAGCTCTCCGACGTGTGCGATTACTTTGTGCTCGCCACCGGTACCAATAACCGTCAGGTCGATTCGATCGTCGACGAGATCGAGGAGAAGGTCGCCGAGGCTTGCGGCGAGCATCCGTTCTCCATCGAGGGCCGTGAGCAGAAGACCTGGATGCTCATGGACTACGGTTCGGTTGTCGTCCACGTCTTCACTCCCGAAGCCCGCGACTTCTACCGCCTCGAGAAACTCTGGGGAGACGCTCCCCAGCTCCCCCTCAATCTCCTCTAGTAGCTCATTTGAGACGGGGGTTTTAGCTACCCTCACGCATATCGCCGGGCAGTTGCGGTTTTCCGCACCTGCCCGGCTTTCTTTTTGCCCAAAGGCGGTTAATCGTTGAAGCGGGATTGGCGGCCGAAGGATAGGGCGGTGTCGCCGAACTTGTCGCGGACGGCGTCAATTGCGACGGAGAGGTCGCGTCGGTCGCTGGATTGGGCCCCGCGGTCATCGACTTCGCAGAACAGGTCGGTTTGGATACCGCCTTGGTGGTTGAAGTCGCTCATGCCGATACCTGCCAGACGCACGTGCATGCCTTCTTGCCAGATATTGTCGAGCAGCTCGAGCGCCACGGCAACAAAGATATTCTCGTCGTCGGTGGGGTGGGGAAGCCGCCGCTGCGCCGTTCGCCCGCTTCCATACGAATACTTGAGCTTGAGCGTCACCGTGGCGCCCGTTAGTCCCTGACGGCGCAGGCGGCGTCCCACTGACTCTCCCAACAACGCAATCGCCGCTTCGATGTCCCCACGCTCAGTCAAATCTTTCGCAAAGGTGCGCTCATTGCTCACCGATTTAACCTCGCGTTCCTCGTCCAGACTCGTGACTTCGGAAACCTCGAGTCCCAGCGCACGCTGGCGCATGCGTTCGCCGTTGACACCAAAAATAGAGGCCAAGGTGGATTCCGGTGCACGTGACAGCTCGCCGAGCGTGTAGATGCGCATGCGGCGCAGTCGCTCCTCGGCCGAGCGCCCGATGCCGCTCATGGCAGATACCGGCAGCGCGGCCAAAAAGCGCTGCTCGGTTCCGGGGCGCACGATGGTCAGCCCAAACGGCTTATCCCGCTCGCTTGCGATCTTTGCGACCGTCTTGTTGCAGCCCACGCCAATGGAGCAGGTCACTCCCAGCGCTGCCACGCGGTCGCTTATGCGCCGCGCAACCAGCAGCGGGTCTTCGGGCGCAAAGCGGCCCGGTGTGATATCGATAAAGGCTTCGTCGATGGATACGCGCTCCACGCGCGGCGTCTCCTCGGCGAGAATCGCCATGACCTGCGCGCTGACCTCACGATAGCGATCAAAATGCCCATGCGTCCAAATGGCTTGCGGACAGAGGCGCCGCGCCTCGGCCGAGGGCATAGCGGAGTGCACGCCAAAGCGACGTGCCTCATACGAACACGTGGACACGACGCCACGCGAATCGGCATCGCCACCCACGATGAGTGGCTTTCCGCGCCATTCGGGATGATCGAGCATTTCCACGCTCGCAAAAAACGCATCGAGGTCCATCAGGCCCACCGCCGGACCCGTCCAGGGAGGCGGCGTGACGCCCATGGCATCCTCATAACCGTATGTATGTTCGCGTCTTTCCATGTCATGAGTATACCGCGCAGCTCATGTGGGGTGCGTGTATGTGCTTGCAAATCCCGAATTCTTGTCTAAGATATGGATTTGCCCTCGACTACACCGAAGAAGTTGGTCTCACGGACTTCACCTGCCCGCGTCGATGGCGTATTATGTTCAACTGTTTGTTTGTAGTTGCAGCCTAAAGCTGCTTGGTTGGAGGAGTTTCCTTTGGCAGTCAAGATTCGCCTTGCTCGTCACGGCGCTAAGAAGCGTCCGTACTACCGTGTCGTCGTCGCCGATTCCCGCGCCCCGCGTGACGGTCGTATCATCGAGGAGGTTGGCCGCTACAACCCGATGACCGCCCCCAAGACCATCAACCTCGACCTCGAGAAGATCGCCGACTGGCAGTCCAAGGGCGCTCAGCTCACCGACGCCGTCGCCGCTCTGGTCAAGGCCGCCAACGAGGGCGAGAAGACCGAGACCGTCGTCAAGAAGTCCAAGAAGCAGCTCGCCAAAGAGGCCGAGGCCGCTAAGGCTGCCGCTGAGGCCGCTGAGGGCGCCGAGGAGTAAATCGTGCCTGAGGTTGACGCTGCACAGCTCGAGGGTGAGGCAATGCTCTCAGATCGCATCGCCGATCTCGTCGAATATCTCGTTGTTCAGATCGTCGACGACCCGGATTCCGTGAGCCTTGAGGTCATCGATGGTGACGACGCCTCTACGATTGAGGTTTCGGTCGCCGAGGATGACGTCGCCAAGGTCATCGGCCGTCGTGGCCGTACCATCAAGGCCATTCGCACGCTCGCCCGTGCGCTGGCCGCTCGCCTCGACACTGCTGTCGAGGTCGAGGTTCTGGGCTAGGACCTTGAGGTCCCAGTACAAAAACATCGCCCGTGTGGTCAAGCCGCACGGAAGGAAGGGGGAGGTCCTCGCGCAGCCGCTGCGGGGGCTTCCTTCTGTATTAGAGCCGGGTATGCGCGTCGCCCTGACGCCGCCGGCGCTCAAGCGCGACCGCTTTTGCACGGTCGTGTCCGTCACCGATGCGGGCGATGGCGATCTGGTCTCGTTTGAGGGCATTGACGATTTGACGGCCGCCGAGGGCATCACGGGATGCTACGTGCTGGCAAGTCGTGACGATTTTGAGCTCGATTCGCTCGACGCTGCCTATACCGACCTGATGGGTCGCGAGGTGGTCGACGAGCGCTTCGGTTCGCTCGGCACGATCGTCGAGATCATGTCGACGCCCGCTAACGATGTTTGGGTTGTCGAGGGCGATCGGTACGGCGAGGTACTGATTCCCGTGATCGAGCAGGTTGTGCTCGATCTTCCCGACACAGGAACAATTTCCGTCCACGTTATGGATGGTCTGATCGATATGGACAAGTAGGGAGGACAACATGCTGATCGAGACCCTTTCGGTCTTTCCCGAGATGTTTGAGCCCGTCATGTCCACATCGATCCTGGGCCGCGCCCGCAAGGCCGGCCTTTTTGATTTTAAGGCGTATAACCTGCGCGACTGGACGCACGACCGCCATCGTACCGTCGATGACGAGCCGTACGGCGGCGGGCAGGGCATGCTCATGAAGGTCGAGCCTATCGCAGAGGCCATCGAGGCCATTAGTGCGGAGGGTCCCAAGCCGACGGTGGTGTTCTTCACCCCGTGCGGCGAGCCCTTTACGCAGCATGTGGCCGAGCGCCTGCTCAAAAGCGAGCGCCTGCTGTTTGTGTGCAGCCGTTACGAGGGCGTCGACGAGCGCGCGTATGCGTATGCCGACGAGCGCCTGTCGATCGGCGATTACGTGCTCACGGGCGGCGAGCTGCCCGCTATGGTCGTTGCCGACGCTGTCGTGCGCCTGATTCCCGGCGCCCTTGGTGACGAGATGAGCAACGTCGACGAGTCGTTCTCAACCGCCGAGGACGGAGGCCTGCTCGAGTACGCGCAGTACACCCGTCCTGCCGAGTTCAACGGCGAGGGCGTGCCGCCGGTGCTCGTGAGCGGCGATCACGCCAAGGTCGATGCCTGGCGTCGCAAGAACGCCATCGAGCGCACCTGCCGCTGGCGTCCCGACCTGATCGAGACTGCGCGGCTCACGCCCGAGGAGCGCGCTTACGCGCAGGAGATCCTTGACGCTTCGTATTCGCAGAGCGAGGAGTGAGTATGGTTCCTACGCAACATTCCGCGTTGAGGGGCGCTTTTGAGTGGATCGCGGTCATCGCGATCGCGCTTGTGGCCACCTTTCTGATCCGCACCTTTGTGGTCGAGCCCTTTGTGGTGCCCACCGGCTCTATGGAGGACACAATCGAGATTGGCGACCAGATCCTGGCGCAAAAGGTGAGCCTCGAGCTCGGTCAGCCCGTCAAGCAGGGCGATATCGTGGTGTTTCACAACCCCGATGGCACCTCTGAGCATGATGTTCTTGTCAAACGCGTTATTGCCACGGCCGGCCAGACGGTCGAACTGCAGGACGGCAAGGTGGTCGTTGACGGCCAAGCGCTCGACGAGGACTATACGGCGGGCATGAGCTGGCCGCTTTCGGTCCAAGCGCCCGGCGCCCAAGTGAGCTATCCCTACACCGTCCCCGACGGGTGTGTGTGGGTGATGGGCGACAACCGAGAGAACTCAGCCGACTCCCGCTATTTTGGGCCGGTCGACCGCTCCGATTTAATGGCCGTGGCACTCGTTCGCTACTGGCCGCTCAACCGCATCGGCGCTATCGACTAAAAACCGCTATAGTACAGTACCTAACCGTGTAATCGTTTCGACGAGGGGATATTAGAGGCATGAACGCTTCATCGCTTTCCTTCCAAGACATCATCCTGCGCCTCCAGCAGTACTGGGGCGAGCAGGGCTGCGTCATTATGCAGCCCTATGACTCCGAGGTCGGTGCCGGTACCTTCCATACCGCGACCACGCTGCGCTCGCTCGGTCCCGCCGAGTGGCGCACCTGCTATGCTCAACCTTGCCGCCGTCCCGCCGACGGCCGCTACGGCGAGAACCCTAACCGCATGCAGCACTACTATCAGTTCCAGGTGCTCATCAAGCCGTCGCCGGTCAACGCCCAGGAGCTCTACCTGGGTTCGCTGGCCGCCATTGGCCTGGACCCCAACGACCATGACGTCCGCTTTGTCGAGGACGACTGGGAGAGCCCGACCCTGGGCGCCTGGGGCCTTGGCTGGGAGGTCTGGCTCAACGGCATGGAGGTCACGCAGTTTACGTACTTCCAGCAGGTGGGCGGTATCGAGGTCGACCCCGTGCCCGTCGAGATTACCTATGGCCTGGAGCGTATCGCCATGTACGCCCAGGGCGTCAACTCGGTCTACGATCTGGTGTGGAGCTACCTGCCCGACGGCACGCCCATGACCTACGGCGACGTGTTCCTCGAGAACGAGCGCGAGTTCAGTGCCTATAACTTTGAGGTTGCCAACGTCGAGATGATGCGTCAGAAGTTTGACGACTACGAGGCCGAGTGCCATTCCTGCCTGGAGCGCAAGCTGCCGCTGCCCGCATACGACTGCGTCATGAAGTGCAGTCACGCCTTTAACCTGCTCGATGCCCGCGGCGCCCTGTCCGCGGTCGAGCGTGCCAACTACATCCTGCGCGTCCGCGCCGTCGCCAAGGCGTGCTGCGAGGCCTACATGGCCGAGGTCGCCGGAGTGAACGAGAATGCCGACCAGGAAGGCGAGGTGGCGTAAGCCATGGCAGACGCTAAGGATTTCCTGTTTGAGATCGGTACGGAGGAAATGCCCTCCGCGCCGCTGAACAATGCCGTCAAGCAGCTTGGCACCATGATCGCCAAGGGTTTAGACGATGCAGGCCTGGCCCACGGCGAGGTCCGCGTGATCTCGAGCCCGCGTCGCCTGGCTGCGCTCGTTGCCGACGTCGCCACCGCGACCGATGAGGTTCACGAGGTCAAGCGCGGTCCCGCGGCCAACATCGCCTTCGACGCCGATGGCAACGCCACCAAGGCCGCCCAGGGCTTTGCCCGCAAGTGTGGTGTGGCTGCCGAGGATCTGGTCTGTCGCGAGGACACCGACGGCCGCGAGTACGTCTTTGCCGAGAAGAATATTCCTTCCGCACCGGCTACGCCGATTCTGACCGCTCTGTGCGAGAAGACCATCGCCGGCCTGCAGTGGCCCAACTACCGCTCTCAGCGCTGGGGTCACGAGCACGCCACCTTCGTGCGCCCGGTCCGTTGGATCTGCTGCCTTCTGGGCGAGGACGTTGTGCCCGTGTCGTTTGCCGACGTGACGAGCGGCAATACCACGCGCGGCCATCGCGTGCTTGGCCCCGGTGACCACGTTGTCGCTAGCCCCGCCGCCTACGAGCAGGTGCTCGAGGACGCCGGCGTGCTCTCTGCCGAGCGCCGTCGCGAGGCGATTCTCGCCGGTATCGCCGAGGTCGAGGCTGCCCGTCCCGGCTGCCATGTCGATACGCCCAAGAAGGTCTTCGAGGAGGTTATCAACCTCTGCGAGTGGCCGACGGTGCTCGTCGGTACCTTCGATGAGGAGTTCCTCAAGGTCCCGCACGAGATCATCTGCGAGTCCATGCTCACCAACCAGCGCTACTTCCCGATCTATGACGGCGAGGGCAAGCTGACGCGTGAGTTCGTGGTCGTCTCCAACAGCAAGCCCGAGAATGCCGAGCGCGTGATCGACGGCAACGAGCGCGTCGTGCGCGCCCGTCTGGACGACGCCAAGTTCTTCTACGAGGAGGACCTGAAGATCTCCCTCGACGAGTTCCGTGAGCGTCTGGCCAAGGTTGCCTTCCAGGAGAAGCTCGGTAGCGTGCTCGCCAAGTCCGAGCGCATCGAGCAGCTCGCGCTCGCTATCGCCCGCGAGGCTCACCTGGGCGCCCATCTTGCCGCCGACGCTGCTCGCGCCGCACACCTGTGCAAGGCAGACCTGGTGTCCAACGCCGTCGTCGAGTTCACGAGCCAGCAGGGCGTGATGGGCGGTTATTACGCGACCGCGATGGGGGAGAACGACGAGGTCGCCCATGCTATTCGCGATCACTATCGTCCCCGTTTTGCCGGTGACGAGCTGCCCGAGGGCACCGCTGGCTGCATCGTGGCCTGCGCCGACAAGCTCGATACCATCTCCGGTATCTTTGCCATCGGCGAGCCCCCGACCGGCTCCTCCGACCCCTACGCGCTGCGTCGTGCCGCTATCGGCATTATCAACATCCTGCGCGACCGTCTGCCGATCGACCCCACGTCGCTCATCGACTTTGCCCTCGAACTCTACAGTGAGCAGGGCATTGAGTTCGACGCCGCCGAGGTCGCCCAGCAGGTTCGTGACTTCTTCCATGGCCGCCTGGTGAGCATGGCCCGCGACGAAAAGATTCCGGCCGATACCGTCGCCGCCGTTTCCGCGGTGCACATCATCGCCCCGTCCGTCTTCTTCGCCCGCTGCGCCGCCCTCGACGAGGCCCGCAAGAACGACGCTGAGACGTTCGACAACCTGGCGACCGCCTATGCCCGCGCCGCGCATATCTCCAAGCCCGAGCTGGGTGCGGAGTATGACCGCAGCCTGATGGGCGAGGTCGAGCTTGCGCTCGCCGACGCCTCCGAGGCTGCTCAGACCGCCGTCGATGCCGCCCTTGCTGCCGAGGACTACCCGGCCGCATTTGCCGCCCTCGCCGCCCTGCGCGCGCCCATCGACCGTTTCTTCGATGAGGTCATGGTCATGGACAAGGACGAGCAGCTTCGCGATAATCGCCTTAAGCTGCTCAACCGCTTCGAGGCCGTTTTCTCCGGCATCGCCAACATCGGTGAGCTTGCCCGCAAAAAGTAAGCTAGCCTGCGCATAAGCGCAAAAGGAGCCCCGCATGGATTGCCCGGTCACCGCTCGTCCCACCGTTATCGTTATCTCCGACTCGCTCGGTGATACCGCTTGTGAGGTGGTGCTTGCGGCGTCCGGGCAATTTGATGAAGGGGCTTTTCACGTTTTGCGCCTGCCAAAGGTGGCCTCCGTGGAGCAGGTCAAGTCATTTGTGGGGCCGCGCGTCGATGCCGACCATCGCGATATCGCCGTGTTCCATACCATCGTCGACCCGGCCCTTCGTGCTCGCGTGCTCGACTACTTGGGCATGCTGCACATTCGCTCGGTCGACCTGATCGGTCCGACGCTCGCCGTGCTGTCTTCGCTCGTCGGCGTGCCGCCCAAGGGTGTGGCGGGCGTGATTCACAAGACCGACGATCGGTATTTCCATCGTATCGAGGCCATGGAGTATTTCGTTGAGCACGATGACGGTCGTGGTTGCGACGATCTGTCGGGTGCCGATATCGTGCTGCTGGGTGTGTCGCGTACATCCAAGACGCCGCTGTCGATGTATTTAGCCTATCAGGGCTACAAGGTCGCCAATGTTCCGTTGGCCCATGGCATGGAGCCGCCCAAGTCGATTTACGAGGTTGACCCGATGCACCTGTTCGGCCTGATTTCGACCGTCGACGTTATTTCTGAGATTCGCGATAGCCGCTTGGGCGATGACTACGCCCGTGCCGTTGCCGGCTCCTATGCCGAGCCCGAGAGCGTGCGCAGCGAGCTTGAGGAAGCCCGTGCACTCATGAAGCGCTTAGGCTGCTTTGTTGTGCGTACCGACGGTAAGGCGATCGAGGAGAGCGCCTCCGAGATCATTAGTCACTTGGAGGAAATCCAAGAAGCCCGTGCCCGCCGCGCCGCCCGCCGAGCCCAGCAAAGCTAGCTTATTGGGGTAGCTAAAAATGCCCGTCTCTAAAAGACTACCTAAAAATAATGCACGATATTGGTAAAGCGATTTAGCAATAAACTAGCATTTGACCTGCAAGCATCTTGCATTGGTATCTTCATAAGGTAACCACCTTTACCTACCGTTTACCGCCATATTTATCACGTTTACCAACCCCCGCGCCCTCTGCGCAAGCCCGCTCAATGCCCGCCGTATAGTACCCTCACGGCCCGCATCCGGCGGGTCGATTCGTTACCACGGTCGTGCGCGTAAGCGCATGGAAGGGGAAGTATCGTGAGCGATTGCAAGAGGGTTTACCGTTTTGGAACCGACGCCCAGGGCACCTGTGTCACTGAGGGCGACAAATCCATGAACTTCGTGCTTGGCGGCAAAGGCGCAAACCTTGCCGAGATGAGCCGCATCGGTCTGCCGGTTCCCGGTGGCTTTACCATTACCTGCCAGACCTGTGTCGAGTACTCCGGTGCCGGCAACGTCTGGCCCGAAGGCGCACTCGATGAGATCGTTGCCGCCGAGGCGGACCTCGAGGCCCGTTGCGGCAAGAAACTCGGCGATGCCTCCGATCCGCTGCTCGTGTCGGTTCGCTCGGGCGCTCCGTTCTCCATGCCCGGCATGATGGACACGGTCCTCAACCTGGGCCTCAACGACGATTCCGTCCAGGGCCTTATCGCCCAGACGCAGAACCCGCGCTTTGCCTGGGACAGCTACCGTCGCTTTATCCAGATGTTCTCCAACGTCGTCATGGGCGTCGACGCCGACCTATTCGAGAACGCCCTGACCCAGGCCCGCCTGGTCGCCGGCGTTCGTGTCGATTCCGAGCTTTCGGCCGAGGACCTGCAGGAGCTCGTCGAGACCTTTAAGGGCATCTTCTCCGAGAACGTCGAGGCGACCCTGTATCCCGAGCTCGAGGTCGCTGACGGTAAGCCCGTTTTTCCGCACGATCCGGAGCTCCAGCTGCGCCTTGCCATCCAGGCCGTCTTTGGCAGCTGGATGAACGAGCGCGCCTGCATCTACCGCAAGCAGCACGGCATTTCCGACGAGCTCGGCACCGCCGTCAACGTCCAGGCCATGGCCTTTGGCAACAAGGGCGAGACCTCTGCGACCGGCGTCGCCTTTACGCGCAACCCGGCCGACGGCACCAAGGAGTTCTATGGCGACTTTTTGGTGAATGCCCAGGGCGAGGACGTCGTCGCCGGCATCCGAAACACCGAGCCCATCGCCGACCTCAAGACCACCTCGGGCCTCGAGTCCGCAGGCGAGGAGCTCGAGCGCGTGTTCCTGACGCTCGAGGATCATTACCGCGATATGTGCGATATCGAGTTCACCATCGAGCAGGGTAAGCTCTGGATGCTCCAGACCCGCGTGGGCAAGCGCACCGCCACCGCCGCCCTGCGCATCGCCATCGAGATGGTCGAGGAGGGCCTCATCACCCGCGAGGAGGCCGTGAGCCGCATCGACCCCGCACAGCTCGACCAGCTCCTGCACCCGCAGTTCGACGCCTCCAAGAAGTACGAGGCCCTGGCCAGCGGCCTTAACGCCAGCCCTGGTGCCGCCGTGGGCGAGGTCGTGTTCTCGAGTGATGACGCCGTCGCGCGTTCCGCCGAGGGCCACAAGGTCATTCTGGTCCGCTGGGAGACCAACCCCGACGACCTGAAGGGCATGGTCGCCGCCGAGGGCATCCTGACCAGCCATGGCGGCAAGACGAGCCATGCCGCCGTTATCGCCCGCGGCATGGGTACGCCCTGCGTCTGCGGTGTCGAGCGCTTCCATATCGACGCCGCCGAGAAGGTCGTGCACATCGAGGGCAGCGACCGCGTGCTGTGCGAGGGTGATGTCATCTCCATCGACGGTACCCTGGGCGTCGTCGTCGACGGCGCCGTCGACCTGGTTTCGGCCGAGCTCACCGGCGACCTGGACACCATCCTGTCCTGGGCCGACGAGATTCGCTTGGACGAGACCTGCGGCCACGCCAACCACGTGCGCGTCAACGCCGACAACCCCGAGGATGCTGCACTCGCGCTCGAGTTTGGCGCCGAGGCCATCGGCCTGTGCCGCACCGAGCATATGTTCCTGGGCGACCGCAAGAACATCATCCAGAGCTTTATCCTGTCCGATGACGAGGCCGTAAAGCAGCAGGCCCTGGCCGACCTGCTCAAGGTTCAGACCGAGGACTTCCTGGCGATGTTCAAGACCATGTCCGGTCGCGATGTGGTCGTCCGCCTGCTCGATCCGCCGCTTCATGAGTTCTTGGATAATCCTCGAGAGCTCGAGGTCGCCATCACCAAGAAGGAAGCCGCTGGCGCCAGCGAGGAAGAGCTTGCCGTCCTACGCGCCCGCCTGCGTCGCATTGACGGCATGGTCGAGTCCAACCCCATGCTGGGCTTGCGCGGCGTGCGCCTGTCCGTCGTCTTTGGCGATCTGCCGCTCATGCAGGTCCGCGCTGTGGCCACGGCTGCTGCCCGCCTTATCAAGGATGGTGTCGACCCGCGCCCCGAGATCATGGTTCCGCTCGTTTCCATCACGGCTGAGCATCTCCAGACCCGCGAGGTCATCGAGCGCGTGATCGCAGAGGTTTCCGCTGAGGAGGGCGTCGAGCTCAACATTCCCGTGGGCACGATGCTCGAGCTGCCGCGCGCCTGTATGGTCGCCGACGAGATCGCCCGTCATGCCGACTTCTTCTGCTTTGGCACCAACGACCTCACGCAGACGACCTTCGGCTTCTCTCGTGACGATGCCGAGGCCAAGTTCATCCCGCTGTACATGCACAAGAAGATCCTGAAGGACAATCCCTTCGAGACTATCGACACGGCGGTGCTGGAGCTCGTGCGCTTGGCCGTCGAGAAGGGCCGCGCCACCAATCCCGACATGCACTTTGGCGTGTGCGGCGAGCACGGCGGCGACCCCAAGTCCATCAAGGGCCTGTTTAACGTGGCCGACGTGGACTACGTGTCCTGCTCGCCCTATCGCGTGCCCCTCGCGCGCCTGGCTGCCGCTCAGGCCAAGCTCGAGGCCAAGCGCAGCGCCTAGCCCCCTGCGCATCGACGCCTAGCGTAGCGCCCCTTCATACCGCCCGTCGCATTCGTGAGGCGGGCGGTTATCATGTGCGGGTTTTGTCTTTTTGTCTGCGTAAAAAATTGTTCTTGCAGCAGAAACCCGCGCGTGTATACTCGAATACGTTTGTTCAACTACGTGCCGGCCAGGGTGGTACGGCACCTCTAGAAGAGTAAGGAATTGCACATGGATTACATCCGCGCAATCGAGCGTCAGCAGATCCGCGAGGACATTCCTCAGGTTCGCGTCGCCGACAACGTCAAGGTTCACTACCGCATTAAGGAAGGCGACCGCGAGCGCATCCAGGTCTTCCAGGGCGACGTCATCCGCATGGCCGGCGCCGGTGCCCGCGAGACCTTCACCGTCCGCAAGATGTCCTTCGGTGTCGGTGTTGAGCGTACCTTCCCGCTTCACAGCCCCAAGATCGCCAAGCTCGAGGTCGTCCGTCATGGTCGCGTCCGTCGCGCCAAGCTGTACTACCTCCGCGACAAGGTGGGCAAGGCTGCTCGCATCCCCGAGAAGCGCTAAGAAGATCGCAGCGTCTGTCCACTCGTTTGGACACAAGGGTCACCTTCGGGTGGCCCTTCTTTTTATCTGATTTGTATGCAAGGAGGGCCTGGTATGGCCAACATGACGAGCTCGGTTTCGGCATCGCAGGTTGCCGGTGAGTTGGCGAGCGCTACGTTTGAGGAGATTCCCGCCCTCGTGGAGCATTATCGCGAGGACCCGCGCCAGCAGGTGATCAAGGCTTGTGAACGCGCCCTCAAACGCCATGACAAAGAGCTTGCCGAGCGCGAGCGCGTCAATGACATGTACGAGCTTATGCATGAGCTTGGCGGCGATGGGGTGGTCGTTGGTGTCGACGAGGTAGGTCGCGGATCGGTGGCCGGCCCTTTGACGGTATGCGCCGTCTGTCTTCCTATGGAGCCGCGCGTCTGGGGTATCAACGATTCCAAAAAGCTCACGCCCGCGCGCCGCGAGTTGCTCTCGGTGAAGATTGCCGAGGTGGCGACGGCAATCGGTTTTTGCCATATCGCGCCGAAGGATATCGATGAAATGGGCATGGCCCGCGCCATTCGAGCCGCTGTCGCGGGCGCCGTGGCCGATACGGGGCTCGAGCCCGACTGCGTCCTCATGGATGGCAACCCCTTGGGCGCCGTTCCCAACGAGCGCGATGTGGTGAAGGGCGATGCCAAAATCGCCTGCATCGCCGCAGCGTCCATCATGGCCAAGGTCACGCGTGACGAGATGATGGTCGAGTACGACGCCGAGTATCCCGAGTACCATCTGGCCGAGTCGAAGGGCTATGCAAGCCCCGAGCATATCGAGGCCATTCGCAAACATGGACTTTGTCCACTGCACCGCGTGAGCTTTTGCGGAAACTTTCTGCAGACTGAGCGCCTTTTCTAGGTCAATTGTGGAGACAGGGACCTCAGGGGTTTTATAAACCTGCTGGTAGCGGGCCGTATGCAACACCATTGCTGCGTACGGCCCGTTTTTTGACGGCATTTGGTCAGCTTTTGGTTTGCTTCCGGTACTTACCCGCATGAAAGGTGCCCTCATCATCGGGGCAATACAGCGTGCGGGAAAGGAGACCCCATGAGTGCCGCAAGCAAAAAGAGCAAGACGCAGCAGCTCAAGGAGCGTTGGGAAAACGGCGAGCTCGACTGCGGGGTGATGACGCCCGAGTTTATCAAGGGACTCAGTCCCCGCGAGCTGGGCATGCTGGGCGAGCTGATCACCATCGACTACTTTAACGAGCGCGGCTACACCTTGCTGGAGCAGGGTTATCGTTGCACCGAGGGCGAGGCCGATCTGGTGCTGCTCGATGAGCTCGACGATGTCGTGGTGATGGCCGAGGTCAAGACCAGACGCGTTGCACTGGATTGCAGCACGCGGGTCTTTCCCGAGGAGGCAGTGGACGCCCAAAAGCAACGCCGCTACCGCCGCATCGCAAGTTGCTATCTCATGGAGCATTATCCGCTCAAGGCGATTCGCTTCGATGCCGTGGGTGTCACCATTCGTGGCGGGCATATCGCTGAGATCGAGCATCAGTACAACGCGTTCGATTGGCAGGTGTCGTGATGGCGTTCGAGACGTTTGCCGTTCACGCGGCTTGCATCCGTGGCGTCGAGGCGATTCACGTCACGGTCGAGGTCTCGCTTGCCGGTGGTGTTCCGGGCATCCAAATGCTCGGCATTCCGAGTATGGAGGTGATGGAGTCACGCGGTCGTATTCGCTGCGCGATGCGCTCCGCCGGGTTCGAGATCCCACGCTCGGGCATTACGGTCAATCTGGCGCCCGGCGATATTCGCAAGACCGGTAGCGGCTTTGATCTGCCCATCGCCATCGCGGTTCTGGCGGCCGATGGGCAGATTCCCCGTGACAACCTCGATCGCTGCCTTATCGCCGGCGAGCTCGGCTTGGACGGTACGGTGCTTCCCGTCAAGGGCGAGGTGGCGTTTCAGCTGCTGGCTCGCGACATGGGGCTGTCTTTTATCGCCGGCAGGTCAGACCAGCATGTGCCACTCGCGGGCGTTGATTGCGGCTTTATCGATCATCTGTCTCAGCTTGCTCGCGGCATGGGCGATGCCGTGCGTCATTATCTGGATTCCGAGGGTGTTGAGGCGACCTTTGAGCCCGAGCTCGACTATGCCGATGTGCTGGGGCAGGAAGTCGCCAAGCGCGGCATGGCGCTTGCGGCCGCCGGCGAGCTCGGTTTGCTTATGATCGGGTCCCCGGGATCGGGCAAGACGATGCTCGCCCGTCGTATGACCGGCATCCTGCCCGAGCTTTCCGTTGAGGACCAGCAGGAGGCGCTGTGCATCCATTCGGTCTTGGGTGAGAACATCGATGGCTTGTTGGCGGGGCACCGGCCCTTCCGCAGTCCCCACCACAGTATTTCGACCGCAGGCCTTATCGGCGGCGGGCGCCCGGTGCACCCGGGTGAGATCAGCCTTGCTCATGGCGGCGTGCTCTTTTTGGACGAGCTTGCCGAGTTTCCCACGGGTGTGTTGCAGACGCTGCGTCAGCCCATCGAGCGCGGCTATGTGAGGATCGTGCGCGTCGACGGGGCCTTTACCTTCCCGTCGCGCTTTCAGCTGCTGGCTGCGAGTAATCCCTGCCCCTGCGGCTTTTTGGGCGACCGTGAGGTGCCATGCCGCTGTTCGGCATCGATGGTCGAGCGCTATCGGTCTAAACTGCGCGGTCCTTTGGCCGACCGTATCGACATGATGATCGATGTGACCCGTCCCGACCCTCAGGTGATTATCGAGGGCGCGGAGGGTATGTCGTCAGCTGAGTTACGTGACTACGTTGTGCGCGGTCGCGCTTTTCGCGCTTGGCGCGAATCCCGTATGGACGATGCGGATGCCGAGGCCGAGGATGACGAGACACGGTCCATTGACGGCGTCGTTTCGACCTTTGAGCTCGATGATGCGGCGGAGAAGTGTGTGCTCGGCCTGTCGAAGCGCACGCATCTCACGGGCCGCGGCATCGTGCGCCTGGTTCGCATTGCGCGCACGATCGCAGATGTCGCCGAGAGCGAGCAAGTGACGCAGGACCACGTGCTCGAGGCGGCGATGTACCAGGGAAGGAGGGACCAATGATGGCCGAGGGGACCTTCGAGCTGCATCCAGGTGACACGTTGTATCCCGAGACCGTTTTGGAGCTTTCTGATGTGCCCCAGACACTCTATGTGCGCGGCAACCCCGAGGTGCTTTCGACGCCCGCGCTCTCCATCATCGGCGCGCGTAAGGCCTCGCCGTATGGTCTTGCCGTGGCAGAGCTTGCGGCAAAGGTGGCGGTCGAGGCGGGAGTGACGGTAGTTTCGGGTGGCGCGGTCGGTTGTGACCAGGCCTCGGGTTGGGCTGCGGTCAACGCCGGCGGCAAACACGTCGTGGTGCTGGGGACGGGCGCCGACGTGGTCTACCCGCGTTCGAGCGCGGGGCTTATTATGCGCACGCTCGATACGGGTGGCGCGGTCGTGTCGATCTCTCCGTGGGGCATGGGTCCGCGCAAGTTTGCCTTTCCGCGCCGCAATCGCGTGATCGCGGCCCTGTCGCAAGCCCTCTTTGTATCCGAGGCGGGTATGCCTTCCGGGACGTTTTCTACAGCCGAGGCTGCTATGGATTTGGGGCGAGAACTTCTTGCCGTGCCGGGGTCGATCCTATCGCCCGAGTCGCGTGGCACGAATTACCTCATTGTGAACGGTGCCTGCTGCATCATCGACGAGGAATCTATCGAGATAGCTATCTCACGCATCTACGGCACCCTGCGCTACTCGCGCCCCGATGCTCCCGGCATTGCCGACCTGGATCCAACGCAGCAGACCGTGATGCATGCGCTCATCGCCTCTCCGCTCAAAGTCGACGACATCGCGGCGCTCGTCTCGCTCGATGCCGTCGGCGTACTTAAACTCCTGGGTTCGCTTGAGCTCGAGGGCCTTATCGAGCGCATGATGGATGGAAGGTATGCGCCCTCCAAGTTTGCTCTTCACGCCCAGACACCCTTCGGTCACAATGGAAAACATGTCAATTAGAAAGGTGTTTGCAGATGCTGTTTGATCAGGTGACGGTTATCGGTGGCGGTCTGGCGGGTTCGGAGTGCGCGATTCAGCTGGCAGACCGTGGTTTTGCCGTAAAGCTGTGCGAGATGCGCCCCCAGGTGAGCTCCCCGGCTCACCATACCGATCACTTGGCAGAGCTCGTCTGCTCCAATTCGTTTAAGTCGACCCGTCCGGATTCCGCGGCTGGTTTGCTGAAGGCCGAGCTTGAGCGCATGGGTTCAGTCCTGCTCGATTGCGCCCATCGCGCGGCTGTTCCCGCCGGCGGTGCCCTGGCGGTCGACCGCGTCAAGTTTTCCGAGCTTGTCGAGGCCGAGGTTGCCGCCCGTCCCAATATCGAGGTCGTGCACGGCGAGGTCACGCAGATTCCCGAGGGCCACGTGGTCATTGCCGCGGGCCCGCTGTGTTCACCGGCGCTGAGCGAAGAGGTCATGAAGCTCGTCGGTGGCGACGCCCTTGCGTTCTTCGATGCCGCGGCGCCGATCGTCGATGCCTCCACGCTCGATATGGACGTGCTGTTTTCGCAGTCGCGCTACGAGGAGCAGGGGAGCGGCGACTATCTCAACGCTCCGCTCAACAAGGAGGAGTACGAGGCCTTTATCGAGGCGCTTACCACGGCCGACCGCGTGGTGCTCAAAGACTTTGAGGGCGGCGATCTGTTTCAGGCCTGCCAGCCTGCCGAGGAAGTTGCGCGCACCGGCAAGGACGCCATTCGCTTTGGCGCCATGAAGCCCGTCGGCCTCACCGACCCGCGTACCGGACGTCGCCCTTGGGCGGCGATTCAGCTGCGTGCCGAGAACAAGGAGAAGACCGCCTATAACCTGGTGGGCTTCCAGACCAACCTGACCTTTGGCGAGCAGAAGCGCGTCTTCCATATGGTGCCGGGCCTGGAGAACGCTGAGTTCTTCCGCTACGGTGTCATGCACCGCAATACCTTTGTCGACGCCCCGCACGTGCTCGATGGCACCTTTGCCGTGCCTGGTACCGGCGTGCGCCTGGCCGGTCAGATCACCGGCACCGAGGGGTACATGGAAGCCGTGGCGACCGGTCTGCTCGCGGCGCTCAACACCTATGCCGAGGCTATCGGCGCCGCGGGCGTCGAGTTGCCCCGCGTGGGCGCCCTGGGCGCGCTCGTGGGCTATGCGACCGATCCTGCCACCGTGGGCTACCAGCCCATGCATGTCAACTTTGGCCTGGTGCCGCCACTCGAGGATGGTAAGCGCCACAGCAAGCGCGACCGCTACCAGGCCTATGCGGACCGTGCGCTCGAGGCCCTTGATGCCTATCTGGCTACTCGCCCCGATCTGTTTGGAGGCGACCGGTCATAGCCTTTGACCTGTACGACACCGTCGACTCGTTTATCGCCTATATCGCACGTGTCGAGGGGCTTTCTCCCAATACGGTGACGGCCTATGGCTCGAGGCTGGAGCGCTTTGCTGCCTGGTGCGAGCGCGAGGATATCGATGCTTTCGCTGCCGACGTGCGCACCATTCGTCGCTATCTTGCCGAGCTTTCGCGTGAGCAGGTGGCTCCCCGAACGCTTGCGGCGCATCTGTCGGCTATCCGATCGCTCTATCGATGGATGGCTGCCGAGGGGGTCGTGGAGGGCGATGTGGTCTCGGCAATTTCCTCGCCCAAGCTCCCGCGCGATCTACCCGGTGTGCTGACGACCCAACAGGTGGAGGCGCTGCTCAAGACGCCTGATACCTCAACACCCGCGGGACTGCGCGATGCGGCGATGCTCGAGCTGCTCTATGCCTCGGGCGCCCGTATCTCTGAGCTCGCAGCACTCAATGTGGAGTCCATTGCGTGGTCCGAACGCACGCTGCGCCTGTGGGGCAAGGGGAGCAAAGAACGTATCGTCCCTCTGTATCGTCGCGCGCTCGAGGCGACGCGTCTCTATATTGAGGAGGGAAGGCCGGAGTTGCTCGCTCAGGCAAAGCGTCGTGACCCCGCTACCGGGCCGCATCCGCTGCTTATATCGGCGCGCGGTAATTGCATGAGTGCCGCCATGCTCAGGCGGCGGTTCCATACGCTGGCGACGCTCGCCGGCATTCCGGCCGACATCGCCCCGCATGCGATGCGCCATACCTTTGCGACCGACTTGCTCGAGGGCGGCGCGGACCTGCGCTCGGTTCAAGAGCTGCTAGGTCATGCGAGCCTGTCCACGACGCAGATCTACACGCATCTCACACCCGATCGGCTTAAGCGGGCTGTGGCTCAAGCCCATCCCCGCGGCGAATAGTGGCTGGGACGTCCCGCGCCGCACTCAGGTGTGTGGTTTTGATTGCGGGTTGGCAGGAAGAAGCATTCCTGCTATCATTCATCGGGTTGCTTCACGGCAACAGGTTTTTATCACGCACGCGCGGCTACTTCATACCGTGGTGCCCGGGCTTTGGTAGCACATGTCCGGGTTGGTTTTGGAGGATGACCCCGCGCGGAGGCAAACCACAGGAGGTTTAACATGGCTACCAAGATTAATATCCGCACCCTGCTCGAGGCCGGCTGCCACTTCGGTCACCAGACCCGTCGCTGGAACCCCAAGATGAAGCCGTTCATCTTCGGTGAGCGCAACGGCATCTACATCCTCGACCTCAAGCAGACCATCCTCGACGCCGATCAGGCCTACACCTTCGTCAAGAACGTCGCCAAGGGTGGCAACGTGCTGTTCGTCGGCACCAAGAAGCAGGCTCAGGAGGCCGTCAAGAACGCTGCTGAGCGCGCCAACATGCCTTACATCAACCAGCGTTGGCTCGGCGGTATGCTGACCAACTTCGTCACCATCCGCTCCCGCATCAACCGCATGGAGGAGCTCGAGGCCATGGTCGAGGACGGCCGCATGGCAGTGCTCCCCAAGAAGGAGCAGGCTGTGCTCGGCAAGGAGCTCACCAAGCTCCAGACCAACCTCGGTGGCGCCCGCGACATGAAGGGTCTGCCCCAGGCTCTCTTCGTCATCGACACTAAGCGCGAGGAGAACGCCATCAAGGAGGCTCAGCGCCTGAACATCCCCGTCGTCGCTCTGATCGACACCAACTCCGATCCCGACGAGGTCGAGTACGGCATCCCCTGCAACGATGACGCTATCTCCGCTGTCACCCTTATGTGCGAGCTCATGGCTGACGCCTGCCTCGCTGGCTCCGGTAAGGAGCAGGTCTCCGAGGCCGAGATGGCCGCTGAGCCCAAGGCCGAGTAAATCAGTCTTAGTTAATTCTTTTTCATCTCTTTGAAAGGAACCACAATGGCCCAGATTACCGCCGCTATGGTCAAGCAGCTCCGCGAGATGACCGACTCCCCGATGATGGAGTGCAAGAAGGCTCTCGTCGAGGCTGACGGCGACATGGACGCCGCTGTCGACGTTCTGCGTAAGAACGGCCTCGCCAAGGCTGCCAAGAAGGCTGGCCGCGAGACCAACGAGGGCGCTGTAGCCGCGTTCGTCTCCGAGGATGGCAAGACCGGCGCTCTGCTCGAGCTCTCCTGCGAGACCGACTTCGTTGGCTCCAACGCCAAGTTCACCGGCTTTGCTTCCAAGGTCGCCGAGGTTGTCGCCACCACCGAGCCGGCCGATGTCGATGCTCTGCTCGAGAAGCCGATGGGCGAGGAGACCGTTTCCTCCGAGCTCACCGAGATGATTCACATCATGGGCGAGAACATGAAGATCTCCCGCTTCGCTGCCCGCAAGGCCGAAAGCGGCGCGCTCGCTTCTTACATCCACATGGGTGGTAAGATCGGCGTCCTCGTCGAGTTCGCCTTCGAGAAGGCCGAGACCGCTCAGGCTGAGTCCTTCAAGACCTTCGCTCACGACGTTGCCCTTCAGGTTGCCGCCGTCGCACCGATCTGCGCCACCCGCGATCAGGTTCCGGCCGAGACCGTCGAGCACGAGAAGCAGATCTACATGGCCCAGGCTGCCGAGTCCGGCAAGCCCGAGGCTATCCAGGAGAAGATGGCTGTTGGTCGTCTGGAGAAGTTCTACAAGCAGTCCGTGCTCACCGAGCAGGAGTTCATCAAGGACAGCTCCCTCACCATCAAGAAGTACGCTGAGCAGGTCTCCAAGGAGCTCGGCGACACCATTACCGTCGTTGCCTTTGACCGTCTGGTCCGTGGCGAGTAAATAAGCTCTTGTAGCTGGTAATGAGCAGGCTGTGGGTTTTACTCACAGCCTGCTTTTTCATGGCTCTTATCAGAGCCTTTGATATCATATTGAGAGTCTAATTAAAGGAGGATCGCTTTGTCCGACATCCGATATAAACGCGTGCTTCTTAAGCTTTCCGGCGAAGCACTGATGGGCGACGGCCAATATGGCATTGACCCCAAGGTTACCGACCATCTTGCTAAGCAGGTCAAGGAGCTGCTCGCCGTTGGCCATGAGGTCGGCGTCGTTGTCGGCGGCGGCAATATTTTCCGCGGCATGGCAGGCGCTGCCGGTGGCATGGAGCGTGCTCAGGCCGACTACATGGGCATGCTGGCAACCGTTATGAACGCGCTCGCCCTGCAGGATGCCTTCGAGCATAACGATGTTCCCTGCCGCGTGATGAGCGCTATCCAGATGAACGAGATCTGCGAGCCCTATATTCGCCGTCGCGCTATCAACCACCTTTCCAAGGGCAACGTTGTTATTTTTGCCGCCGGTTCGGGTAATCCGTACTTTACGACCGACACCGCCGCGGCTCTTCGTGCGTGCGAGATCGGCGCCGAGATTCTGATTAAAGCCACCAAGGTTGACGGCATCTACGACAAGGATCCCGTCAAGTGCGCCGATGCCGTCCGTTTTGACAAGATTACTTATCACGAGGTTCTCGTTCGCGGCCTGCAGGTTATGGATTCCACAGCTACGGCCCTGTGCCAGGATAACCGTATGCCTATTTTGGTCCTCAACATCGATGGCGAGGACACCGTCAAACGCGCGCTCGCGGGTGAACCCGTCGGCACGCTCGTCTATCAGGAGGATTAAGCATGGCAGAGAACATCACCGCCCATATGGACAAGTCGCTCGAGTCCCTCAAGCATAACTTCTCCAAGGTCCGTACCGGTCGCGCCAACGCCAACATTCTGTCCGACATCACCGTCGATTATTACGGTGTCCCCACGCCGGTCACGCAGGTTGCCGCCGTTAAGACCCCCGAGGCTCACATGCTGCTCATCGAGCCGTGGGACAAGGCCCTCATCAACGCTATCGTCAAGGCCATCGGCGCTTCCGATCTGGGCATTACCCCCAACTCCGATGGCACCGTCGTTCGTCTTCCGTTCCCGGCTCCCACTGAGGAGCGCCGTCGCGAGCTCGTCAAGGAGTGCCGCGAGTACGCCGAGCAGGCCAAGGTGTCTATCCGTAACATCCGTCGCGACTTCAACAACAAGCTCGAGCGCGATGAGGAGCTCACCGAGGACGATGTCCGTCGCGAGCAGGCCAAGGTCCAGAAGCATACCGATGAGTATGTCGCCAAGGTCGAGGAGCTTCTGAAGGAAAAAGAAGCCGAGGTCATGGAGATCTAAGGTGCAATACGACGAGCATAAACTGGTCGAGTACTTTGCCGACGCCCCTGCGGGCGTCGGTTTTTCCGACCTTGACCTCAATAACATTCCGCACCATATCTCGTGCATCATGGACGGCAACGGTCGTTGGGCCACGTCGCGCGGTCTTGCACGCACCGAGGGTCATAAGGCAGGTATCGTCTCGCTGCGCGAGATCATTACCGCCTGCGTGCGTCTGGGCGTCGACGTGCTTTCTGCCTATGCGTTTTCTACCGAAAACTGGAACCGTCCGCAGCATGAGGTCAACGTCTTGATGCACCTGTTTGCCAAGACGTTCATCGACGAGCTGCCGCTTCTGAAGCGCGAAAACGTGCGTGTTGTCTTTTTGGGTGATATTTCAGCGCTGCCCAAGAAGACTCGCGACGTTTTTGAACGCGGTCTAGCCGAGTGCGCCGATCACACCGGTATGACGCTGGCGCTTGCCGTCAACTACGGCGCGCGTGCCGAGATCACTCGTGCTGTCCGTCAGATCGCAGTCGACGCTGCCGCCGGTAAGATCGATCCTGCCGCAATTGATGACGACATGGTGGCATCCCACCTCTATACCGCCGGTCTTCCCGATCCTGAGCTTGTGATTCGCACCTCTGGTGAGCTGCGCCTTTCGAACTATCTGCTGTGGCAGGTGGCTTATTCCGAGTTCTACGTCACCGATACCTATTGGCCCGACTTTGATCGCTGGGGCCTTGTCGACGCCATTTTGGCCTATCAGGGCCGTGACCGTAGGTTTGGTGGACTGAGCAAGACCGAGGAGGCTTAATCGTGTCCGATCGTCCCAAGGCATCTGCTCCCAAGACGCCAGTTTCCGCGGCGCCTGCGCGCAAAGCTGCCGCTGCGGGAGCGCCTGCAGCAAAGAACGGCACCGGTTCGTGGCTGGCTGGCTTTATCACCCGCGCCGCCGCCGGTATCGTCTACGCCGTTGTCTTTATCCTGTGCCTGGTTTTGGGTATCGTCCCCACGGCCATCTTTGTTTCTGTCATGAGCGGTCTGTGCTGCTATGAGTTTTTCCGTATGACGAGGCTCGATGGCAAGATGGCTAACGAGCGCATGGGTATCGCTGCCGCCGTACTCTTTCCGCTTTCGGCGTTGGGCGATTCGATGTTGCTGAATGCCCTGCTTTTTGCCCTGATGCTCGCTGTGGGCATTTGGTATGTCTGGTCGCCGCGTACCCGTATCTCTGATGTGGCCGTGACGCTCATGGGTCCCATCTACACTGGCTTTATGCTGTCGGCTATCGTGTTGCTGCGCGATGCCGTGCCCGGTTTTGCCGGCGCCCTGCTTTCGGTGGGCGTTTGCGCGTCCCTTTGGGTCTCCGATTCGTTTGCCTACATCGTGGGCAGTCGTATCGGCAAGCACAAGATGGTTCCCAAGATCTCACCCAAAAAGAGCTGGGAGGGGTTTGTCGGCGGCATCCTTGGCTCGGTTTTGATTTGGCTCATCCTGTGGGCGACGCACTTCTACAAGCTCAGCCTGCCCTATGCGCTGCTGTGCGGCGTGGTCGTGTCCATTTTGGGCGTTATCGGCGACCTTATCGAGTCGCGCATCAAGCGCGGTGTGGGCGTTAAGGATTCCGGTAACCTTATCCCGGGCCACGGCGGCATGCTCGATCGTAGCGATTCGCTTATCTTCGGCTGCATTACCGCGCAGCTGCTTTTTATGATCGGAGGCGTGCTGTAATGTCATTCCAGACGACGTATGGCCCCGATGGACGCCTCCGTGTTGCCATCCTGGGTTGTACGGGCTCTATCGGCACCCAGGCACTCGATGTGTGCCGTCAGCATGCCGATCGACTACAGGTGACGGCGCTGTCCGTTAATTCCAGCACCTCGGATCTCGTTGCCGCTGCCCGCGAGTTCTCGGTTCCGGCGGTTGCCGTGGCCGATGTCGCTCATGGCGATGACGCCGTGCTGCAGGAGTTGCCCGAGGGAACGAAGCTCGGCGTTGGCGCGCAGGCGGTTTGCGAGCTCGCGCGTCGCGACGATGTCGACTGCGTGCTCGTCGCTATTGTGGGCGCCGCCGGTCTCGAGGCGAGCCATGCGGCCTTGACCTCGAATAAGCGTCTTGCCCTTGCCAACAAGGAGTCCCTCGTCGTCGGTGGCGACTTGCTTATGCCGTTGGCGCAACCGGGCCAGCTTATTCCGGTCGACTCTGAGCACTCCGCCATCTACCAGTGCTATCTGGGGGAGAACCCACGCGAGGCTCATTGTATTTGGCTCACCTGCTCGGGCGGTCCGTTCTTTGGCCGCACGCGCGACGAGCTCGATCGCGTGACGCGTGTCGACGCCCTCGCACATCCCACGTGGGCCATGGGTGCCAAGATCACCATCGACTCCGCCACCCTTATGAACAAGGGCCTGGAGCGCATCGAGGCCATGCACCTGTTTAACTGCGATCTCGATTTCATCAACGTGGTCGTGCAGCGTCAGTCCAAGATTCACTCTATGGTCGAGTTCGCCGACGGCTCCGTGATGGCGCATCTCGGTGCTTCCGACATGCGTATTCCCATTCAGTTCGCGTTCTCGTATCCCGAGCGTTGGGATACCCCGGCGCCTCGTATCGATTTTCGCGAGTTGGGGCAGCTCACGTTTGATGCTGCCGACATGGATACCTTCCGCTGTCTGGCACTGGCCGAGCGTGCCGGCAAGACGGGTGGCACCATGCCGTGCGTGCTCAATGCCGCCAACGAGGTCGCCGTCGATGCCTTCCTGCACGATGGCTGCAGCTTTACCGATATCGATTGCATTGTGGAATCCTGCATGGACGCCCACGATATGCAGGTGGTCGATTCGTTTGAGCAGCTTCGCGACATCGATGCGTGGGCGCGTGAAAAGGCTGCGCAGGTGCTCGCCGCAACCCGTTCCTAACCCATAAGGATTGCTTTTTCGTTTTATGGATACTGTTCTGAGCGTTCTCTCATCGGTCTTTTGGGGCCTGCTGATGCTTTCCGTCCTCGTGTTTTTGCACGAGGGTGGCCACTTTTTGGCGGCGCGTGCCTGCGGCGTCCGTGTGACCGAGTTCTTTTTGGGTCTGCCGTGCCGCTTTGACATCCATTACACGTCGCGTCGCATTGGAACCAAGTTTGGCGTGACCCCGCTGCTGCTGGGTGGCTACGCTGCCATCTGCGGTATGGATCCGACCGATGTTTCGTGCGCCGACCGCGTGCTCGCGGCTATCTATCGTCATGGTCGCGTGACCGTGGCCGACCTTGCTGTCGAGCTCGAGCTTTCCGAGGAGGATGTGCTCGAGGCATGCGCCCTTTTGCTGGGCTGGGGCTCCATCGCGCCCTGGTATGAGGAAGGGGAGAAGCCCTCGCCGAGCTACTATCCCACCAAATATCAGACGTTGCCGCGAGACAAGGCAGGCTATACCACCTTTGATGGTCGCCGTTTCGATCGCGAACATGCGACTGCCGAGGGCGATGTGTGGGAGCTGCCGTGCGGCGAGGCCGAGTTCCTTGCGCAAGAGCGCTCGCACACCTATCTTGGCCAAGGCTTTCTCAAGCGCGCCTTTATGCTGCTCGCGGGCATTATCGTCAATATCTTGACGGGTTTTTTGCTCCTTATGAGCATCTATTCCATTGCGGGTGTCACCGTGCCGATGGATACCAACGTGATCGGTCAGGTTGACGAGGGGTCTATTGCCGCCAAGGCGGGTATCGAGGGCGGTGACGCGATCCTTTCGGTTGACGGTGCCTCATGTTCCACTTGGATGGATGTCTACGATGCCATCGGCAAGGCTGCCGGTAAGGACGATATCGCCATCGAGTACGAGCGTGACGGCAAGCAGCATTCGACCACGGTTGCGCTCAAAGAGGACGAGCGCCTGGGTGTGTATGCCTCTACGCAGGTGGTCCGTTTAGACCCCATCACGTCGGCTCGCCTGTCGTTCTCCTATGTCGTGCAGACAGCGGATGGCGTGCTGCGCCTGCTCCAGCCGCAGCATACGATGGAGATTCTCGATCAGTCTTCTTCGATCGTGGGTATTAGCGTTATGTCCTCACAGGCCGCTGCTGCCGGCCCTGCCACGTTCCTTTCCTTTGCCGCCCTCATTTCGTTCTCGCTTGGCTTTATGAACCTGCTGCCCATCCCACCACTCGATGGGGGCAAGCTGCTTATTGAGATCATTCAAAAGATTGCGGGCCGCGAGCTGCCGCTCAAAGTGCAGACAATCGTCAGCTATGTCGGCATCGCGCTCTTTGCACTGCTGTTTGTCTATATGCTTCGTTCCGACATCCTTCGTTTTATTCTGTAGGGGAGTGTTTGGATTGTCTTTATCCCATCCTTTGCCTCGCGAGTTGACGCGCCCCGTGCATGTGGGCGGCGTGCAGATCGGTGGTGGCGCTCCGGTCGTGGTTCAGTCTATGACCTGCACCGATACTGCTGATGCCCAGGCAACGCTTGCGCAAGTGTGCGCGTTGGCGCAGGCTGGCTGCGATATCGTGCGCGTGAGCGTGCCTACCGAGGCTGCGCTCGAGGGCTTTCGCACGATTTGTGCCGAGTCTCCGGTGCCAATCGTCGCCGATATCCATTTTAACCATAAGCTTGCCATTGGCGCTGTCGAGGCTGGTGCCTCTAAGCTGCGCATCAACCCCGGCAATATCGGCGATTGGGCCAAGGTTGACGCTGTCATCGATGCCGCGGGTGCCGCGGGCTGCGCGATTCGCATTGGCGTGAACGCGGGCTCGCTTGAGCAAGATATTGCCGAGCGCGACGACCTCACGCAGCCCGAAAAGCTCGTGATGTCGAGCGAACGCTTTGTGCGGCACTTTGAGGACCGTGGGTTTACCAACATCGTGCTATCCGCCAAGGCCCATAGCGTACAGACGACGCTTGATACCTATCGCGCCCTGTCGCGCGAGATACCGCATGTTCCGCTCCACCTGGGCGTGACGGAGGCGGGGACCAAGCTTCAGGGCACCATCAAGAGCTCTGTAGGCTTGGGTATCTTGCTTTCCGAAGGCATCGGCGACACCATGCGTGTGTCGCTCACGGCCGATCCGGTTGAGGAGCCGCCGGTCGCCTGGGGAATTCTACAGTCGCTGGGCCTGCGTCGCCGTGGTCCCGAGATTGTCTCGTGCCCCACGTGCGCCCGCTGCCAGGTTAACCTTATTCCCATCGCCGAGGAGGTCACCGAGCGGCTTAAGAACTATTCCGCGCCGCTTTCGATCGCCGTGATGGGATGTGCGGTCAACGGCCCCGGAGAGGCATCTGACGCCGACCTGGGTGTTGCCTGCGGACGTGGTCAGGGCCTGCTCTTTTCGCATGGCCAGATCATTGGTAAAGTAGCTGAGGATCAAATTGTCGACGCGCTGATGGCCGAGGTCGACAAGCTTATTGAGGAGAAATAAATGACCCGAGCAATGTATATGTCTAAGCTCTATGCGCCGACGCTTAAAGAGGATCCGGCGGACGCCGAGCTCGCCAGTCACCGCCTGCTGCTCCGTGCCGGCATGATCCGCAAGGAGGCCGCCGGCCTGTATTCCTACCTGCCGCTTGCTTGGCGCTCGATTCGCAAGATCGAGAACATCGTGCGCGACGAGATGGACGCTGCGGGCGCTCAGGAGCTCATGATGCCCATTATGGTCGACGCCGAGCTGTGGCGTGAGTCCGGCCGTATCGATGCCTATGGCAAGGAGCTTGTGCGCTTTGACGACCGTCATGGTCGCGAGTTCGTGCTGGGCCCCACCCACGAGGAGACCGTCACGGCCCTGGTGCGCAATGAGCTGCGTTCCTACAAGCAGCTGCCTGTCAATCTGTACCACATTCAGGACAAGTTCCGCGATGAGTTCCGTCCCCGCTTTGGCCTGATGCGCGGCCGCGAGTTCATCATGAAGGACGCCTACAGCTTCTCTGCCACGCAGGAGAGCCTGCAGGAGGAGTATGACAAGATGAAGCAGGCCTACGCCAACATCTGCGAGCGCTGCTACATCAAGGCTCTGCCCGTTGTCGCCGACTCCGGCGAGATCGGCGGCGACACCTCCGTCGAGTACATGGCTCTGGCTGACGCCGGCGAGGCCTCGCTCGTCTACTGCGACGATTGCGGCTTTGCTGCCGATGACGAGGCGGCAAGCACCAAGGTCGTTGTGACCGAGGGCCCCGGCGACGGCACGCTCACCAAGGTCGAGACTCCGGGTATGGGTACCATTGAGGCCGTCGCCAAGTTCTTTGGCTTCCCCGAGAACGGTACGCGCAAGTCTCTGGCACTCATCGACGCCGAGGGCAAGCCCGTCGTGGCCATTGTCCCGGGTGACCACGAGCTCAACGATTGCAAGGCCGAGCATGTCTTTGGCAAGGGCTATCGCATGATGACTGATGAGGAGCTTCAGACCTACGGTCTGCACAAGGGCTTTATCGGACCGGTTTACTTGCCCGACGGCATCCGTCTGGTGTGCGACGAGAGCCTGCGCGAGTCCAAGCAGTGGGCCTGCGGTGCCAACGAGGTCGACTATCACTTTACCGGTGCCTGTCCCGAGCGCGACTTTACCGTCGATGAGTGGGCAGATCTGGTCACCGTCGTTGCCGGCGATCCCTGCCCGCACTGCGGCAAGCCGCTCTCTGCTGCCCGCGGCATCGAGGTCTCTCAGGTGTTCCAGCTGGGCACCAAGTACTCCGAGGCCATGGGTGCCACCTTTATGGACGAGGACGGCAAGGAGAAGCCGCTCATCATGGGTTGCTACGGCGTTGGTGTGTCCCGCTCGCTTGCTGCCGTCGTGGAGCAGCACAACGACGAACACGGCATCGTCTGGCCGGTCTCCGTTGCCCCGTACGAGGTCGCGGTGATTCCGCTTGATCCCAAGAAGGAGGAGTGCGCTACCGTCTGCGATCAGATTGTTGACGGTCTGTGCGCCGAGGGTATCGAGGTCATCGTCGACGATCGCGACGAGCGTCCCGGCTTTAAGTTTGCCGATAACGACCTCATGGGCTTCCCGTATCAGGTCGTTCTGGGTAAGCGCGGCCTTAAGAATGGCACTGTGGAGCTCAAGGACCGTGCTACGGGCGAGCGTGAGGACGTGGCGATCGACGAGGTCGTCGCCAAGGTTGCCGAGCTTGTTAAGGCGGCCCGCCGTTAATCGACGATTTCGCTTGTAGTTCGATATACGGGACGGCCCCGCATTTCTCCAGATCGGGGAGATGTGGGGCCGTCCTTTTATCTTGTGGCATCCTCGATATCTAAAAGGAAAACCCCACAGCCCATTCGAGCTGTGGGGTTTCCCTTTGTGCCTCCGATGCGAAATAAATCGCTCAGATATTACTGATAATCGACGACGTCGATCCAGTTCTTCAGGAACTCATCGTTCACGTTGCGCTTACGAGCGAGCTCGGAAGCGGCGACGATGCTCGTCCACTGACGCACGACCTGCATGGGCATGTCGGCGCGGTCGCAGTAGAGCTCCAGGTAGGCCTCAGCCTGATCCTTGCTGTTGAGGGCGAAGAGCAGGTAGGTGGTGGCAACGTCGGCAGCAGGGGAGCCCTGGGTGGCGTGTGCCCAGTCGCACACATAGAGCTGGCCGTCGTCGCCGACGATGACGTTGGAGGGGTTGAAGTCGCCGTGGCAGACCTTGAACTCCTTGGTCATTCCGTCCAGACGCTCCTGAAGGTTGTAGCGCGTGGTGGCATTGAGCTGATCAAGGCTGTCGATCATGCGGGCGAACTTGTCGCGCTGACGGTTGAGCAGCGGGGAGGTGTAGCCGTGGATCTCGATCTGGAGGTCGACGAACATCTCGAGATACTCACCAAAGCGCTGGGGCTCGGCAGTCATCTTCTCGGCAAGGGTGGTGCCCGGAACCTTCTCGGTCACGAGCGCCCAGCCGTTGGCGTTCTCGAGCTGGGAAACCTCGAGAGCCTTGGGGCTGCGGATGCCGCACTCATTGATGCGGGCAAGATTCAAAGCCTCGTTGAACACGTCGGAGACAGGCTTGGTCTCGTTAAAGACCTTGACGATCTTGTCGCCCAGGTCGTAAACGACCTTGTTGCCACGGCGGACGAGCTCGGTCTTGGAATCGGGTAGCAGCATGGTTGCATCCTTTCAACGATGCGATAGAAGCGACGGCGGGGGTGTGTGAAACACCCGTGCACCCCCGCCGTTAAAAACCGTGCTAAAACTAGCAGACGGCGTAGTCCTGAGGCTCGCGGCCGTAGTAGGCGTCCAGGTAGAGCTCCTTGATCTCGCTCATGAGCGGGTAGCGCGGGTTTGCGCCGGTGCACTGGTCGTTGAATGCCTGCTCGGTCATCTCGTCGAGGGTGTCGAGGAAGTACTGCTCGTCAACACCGTAGTCGGCGATGGTCTTCTTGACACCGATGAAGTCCTTGAGTTCCTCGAGCTTCGTGATGAAGTTCTCGAAGACCTCCTTGTCGTCCTTGCCCTCGATGCCGCAGTACTTGGCCATCTCGGCGTAGTTGTGCAGCGCGTTGGGGTAAGGATACTGGGAGAAGGTACCCATCTTGACGGGAGCCTCGGCGGCGTTGTAGCGCATAACGCGGGTCAGGATGACGGCGTTGGCGAGGCCGTGGGGCAGGTGATGGAAGGCGCCGAGCTTGTGAGCCATGGAGTGGTTGAGGCCCAGGAAGGCGTTGGCGAAGGCCATACCGGCCATGCAAGAGGCGTTGTGCATCTCCTCGCGGGCATGCGGGTCCTTGGCGCCGTTCGTGAAGCTGGAGGGCAGGTTCTCGAAGACGAGCTTAGCAGCGCGCTCGGAGAGGCCCTTGGTGTAGTCGGAAGCCATGATGGAGACGTAGGACTCGATGGCGTGGGTCATGACGTCGATGCCGGAGGCAGCGGTCAGGCCGCGCGGGGCGGTCATGCAGTTGTCGGCGTCGACGATAGCCATGTTGGGGAGCAGCGCGTAGTCGGCGAGCGGCCACTTGATGCCGGTCTCCTTGTCGGTGATGATGGCGAACGGCGTGCACTCGGAGCCGGTACCCGAAGAGGTCGGGACGGCGACGAAGTAGGCCTTCTTGCCCATCTCGGGGAAAGTGAAGATACGCTTGCGGATGTCCATGAAGTCCATGGCCATGTCCTCAAACTTGCACTCGGGGTGCTCGTACATCATCCACATGATCTTGCCGGCGTCCATAGCGGAGCCACCGCCGACGGCGATGATGACGTCCGGCTCAAAGAGAGCCATCTGCTTGGCGCCGCGACGTGCGCACTGCAGCGACGGATCGGGCTCGACGTCGTAGAAGCAGTCGTGGGCGATGCCCATCTCGTCGAGCTTGGCCTCGATGGCGCGGGTGTTACCATTCTTGAAGAGGAACTGGTCGGTGACGATGAAGGCGCGCTTCTTGCCCATGACGGTACCGAGCTCGTCGAGGGCGACGGGCGTGGAACCCTTCTTGAAGTAGACCTTCTCGGGAGCGCGGAACCACAGCATGTTCTCACGGCGCTCGGCCACAGTCTTAACGTTGATCAAGTGCTTCACCCCAACGTTCTCGGAGACGGAGTTGCCGCCCCAGGAGCCGCAGCCCAGGGTCAGAGACGGCTTCATGCCAAAGTTGTACAGGTCACCGATGCCGCCGTGCGAGGACGGGGTGTTGATGACGATACGGCAGGCCTTCATGACGTGCTCGAACAGACTGATCTTCTCGGCCTGGGCGGGGTGCACGTACAGAGAGGCGGTGTGGCCCGGGCCACCGGCGAGCACCAGGTGCTCGGCCTTGTCGACGGCCTCCTGGAAGTCCTTGGCGTGATACATGGCCAGGACCGGGGAGAGCTTCTCGTGGGAGAACTCTTCCTTGGCGGGGTCGGTGGAGGTGACCTCGGCGATCAGGATCTTGGTCTTGGCGGGAACCTCGATGCCGGCGAGCTCGGCGATCTTGGCGGCAGCCATGCCGGGAATGCGGTGATCGAGGGCGCCGTTCTTGAACATGGCGGCACGCAGGGCCTCCATCTCGGCACCCTGCTTGACGAAGTAGCAGCCGCGCTTCTGGAACTCGGCCTTAACCTGGTCATAGATGGTGTCGATGACGGTCACGGACTGCTCGGAAGCGCAGATCATGCCGTTGTCGAAGGTCTTGGAGTGGATGATGGAGTTGACGGCGAGCAGCACGTCGGCGGTGTCGTCGATGACGACCGGGGTGTTACCGGCGCCAACGCCCAAGGCGGGCTTGCCCGAGGAGTAGGCGGCCTTGACCATGCCCGGGCCACCGGTGGCGAGGATGATGTCGACGTCGCGCATGACCATGTTGGTCAGCTCGATGGAGGGGACATCGACCCAGCCGATGATGCCCTCGGGGGCACCGGCCTTGACGGCGGCGTCAAGCACGAGCTTAGCGGCGGCGATGGTGCACTTGGCGGCAGCCGGGTGCGGGGAGATGATGATGGCGTTGCGGGTCTTCAGGCTGATCAGCGTCTTGAAGATCGCAGTGGAGGTGGGGTTGGTCGTCGGGATGACGGCGCCCACGATGCCGATGGGCTCGGCGATCTTGGTGATGCCGTAGGCCTCGTCGCGCTCCAGGACACCACAGGTCTTGGTGTTCTTGTAAGCGTTGTAGATGTACTCTGCGGCGTAGTGGTTCTTGATGACCTTGTCCTCAAGAACGCCGCGGCCGGTCTCCTCGATGGCCATCTTCGCCAACGGGATACGAGCCTTGTTGGCGGCCATGGCGGCCTCATAGAAGATCTTGTCGACCTGCTCCTGCGTGTACGTAGCAAAAAGCGCCTGGGCCTCTCGCATCTGAGCGAGCTTAGCCTCAAGCGCCTCTACGTTGTCCACAATTGCGGGAGTAGTGTTTTCCGGTGACTTTTTCACCATTTGTGTCTCCTTGCGATCGGAGATTTACCCTACGTCTTGCATGATAGCAATAAATAATTCGGTGAGTGGTAAGATTCCTGTAAAAGGCACACTAAAACGCTTCAATAAACAGAAGCGTTTTAACTATTTAACTAAAAGCCGAACGTCTTCTCCGGGCGAATTCCTAGTTTCCCCATGGCTATGGTGTGGAGTTTGTTCATTGTTTGTTCATTAGGTCTTAGGAAATTAATGCACATCGATCAATTCTGGCTGGTCGTGACACTAATTTTTGGTCGTTTCTATTTCATGGCAATAAACGCGTTCTCTTGTCAGACAAAACACTGGTATTAAACTAAAACCAATGTGCCAGACAGTACATTCAGTAAGAGTGAAATATATGCCTTTGCCTCTGGGTATTTTGTCGCCCTTTACCGGTTCATGTCAGTTGAGTAGAAAGGGCGGTTTGTGAGATTGCCACGCTGCAGGCGAGCTCTCGTTTGGCTCGTCTCTTTTTTGTTCGTGTTTAATACGATTCCTACGAGCGTATTTGCTGACGTAATAGTGAATAATGACCCTCAGCAAAACACGACTTCGGAGAATCTGTCTAATGAATCTGCTGATAGTGATTCTGGGTCAAGGGGGGGGCGGTCGAGGCTTCGTCTAACGACAATACGGTTTCAAGTGATGATCAAAAACCTGAATCTGATGTCTCGGATAAGCAGTCAAACGATGTGAATGTGAATGAAACATCTGATGAATCGAATTCTGATGCAGCAGAATCTGGTGTTTATCAAGTTAATGATCAATCAACATTTGAGGATGCGCTGAATAAAATCGCCTCCGATAATTTATCGGAGATCAGACTTGTCCTAAAAGGCGGCTCGTCTTTTGTGGTGCCGACCCAAGATTACGTTTCGACTTTCGGCGTTGCTAACAAGAAGATTACCGTGACGAGTGACGGTGATAATCGCGCAACCTTGCACTTCTCCAACCGTGCCATGCTTTCCGGATCTTGTACTTTTGACAACGTCGAAGTGGTTGGTTCAGGAAAATTCTATTGCAATGGTTTCGATACCGTTTTCACTCGTAACTGCGAGCTCAACCTCTCTGAAACACTTTATGGCGGTGGCTATAGGTCGACTGTCGATCACACACATGTGGTGATAGCCGCGTCTGGATATATCAATCCTGGTAGTGGCGCTGGCCTTCATGACGTCATCGGTGGTTCATATCAAGGGTCCGTCGAGCATGACACCTATCTTGAGATCAGCGGTAACCTTCGCATGGCTAGCGGTAATCACGTTAATCCCGGTTGCATGCGCGGCGATGGGTCGAGCGGCGATGGAAACGGCTTTCCTGCTGTTTATGTAGGTGGTAACGCCACGCTTGTTTACGACAATGCCAACTCCGAAGTTTCTCCTGCTATCGAAGGCACTTACGGTTGCGAGATGCGCGGCAACGTGACGCTTGATGTTCGCTCGGGTCGGGTAAATGAAATTTGCGGTCATTTTGGTGACCCTGCGCCTATTAAAGGCAACATTCATATTATTGCGGGCAGCAGTACTTATGAAAACACCGACAAAATGCTTCGTCTTAATAGCAATTGGCCAATAATTGGCGCAGGACAAATGCTCCCAGATGGAGTTTATGAGGTCGATGGCGATGTCGTTATCGATGCTTACGAGAATGTTTGGGGCTGGGATAAAGGTGGATCGATACCCAATGATGTCCCTTTTATTGAAGGTTCGAAGAAAGCGAACGTTGGCGGATCTATTACCGTTAATGTCCACGGCTCCCATGTTGGCTCTATTTATGGAGCAGAGTGGAGTGCTGTAAACGGTGATATCGCCGTGAACGCTTCTGGTGTTGAGCTGAGGGATGAAGCGGGCGATTCTCATGGGTATGTTTTCTGCGAGAACGACCTGACCAATTCGTCGGATGAGGGATCGAGCGTAAAGGCTAGAGGAAAGCTATCTATCAGTCTGAATAGCGGCAGTGTTGGCTACGTTTCGTTGACTTCGAACAAGAATGTATCGATTTCTGACGGTTCCTTCATTAATATTGCTGGACGACCGGAAATAGCTACGGGCGTTACGGGTGTGTACTATGGGCTTCCCAAGGGGTCTTCCTCTCCCACAATCAATATTGCAGGGACTGTGGCTGAGATTCCTTATATTAAGTACGCATCTGCATTGAATGTTACTGATAACTCCGAAATTACGGCCGGTACGATTTCTTCTGTAAATAAGATCGCTATTACTGGTCAATCGAATACAAATGTAACGACCAAATTTGGTTGCAACAATGCTTCTAGCTATGAATTAATTGAAGACAATGGCCTTCGGGTAGATGAGGGCAGCGTTTTGACGACAGCTGGCTCTCAAGCCTACGTATATGGTTATGTCGATATCAATGGTACTTGGGAGCAACAATACAATACTGCGAAAAACTATAACGATATTTTCGTTAAGGGAACCACCTCTATTGGCAGTAAGGGCATTCTCATCGATCACTGTTCAAGTAATTTGAAAGGTGCCGTTATTAATAAGGGCACACTTGCCTTAATGGCACCCGCATTATTCCAAGGAAATTACCGTGGCGATGACGCTGAAATTAGACTGCCAGCTGTCACTAATAACTATGATGGCACGGATGATGGCGGCGACATTCCCCTTATTGTAAAAGGGGAATCGTCAGGGAAGACTACTGTTAATACGGTGGATCCGAACAATTGGCAGAATTTGAAACTGCCGTCACTCGGAGATAACTACGTACTCTCCAAAGCTAGTGGTGATGCACCTAAGCAAAGCACTTTTATTCTTGGCAACGAGGATGCGGTTGGTGAGGGCTATTACCTTAAGCGCTTCAGGGATGCCGACGGTACTGATGATTTTCACATGTGGCAGGTCGCAGCAAAGTTATCGCTGACTTTTGATGATAATGGCGCATACGATCCTGCTTATCCTCAAAAGTTTTTGCAAGATAAGACTGCAGATAAGGACAGTTACACCTTCGCGCTGCCCAAGACCGCCCCGACCCGCAAGGGCTGGGCGTTCGACGGCTGGAACACCGAGAGGGACGGCTCGGGCGATCAGTTCACCGACAAGACCGAGGTCTCCAGGTCCACGACCGTCTACGCCCAGTGGAAGTGGGTGCCCCGCGACGTCACCGTGACCTTCGACGAGAACGGCGGCGAGACCAAGGCCGACCCCGCCTCCCAGACCAAGACCACCGAGCCGGGTGCCCTGGCTTCGACAGGGGAGAGACTGCTGCCGGTTCTTCCGCTGGCAGTTGCCGGATCTGCTTTGACTTCTTTAGGTTTGCTGCTCGAATACAACCGCAAGAAGAGGCGGAACGATAAATAAGTAATGGCCTGCCATGGCTTTGAATGAACTGCCTCCCATTTCTTGGACATGAGAAATGGGAGGCTTTCTTTATGCGCGTTGATTTGAGAGTGAAGCATGATATCGAGGCCAGGAAGGCGGCCATAGGGCTCTTCGAGCTCGGGCACGGGTATAAATCTGCCGCGATCGCCCTTTCGCTTCCCGCGGAAGCCGTGAGAAGATGGCAGGAGATATACCGCGCATTCGGGAGCGAGGTGCTGCTGCGCATGGACGGAAAGCAGGGCAGGTACACATACGAGCAGAAGGCCGCCGGCGGTCGCCGAGATCTTCTCGCGCACTGCCAACGGCTGCGGGCACCGGCAGATAGCGATGTGCCTCAGGGCGGAAGAGGGGGCCGTGATAGCCGACAAGACCGTGCTCGAGATGATGCGCGAGATGTGGATTCGCTGCGGTATCAGACGCGAGACGGCCTACCACAGGTACAACTCGTACAGGGGCGTCGTCGGCAGGACGTTCGAGAACGTGATCGCGAGGGATTTCGACGCCGGGGCCCCGTGGCGGAAGCTGGGAACGGACGTCACCGAGTTCAAGGTGGCGGGCGGCAAGGCCTACTGGGCCCCGACGCTGGACTTCTGCACCAAGGAGATTGTGGCGAGCGACATATCGACCACGCCCGACATGGCCCAGCAGGTCAGGATGCTCGACGAGCTGCTGTCCAAGATCCCCGAGGGCGCCGCCCCGACCATGCACTCGGACCGGGGCTGGCAGTACCAGCACGCCTCGTACACATCCAGGCTCGAGGCCGCAGGCATCGTCCAGAGCATGTCCAGGAAGGCGAACTGCATCGACAACGCCGCCACCGAGCAGCTCTTCGGCCACGTCAAGGACGAGTTCTACCGGGGCCGCGAGTGGGAGACGTTCGAGGATTTCAAACGCGACCTGGAGGAATACATAGTCCACTGGAACACGAGCCGGAGGCAGGTAAGATTGAAGGGCCTGACCCCGGAGGAGTTCCGGAATCAGGCCCTCGCGGCCTAGTCGCTATTTAGGGCGTCCAAGATTTGGGACGCATTTCATTTTTCGCTCTGGTTTTGCATTCCTGGATAGATAGAAAAAGAAACCGCCTCCTCAAAAGAAAGCGGTTTCTTATAGTTCTATGTGAACGCGAGGTCTTTGACCCGGAGAGTCCGAGGTACTTGTTGGTAAGACCTTATTTAGGAGCGCGCAACCTTGCCGGACTTGAGGCAGGTGGAGCAAACGTTCATCTTGCGACGGTGACCATCGACGACGACGTAGACGCGCTGGATGTTGGGGCGGAACTTACGGTTGGTGACGCGGTGAGAGTGGCTGATGGAGCGACCGGCAACGGGGTGCTTACCGCAAACTTCGCAAACTTTGGACATAACTGACCCTCCTTGGGCGACAAACGAACATGTCGCGTTAACAAACAAGCCTGAACTATAGCACAGAAGTCGCTCCCTGTGCGCAATCTACACAGAGATATTCCTCTTTTGGCGATAGTGCTCACGCTACGGCCCTGGACGTAGATCCGATTTGCGTGCAGCAGAGGGGATTATGCCAGCTCGTGCGTGCGTTTTCAAGCTCGTCCCACAAATATATATAGGTTTATGGAGCGCCTGCGCCCGTTTACGGATTGCTCTGTATTTATGCTCGCAATTAAGCTCGAGGTTGGCTACACTATCCCTTGACCATTAAAGGGGTACGAGATACCCACATGGAATTACATTGCTGCCAAAGAGCAGCCCTTCCTGTGGGTGTCTGGTCCGCTTTGAGCGGTCGGGCATCTATTTTTTTGACTGTGTCAGCAGTCAAGACATGTGAGGAAGGAGATCGATGGGCACGACTTCCCCCAAGGCGGTCATCATGGACGAGACCGCCGTCAACCGAGCGATGACCCGCATCGCGCACGAGATCCTCGAGCGCAACGAGGGCTGTGAAGACCTCGCTCTGGTCGGTATCGTCACGCGCGGCGACCTTCTGGCAAAGAAGCTCGCCGAGGAGATCAAGGAGATCGAGGGCGTCGACGTTCCGCTCGGCAGCCTCGACATCAGCTTCTACCGCGATGACTATGCGACCAATTTCGCTCCCGCGATCCACGCTACCAACATTCCCTTCAGCGTCGACGGCAAGCGCGTCGTGCTGGTGGACGACATCCTGTACACGGGTCGCACCATCCGCGCCGCTCTGGACGCCGTTATGGACCTGGGCCGTCCGAGCCGAGTCGAGCTGGCAGTTCTCGTTGACCGCGGTCACCGCGAGCTCCCTATCTCGCCGGACTTTGTCGGCAAGAACGTTCCCTCGTCGCACGAGGAGAACGTGCACCTATATATGAAGGAAGTCGACGGCCGTACCGCTGTCGAGATCAACGACGTCGCGCCGGGTTCCCACGTGGGCTCCGCGCCGCTGGGAGGTGAGTAGTACCGTGGCGTTCAATCATAAGCACCTGATCGACATTACCGAGTACTCCGAAGAGGACATCAAGCTCATCCTCGAGACCGCCAAGGCGTTCTCCGAGGTCAACGAGCGTGCCATCAAGAAGGTCCCCACGCTCAAGGGTAAGACCATCGTCAACATGTTCAACGAGCCCTCGACGCGTACCCGCAGCTCCTTCGAGCTCGCCGAGAAGCGTCTTTCGGCCGACAGCCTCAACTTCGGCGGCTCCTCGACCTCCACGGTCAAGGGCGAGAGCCTCGTCGATACCGTCGAGACCCTCAACGCCTATAAGATCGACTGCATTGTCGTGCGCGATAAGCACGCCGGCGCTCCCTACATCGTCACGCAGAACTCGCCCGCGAGCGTCATCTGCGCCGGTGACGGTAAGCATAACCACCCCACGCAGGCCCTGCTCGACCTGTACACCATCTGGGAGCACAAGGGTGACTTCCACGGTCTGAAGGTCGCCGTCGTCGGCGATATCGCGCACTCCCGCGTCTGCGGCTCGCTGATCCCCGCTCTTAAGATCATGGGCTGCGAGACCTACGCTGTCGCCCCCGGCACGCTGCTGCCGCCGGCGCCCGAGGTCTTGGGCTGCGACCACGTGACGAGCGACCTCGATTCCGTCCTGCCCGAGCTGGACGTCGTCTACATGCTTCGCGTGCAGCAGGAGCGCCTCGAGGGTGCACCGTTCCCGACCATTCGCGAGTACCACAAGCTCTTCGGTCTGACCAAGGACCGCGAGAAGCTCATGAAGCCCGATGCGATCATCTGTCACCCGGGCCCCATCAACCGCGGCGTCGAGTTCGACTCCTATATGGCCGACCACCCGCAACGCTCCGTCATCCTGGAGCAGGTCTACGCCGGTATCTGCGTGCGTATGGCTATCCTGTATCTGCTGCTTGGAGGTGCCGATAATGGCCTTGCTTCTTAAGAATGCCCACGTCGTCGACCCGTCCGTCGAGCTTGACGGTGTCGTTGACGTCCTGATTGACGGCGACAAGATCGCCGAGGTCGGCGAGAATCTCGCCGTCGAGGGAGCCGAGGTCCGCGACCTTTCCGGCAAGTACCTCGTCCCCGGCCTGGTTGATATGCACGTTCACCTTCGCGAGCCCGGCTACGAGGTCAAAGAGGACATCGAGAGCGGCACCCGCGCAGCTGCCAAGGGCGGCTTTACCGGCGTGTGCTCCATGCCCAACACCGATCCCGTCACCGATAACGGCACCGTCGTGGAGTTCGTCAAGTCCCGTGCTGCCGAGGTCGGTCACTGCCGCGTCTATCCGTCGGGCGCCATGACCCGCGGTCTTAAGGGCGAGGCTATGTCCGAGATGGGCGATATGGTCGCCCACGGCGCCGTCGCCTTCACCGACGACGGTCGCGGCGTGCAGGGCGCGGGCATGCTCCGTCGCTGCATGGACTACGGCAAGATATTCGGCAAGGTCTTCATGAGCCATTGCCAGGACGAGGACCTGGTCGGTCACGGCCAGATCAACGAGGGCAGGGTCTCGACCCGTCTGGCCCTCGAGGGTTGGCCGGCTGCCGGCGAGGAGCTTCAGATCGCCCGCGACATCGAGATCGCCAAGCTGACCGGCGCCAAACTACACATCCAGCATATCTCCACCGCCCATGGCCTGGAGCTCGTGCGTGCCGGCAAGGCCGCTGGCGTTCAGGTTACCTGCGAGGCCACGCCGCATCACATGTTCCTGACCGAGAACGACCTGGACGAGACCTACAACACCTCGCTCAAGGTCAACCCGCCGCTGCGTACCGAGGCGGACGCCGAGGCCATTCGCCAGGGCGTCATCGACGGTACCGTCGACGCTATCGTCACCGATCACGCTCCCCACACCCCGTGGGAGAAGGCCCGCGAGTTCGAGCTTGCGCCCTTCGGCATGATCGGCCTCGAGACTTCGCTGTCGCTCGTGCTCACCGAGCTGGTCAACACGGGCAAGATGAGCATGGGTCGCATGGTCGAGCTCATGGCCATCAAGCCTCGTGAGATCCTGGGCCTCGACCAGGTTCAGGTCAAGGCGGGCTCCGTTGCCGACCTGACCGTGTTCGATCCCGCTGCTACCTGGACGGTCGGCGAGGACGGTTACGAGTCGCGTGCCGAGAACTCCGGTTTTGCCGGCCGCACGCTCACCGGTCGTGCCACCGATGTGTTTGTCGGCGGCAAGCAGACGCTCGCCGACGGCTGCATCTGCTAGCATAGCCTTATCGCTTTTGTGCGCGGTGCCCTTGCGGTGCCGCGCTTTCTGTTCGCCTGAACCATGCAACCGCATGGGGGATTGGAGCGTCTATGCCCACACCTTCCACTGCACGCATGCACGACTTCGAGGTCGTCTCGAACCAGGAGATCGCCGACGGTATCTTCTCGCTCGTTATCTCGGCCCCCAAGCTTGCAAGTGCGCTCAAGCCCGGCCAGTTTGTGAACATTGCCGTGCCCGGCGATGCGTCCTCGCTGCTTCGCGTGCCCCTGAGCTTCTATCGCGCCGACGCCCAGACCGGCACCGTCGAGCTGTGGTACGCCGTCGTGGGCGATGACACCCGTCGTCTGTCGCAGATGGCCCCCGGTTCCACCTCTAATCTGCTGGGCCCTGGCGGCCGCGGCTGGCTTGTGCCCGAGGGCACCAGGAAGGCGCTGCTCGTTGCGGGCGGCATCGGTGTTCCGCCCGTGCTGTGCCTTGCCGGCATGCTCGTCGAGCAGGGTGTGGCCGTCGACGTGTGCCTGGGTTTTGGCACCGCGTCCAAGGCCGTGGGAGTCGATGAGTTCCGCGCGCTGTGCGATACGGTCAACGTGTGCACCGACGACGGCTCGCTCGGCACGCACGGTTTTTGCACCGATCCTGCCGCTGAGCTGCTTGGCGAGGGCGGCTACGACTACGTCGCCAGCTGCGGCCCCGCTGTCATGATGAAGAAAGTCGCCGCCGCTGCCGCCGAGGCCGGTGCGTACTGCGAGGTGTCCCTCGAGCGCATGATGAGCTGTGGCTTTGGCGCCTGCAACACCTGCAATGTCGAGACGGTCGACGGTATGAAGGGTGCTTGCATGTGCGGCCCCGTGTTCGATGCTTCCAAGGTGGTGGTCTTCTAGTGGGTACCGTTAACATGGCCGTCGATTTCGGCGGCGTCAAGATGCAGAACCCCATCAACACCGCAGCCGGTACCTTTGGCTACGGTTGGCAGTTCCAGAACTTCTTTGATGTTTCCCAGCTGGGCGCCATCACCACCAAGGGTTGCGCTGCCGAGCCCTGGCCCGGCAACCCCGCGCCCCGCATGGCCGAAATTCCCGGCGGTATGATCAACTCCGTGGGCCTTCAGAACCCCGGCGTGGCCGCCTTTGCCCGCGAGTCCGGTCCGTGGCTCGAACAGCTGTCCAAGGACGGCTGCCAGGTCATCTGTCAGGTTGCCGGCCACTCCGTTGACGAGTTTGTCCGCGCGCTCGAGATGTATGTCGAGCTGTGCCCCTGGGCTGCCGGCTACGAGATCAACGTGAGCTGCCCTAATATCGCCGCCGGCGGTGCCGCCATGGGCTCCACGCCCGAGGGCGCCTCTTCCGTTATGGCTGCCTGCCGCAAGGTGACCGATAAGCCGCTGTTCGTAAAGATGGCTCCGGTTAATGTCGCCGAGATTGCCAAGGCTCTCGAGGCTGCCGGCGCCGACGGCCTTTCGGTCATCAATTCCATCCAGGGCATGGCCATTGACGTGCACACCCGCAAGTCCCGTGTTGCCAAGCCCAAGGGCGGCCTTTCGGGCCCGCTGTGCCACCACATCGCCGTTCGCATGGTCTGGGAGGTCGCTCAGGCCGTCGATATCCCCATCAACGGCGTCGGCGGTGTCATGACCGGCGAGGATGCTGCCGAGTTTATCCTGGCCGGCGCCACCTGCGTGTCGGTCGGTATGGCCAACTTTGTCGATCCGTGCGCTTCGATTAAGATCGCGCGCGAGCTCGAGGCTTGGGCAGAGTCCCAGGGCGTGAAGGATATCAACGAGCTGGTAGGTGCTTTCGAATGCTAGAGAATGATGCCCGCGACCGTGTTATCGTCGCCCTCGACTGCGATCGTGAGCGTGCGCTCGAGCTCGCCCATGAGCTTTCGGGCCACGCCGTCTGGCTCAAGGTGGGCATGACGCTCTATTACGCCGAGGGTCCCGAGATCGTCAAGACGTTCAAGGACTTGGGCTTCAAGGTCTTCCTCGACCTTAAGTTCCATGACATTCCGCATCAGGTGCGCGGTGCCGCCCGTTCGGCCTCGCTTGCCGGTGCCGACCTGCTCTCGGTCCACGGCTTGGGTTCGGGCGCTATGCTCGCCGCGTGCCGTGAGGGTGCCGAGGAGGCGCGCGAGGACCGCGCCAAGCTCGTCGCCATTACCGTGCTCACGAGTATGAATCAGGATGCCTTGAGCGAGATCGGCGTCGAGTCTCCCGTGGCCGAGGAAGCCGCCCGTCTGGCAAAGCTTGCCCAGACCAACGGCATCGACGGCATCGTGTGCTCGCCGATGGAGGCTCACGACATGCGTGAGCTGCTGGGTCCTGATGCCCTGATCGTGACTCCGGGTGTGCGTCCGGTGGGTGCCGCCCTTGGTGACCAGTCCCGCGTGGCGACGCCTTCCCAGGCTATCGAGCGTGGCGCAAGCCACATTGTGGTGGGCCGTCCCATCACCGGTGCCGACGATCCGGTTGCCGCCTTTGACGCCATCGTCGCCGAGCTGGTCGAAAACGTCGCGTAAAAGATTCCCCTAAGTCACCACTTTTGGGTCTCATTAGCACAAAATAGCCCCTGTGCCTGCGTAAACTTTCCCATCCTTTGTGTGGAATCGCAGGTCAGGGGCTTAACTTTGGGCGCAGTATATTGCACTTTTTGCGGGTATCGTCTAACCTATGGAGCCGCGATTAGGCATTTTGTACGTTCTACGTGCTAAAATGCCAATTATTGAATCAGATATAACCCAACTATTTGGAGGTACGAATGGCACTCCCTCAGCTTACCGACGAGCAGCGCAAGCAGGCTCTTGAGAAGGCTGCCGCCGCACGTCACGCCCGCGCTGAGCTTCGCGAGCAGATCAAGAAGGGCGAGAAGTCCCTCGAGTCCGTGCTCAACTCCGATGACCCCATCGCTTCCCGCATGAAGGTTTCCACCCTCATCGAGTCTCTCCCTGGTTATGGCAAGGCCAAGGCCGCCAAGATCATGGAGGAGCTCGGTATCTCCGCTACTCGTCGCGTCCAGGGCCTCGGCGTCCGTCAGCGCGAGCAGCTCCTCGAGCAGCTGACCAAATAAGTGAGCGCTCAGGATTCCAAGCTCTTTGTGATTTCTGGACCGTCAGGCGCAGGCAAGGGTACGCTCGTCGCTCGTGTGCGCGAGCGCCGCTCGAACCTGGGTTTGACGGTTTCGGCTACCACGCGAGCACCACGCAAAGGTGAGGTCGACGGCGTCAACTACTTTTTTCTGACGCGCGAGGAGTTCGACCGCCGCGTGGCAAACGGTGAGTTTGTTGAGTGGGCCGAGGTCCACGGTAACTGCTACGGCACGTTGGTGAGCGAGGTCACATCCAAGCTCGCCTCGGGCTCGTCTCTGATTTTGGAGATCGATGTCCAGGGCGCCCTGCAGGTGAAGGAGCGTTTCCCCGAGGCCGTGCTGATCTTTATCAAGCCGCCTTCGCTTGAGGTGCTCCGCGAGCGTCTAGTCGGTCGCGGTACCGAGACGCCCGAGACGATTGAGCTGCGTATGGCAAACGCCGCCGATGAGCTTGCCCTTGCCGACCGCTACGACGACGTCGTGGTGAATGACGATCTCGACCGCGCGACCGATGAACTCGTTCGCGTTCTCGATATGCATGAAAGGATCTGAGGTCCGTGTCCGTTGTAAAGCCTTGCATTGACGATCTTCTGGAGAAGACCGATCACAACCGCTTCCTGCTCGCTTCGCTTGCCTCCAAGCGCGCCTGCGACATCAATAGCATGCTGCGTGGCCAGCACAACCGCGTGCTTGCCGTCCAGGATGTCGATGACATCACCATCGGGCTTTCCGGTGCCGATACCATCTCGATGGCTATGGACGAGATTGTCGACGGTGACATCTCTTACGACGAGGCTCGTTACGAGAAGGCGCTCGGCCACAAGGTTGCTGAAGCCTAAATGGCGGCTCGCGTCTGCCTGGTCCACTATCACGAGGTTGGACTGAAGGGCAAGAACCGCGCACATTTTGAGCATATCCTCATGGATAACATCAAGGCGGCCTTGGCCGCCTTTTCCGTGAATGCCGTGTCTCGAATTTCCGGTTATATCCTCGTGACCTTTAATGAGCATCAGGCCGACGAGGCGGCGCGCGTCATTCGCACCGTACCCGGCGTTGCCCGCGTGTCCCTGGCATATCACACGAACCGCGACCCGCAGGAGTACTGCGCCGCCGCCGTGAAGGCGCTGCGCGAGTTTGGTCCCTTTGAGTCGTTTAAGGTGCATGCCAAGCGCTCTAACACCGACTACGAGCTCACCTCGATTGATATCAATCGACAGGTGGGCGAGGTACTGTGTGAGGCCTTCCCCGATAAAAAGGTTCAAATGCACGACCCCGACGCGATGGTGCACGTACTGGTGGTCCAGGGTAGCGTTTACGTGTACGCACGCTCCGAGCGCGGCGTGGGCGGTCTGCCGGTGGGTTCTGCCGGCAAGGTCGTGACGCTGCTGTCGTCGGGTATTGATTCTCCGGTGGCGACCTGGATGCTCGCGCGTCGTGGCGCGGTGTGCGTGCCGGTGCATTTCTCAGGTCGTCCGCAGACGCCCGACACGAGCGAGTATTTGGTGCAGGACATCATCCGTGCGCTTGAGCCGGGTGTCCAGATCGGCCGCCTGTACGTGGTGCCGTTTGGCGACTGCCAGCGTGAGATTTCGGTCACCTGTCCCAGCAACCTGCGCGTGATCATGTATCGCCGCATTATGTATTCGGTTGCCGAGCGCATTGCACACATCGAGGGCGCCAAGGCCATCGTGACGGGCGAATCGCTTGGACAGGTTGCCTCCCAAACGCTTGAGAATATCATGGCCGTTAACGAGGCCGTGAAGATCCCCGTGTTCCGTCCGCTCATCGGTTCGGACAAGCAGGAGATTATCGCGCGCGCCGAGGAGATTGGTACGTTCGATATCTCGACTGAGGCCGCTCCCGACTGCTGCACGCTGTTTATGCCGCGTCGTCCCGAGACGCACGCTAAACTCGATGCCGTGCATGAGGCCTGGGAGTTGTTCGATCACGAGGAGATGATCGAGCGCCTACTCAAGCAGACCGAGTACATCGACTTCGAAAGCAACACGTATAAGGCCCCTAAGACCTTAAAATGCAAACATTCGGAGCTTGCTCCGCGTGAGATTTACCAAGATCACGAGTAAATTTGTGCATAGACCGACGATGCTCTTGCATCGTCGGTCTTTTGCTATCTGGGCATTTTGCGGCTAAGTGTTCATTTGCTGACGTGTGCCTGAATAAATGGACAGATTTGTGCAAGGTTTTGGTCGGCTTTTGGTTTGACCGCGAAAACCGGTTTTGAAGCATGGCCGTTGCAGGGCTCTTTTCCTGACACGATGTTGTTGGGAGGTTTTGTTATGGCGCAGCGCGAACAACACGAACGGGTCAAAAAGATGGACCGCTGGGCAGGCAAGCTGCTCGGTCATAAGGCTGTGGTGGTGGCGATGCTGGGCGTCATTGCGATGGCGAGCGGCTTGGCGATGGCGAACCTTGGCGGCGGTGCCGGCGCCGTGTCGTTTGAGCGCACTGACGGTTCGGGCTCGTTGGTGGAGCCGGGATCCGGTGATGCCTCGAGCGGAAAGACATCCGAAGGTTCTTCGACTAAGGCTTCTGCCGCGGCAGAGGTCTATGTCGATGTCGATGGCGCCGTTGTGTCGCCCGGTGTATATCGTTTCAAGGACGGCGCGCGGGTGGCTCAGGCGATTGATGCCGCCGGCGGGCTGGCGCCCGAGGCAGACGTTACGGGGCTCAATCGGGCATCTAAGGTCACTGATGGACAAAAAATCCACGTTCCAACGGTAGGGGAGCAGCAGGCGTCTATTGCGGAAGCCGGTGTTGATGGTGGGGCTTCCGCATCATCGGGCGTGAGCGGCGCAACAGGCCTGGTAAACATCAATACGGCAAGCGCGGCAGAGCTGCAGACGCTCTCGGGCATCGGTCCCTCCATGGCCCAGTCGATTATCGATGAGCGGACAAAGAACGGTGCTTTTGCCTCGGTTGACGACCTGATGCGTGTGTCGGGAATCGGCGAGAAGAAGCTTGCCAAAATCAAAGATTGCATCTGCGTATGAGTGCGACCGAGCGCGAGCGTGTTATGCCTCCGCGGCCCCTGCTTCCGTGGACGATGACCCTGTGTGCCGGCATGTGCATGAGCTGCGTCTTGGTGCTCAACATGGCCGCTGATGCGCTGTTGAGGGAGCGGGCGCCAGCGGTCGGGCCGCTATGGACCATTCCCGTTGCGGCGGCGGTATTTGTTATGCTGGCTCAATCATGTGCGCGGCTTGCCCCTTTGAAGCGGTGGCTGTATGCCGCGTCCGTCGGTCTCGTGGCGGGAGCGGTCGTCTCGGCCTGGTGGGCTGTGGGTGCGCTAAGCGCCTCGAAGGCGCTCGACGGTCGAGCGGCAAGCAGCCTCGAGTTTGTCGTGCAGGGCGATCCATCCATAAACGACGACGTGTATTCCTATACCTGCGAGGCACGCGCGGACGGTAAGAACTTGGCAACGGTTCGCCTATCGTGCGACCGCGAGCTCAAGGTCGGGGCGCACGTGCGTGTTATCGGTCGCGTTTCGCGTTTTGAGAACGATGCGTATGGACGATCGCGCGTGCTCCGAGGCGAGGTATGCAAGGTAAAAGCCGTTCGGATTGTGTCGGTCGATGAGGGCTCTCCGGGGCCGCTGCTTCGGCTACGAAATGGGCTGCTTGCGTCCATCGCGCCTGCGACCGACCCGGCGCGTGCACTCATAGCCGGTGTCGTCTGCGGTCGTTCGGCCGAGCTGCGCGCCCAGTCGGCGGGCGACTGGTTTTCGGTGACGGGTACGGCGCATCTTATCGCCGTCTCCGGCAGCCATTTGTCTATCGTGGGGTTTGTAATTGAGGGCGTATTGCAAAAGACTCGGTGTTCACGTGGTCTTCGGCGGGTGATATTGGCGATAACGCTTGTGGGCTACGCTGCCTTTACGGGCGCGTCTCCCTCGGCCGTGCGCGCGTGCTGCATGGTGTTCGCGACGCTTGTCGTAAACGGCGCAGGGCGTCGCCGGCACGGCGCATCGGCGCTCTTCGTAACCATGTCCATCTTTGTGCTACTGCGGCCGACGGTGCTGTTCGAGATGGGCTTTCAGCTTTCATGTGCCAGCGTCTTAGCCATTCTGTGCTTTTGCCCCTATGCGACCTACGCTTTGGGTGAGTTGGGTGTGTCGTCGGGCGTTGCCAGCATGCTTTCCGTCACGCTGTGCTCGCAGTTGGCGACGCTCCCCATTACCATTCCTGCCTTCGGTACGTTCTCGCTCATTGCTCCGCTGGCAAATGCGGTCATCGGTCCGGTGGTGAGCGTACTGCTCGCTGTGTCGATCGTACTGGTTCCCTATTCGCTCGTGGCACCATTGCGGATTTGGGCGCTCATTGTGCCCATGGTTGCCGCCCGTTGCGCGTTGTTCTTCGAGCAGCTGTTTGCCGCCGTGCCGGGTGCATCCGTGAGTGTGCCGCCCGATAGCATGTGGATTTACCTAGTGCCGTGTTTGCTGGCGGTTCTGCTGGTCTGGTGGCCGCGTCCCCGTGCACGTCCTATGGCGGTGGGGCTTACGTGCCTGGTGTTCTTGGCTGCGATTCCGTACGCCTACTGGGATCGGTTCGCTCCGCCTTCGGTGACGGTGCTCGATGTGGGCCAGGCCGATGCGATTCTTATCCGCCAGGGCGGCACAGTAGCGCTCGTCGACTGCGGGCTCGACGAGCGCGTGGTGGCGGCGTTGGTTCGCAATAACGTGCACCATATCGATGCCGTCTTTGTGACGCATTGGGATGAGGATCACTGGGGTGGTCTGCCTGCCGTGCTCGAACAGTTTTCGGTCGGAACGATTGCCGTGGCGGCAGATGCGCTGGAGGATGCTCCTGCCGAGGTATTGAACCGACCTGGCGTGGAGTATCGGCAGGTGCGCCATGGGGATACGGTCGACATCGGCTCATTTTGCGCCCGCGTGATGTGGCCATTCGAGTCCGTGGATGGCGAGGGCAATGAGGACTCGCTTGTCCTGCAGCTCTCTTATGTTCAGGAAGACAAGGGCCTGCGCATGCTCCTCACCGGTGATGCCGAGCTCGACCAGGAACGGGAATTCGTGCAGGAGGTGGGGGATATCGATGTCCTTAAACTCGGGCATCACGGCTCCAAGGTTTCGGTCGATGCCGCGCTGCTGGAGATTCTGAGACCCGAGCTTTCCCTCGCGAGCGCGGGCGAGGGGAATCGATACGGTCATCCGTCCGATGCCTGCATCGATGCCGTGAAGGAAGCGGGTGGCATGTTCGCGTGCACCATCGAACACGGCGACATTACCGTCACGCCGACTGAGAATGGCTTTGCGATGCGATGCCAGCGACCGTGACGACGTCGTTGGCGTGTGGTGGGCCCCTGGGCTAGAATGGCACGGAACGAATACGAAGGCCTGCGGGAGGGGAGCGCAATGTCCGAAACCGGTCTGCTGCCGGCATATCTGATCGTCGGTACCGACGGAGTCAAGCGCGATCACGCCGTCTCGCGTATGAAAGCGCGTCTGGAAAAGTCGGGTATGGTCGAGTTTAACCTCGACGAGCGCGACATGACTAAGGACCCCGATATCGAGTCCATTATCGGATCGCTTAACACCTTTCCGATGGGCAGCGAGTTTCGCCTGGTAATCCTTGATGGCTGCTCAAAGCTCGCTAAGGCTGTCTCGGAGCCGCTCGTCGAGTACCTCGCAAGTCCCAGCCCCACAACGGTCTGCCTCATCATCGCCGACTCGCTTGCCAAGAACACGCGCCTGTATAAGGCGATCGCCAAGATCGACAAGAAGGCCGTGATCGATTGCTCCGGCACCAAGCGCTGGGAGCTACCGCGCCGCGTTCAGCAGATGGCGACGCAGCATGGCAAGTCGATCTCGACGGCGGCCGCCGAGGAACTCGTCTCGCGTTCGGGTGAAAACACTCGCATGCTGGATAACGATTTGGCTAAGCTTGCCCAGATGGTCGAGGCGCCCCAGATTGAGCTTGCCGACGTTGAGCGCTGGATTGTACGTACGGCCGAGGTTCAGCCCTGGGACTTTCTCAATGCGGTCTCGGCCCGTGACATGCGCCGCTCGCTCGAGCTCTTCAATCTACTGCCCGCCAAGAGCTACGTGTGGACTTACACATTGCTGTGCGGCCGTATTCGCGAGCTTATCGTTGCCAAGGCGCTCGATGCGCGCGGACAGGGTCGTGAGCTGGCCGCAACGCTTAAGCTCCAGTCCTGGCAGGTCAAGAATCACCTGACCTGGGCTCGCCGCTTTTCGATGACAGAGCTCGTCGCAGCGCTCGAGGGAGCGGTCGATGTGGAGCTCGCGCTCAAGGGTTCGGCCGATTCTGAGACCGCGCTTTTGCTCTGGATTACGAACATCTTGAGAAAATCGTGATGATACCTGCCTATTTGGCAAATTCGTTCTATCCCTTTGAGGGGGAGCGTGCTATAGTAGGCGCTTGCATGACCTCACCGTGTCTCAGAGGTGTCATACATTTTTTGCAAGGAACTCGAAAGGAACTCCAGAAGTGGCAAACATCAAGTCTCAGAAGAAGCGTATCCGCACCAATGAGGCAGCTCGCATGCGTAACAAGGCTGTCAAGTCCGAGCTCAAGACGCTGACCAAGCACGTCCAGTCCGCCGTCGCCGAGGGCGACGCCGAGAAGGCCCAGGCCGCCCTCAAGACCGTCACCAAGCGTCTCGACATGGCTGCCGCCAAGCATGTTATCCACAAGAACCAGGCTTCCAACCGCAAGTCCGGTCTTGCCAAGCTCGTGAACAGCATCAACGCCTAAGTTGTAAATTTCACACCACACAGTTTACGCGCATAAATGGAGCCTGTTTTATGGAACAGGCTCCATTTTTTGTATCGCTCGGGTAAGATAGTCCGCATGAATACTTCAAATGACATTTCCCACATCCGCAACTTCTCGATTGTTGCGCACATCGACCATGGCAAGTCAACGATCAGTGACCGCATCCTCGAGCTCACCCATACCGTCGACGAGCGCGACATGGAGTCGCAGCTGCTCGACACCATGGATATCGAGCGCGAGCGCGGCATTACGATCAAGTCCAATGCCGTTCGCGTGTCCTATGACGCCGACGATGGCGAGACGTATCAGTTCAACCTGATCGATACGCCGGGCCACGTGGACTTTACCTATGAGGTCTCGCGCTCGCTGGCAGCCTGCGAGGGCGCGGTGCTCGTTGTCGACGCCACGCAGGGCGTCGAGGCGCAGACCGTCTCCAACGCGACGCTCGCCATGAACGCCAATCTGGACATTGTGCCGGCCATCAACAAGATCGACCTGCCCTCGGCACACCCCGACGAGGTTAAGACCGAGATCGAGGATGACCTGGCGATCCCTGCCGATGATGCCGTGTGTGTCTCGGGCAAGACCGGCGAGGGCATCCACGATCTGCTGGAGTCCATTGTCTTTTTGATCTCTCCGCCCAAGGGCGATGCGAACGCGCCGCTCAAGGCACTCATTCTGGATTCGTACTTCGACGAGTATCGTGGCGTCGTCGCCACGGTGCGCGTCTTTGACGGCTCCATCAAAAAAGGCGATACCTTGCGCATGATGCAGGCAAAGGGCGACTTTTTGGTCGATGGCGTGGGTGTCAAGCGTCCTGCCGAGACCCCGGTTGACGCGCTGACGGTTGGCGAGGTCGGCTACGTGGTCACGGGCCTGAAGGACCCCGAGGCCGTGCGCGTGGGCGATACCCTCACGTGGGCGTCGAATCCCTGCCCCGAGCCGCTTCCCGGCTACCGCGAGGCTAAACCCATGGTCTATACGGGTCTGTTCCCGATCGATAACAAGGACTACGAGAACCTGCGTGACGCGCTCGATAAGTTGCACGTCAACGACCCGTCGTTGGTGTGGGAGCCCGAGACCTCGGTGGCGCTCGGCTTTGGCTTCCGCGTGGGCTTCCTGGGCCTGCTGCACATGGAGGTCGTCAAGGAACGCCTGGAGCGCGAGTTCAACTTGGACCTCATTGCCACGAGCCCCTCGGTGGACTATCACGTCTACAAGACTGACGGCGAGATGATTGATGTCCGTAGCCCGCAGGATCTTCCCGAGGCCACGCGCATCGAGCGTATCGAGGAACCCTACCTCAAGGCTAAGATCATCTGCCCGCCCGAGTATACGGGTGCCGTCATGCAGCTCGCTATCGAGCACCGTGGCATTACAACCGACATGATCCATCTCACGAGCAAATCGGTCGAGATGCGCTTTGACATGCCGCTCGCCGAGCTCATCTTGGACTTCTTTGATCAGCTCAAGAGCCGTACCAAGGGCTACGCCTCCCTGGACTACGAGTTCAACGAGTACCGTCCCTCCGAGCTCGTTAAGCTCGATATTTTGCTTTCGGGCGACGAGGTGGACGCGCTGTCGTTTATCGTCCACAAGGACAAGGCCTACGGTCTTGCCCGCGGCCTATGCGACAAGCTCAAGGAGATTATTCCGCGTCAGCTGTTCGAGGTGCCCATCCAGGGTGCTATCGGCAACAAGATCATTGCCCGCTCCACCGTCAAGGCGCGCCGCAAGGACGTGCTTGCCAAGTGCTACGGCGGCGATATTTCTCGTAAGCGCAAACTGCTCGAGAAGCAGAAAGAGGGCAAGAAGCGCATGAAGGCCATCGGCTCGGTAGAGGTCCCGCAGGAGGCCTTTATGGCGATCCTCAAGGTGGACGAGTAGGTCTATGGCGCTTTCCGAATATAGTCTGCGGCTGCTGGGCGCCTATGCCGAGCAGCCGTTCCTTATGGCTCCCATGGCGGGCGTGACCGACCCTGCCTACCGCATCATGTGCCGCCGTCGCGGTGCCAACCTTGCCTACAGCGAGATGGTGAGCGTGGCGGGCCTTGCCTATGCCAGCAACAAGACCTGGCGCCTGGTGCTACCGGCCGACGAGGAGCAGCAGATTTGCGTGCAACTCTTTGGCTCCAAGCCCGATCAGTTTGCGAGCGCCGTCGCTGCCGTCGAGGAGCGCGTTGGCGATCGCCTGTCGCTCATCGATATCAATATGGCATGCCCCGCCCGCAAGGTCGTTACCAAGGGCGAGGGCTCGGCGCTCATGCGCACGCCCGACCTGGCGGAGAAGATCGTCGAGGCCACGGTGGGCGCGGCGCACGTGCCCGTGACCGTCAAGATTCGCAAAGGTTTTTATGCCGAGGACCGCAATGCCGCGACATTTGCCCAGATGCTTGAGGGCGCAGGGGCTGCCGCAGTCGCCGTGCATGGTCGTTGCGCCACGCAGCTCTATACGGGCCAGGCCGATTGGTCGGTCGTCGATGAGGTTGCCGACGCCGTTGAGATTCCCGTGATTGGTTCGGGCGATGTGTTCTCGGCCGAGGATGCCGCGGAGCATCTGCGCAACTCGGGTGCCAGCGCGGTGTTTATCGCGCGCGGTATCTACGGTAATCCCTGGGTCTTTGGTGATGCTCGCGCTCTTGCGCTCGATGGCATACCGGTGCCGCCGCGCAGCTCGGTCGAGCGCCTGGACGCCCTGCGTGAGCACCTAACGCTGACGCATGAGCTCCTGCCGCTCATGTCGCGTGCCCGCACGTATGCAAGCTGGTACTTAAAAGGCATGCCCCATGCCGCCGCTTGGCGTGCCCATGTGGTGCGCTGTTCCACTTACGAGGAGTTTATGGCACTGGTCGATGAGATCGAGCGCGATGTGGTGGCCTGCGAGGCCGCCCTTGCCGCCGGCGAATCGGTGCCCCCTCATCCTCTGGAGGCTTAAGGGTGGCCGTTACCGCACTGTACGTGCACGTGCCGTTTTGCGCCCAAAAGTGCCGGTACTGCGACTTTGACTCGCGCAGTTTTGCTCCGTGCGACCTGAGCGCTGCGCTCGATGCCTATTTTGAGCAGTTGTTCGCGCGTCTCGATGCTTTTGGCAAGGCTGATGCCCTTGACCAGATCCGCACCGTCTATGTTGGCGGCGGTACGCCGTCGCTGGCGGGGGAGCGCCTGGTGGAGCTGGCGCGGCGTATTCGTGCGTGGTGTGCCCCCGTTGAGTTTACCTGCGAGGCCAATCCCGAGTCGCTGACCGCCGAGCTTGCCACTGCACTTGTCAAGGTTGGTGTCACACGCGTCTCTCTGGGCGTGCAAACGCTCGATAACGCCGAACTTACTGCCATCGGCCGTATTCACGATGCCGATCGGGCGCTCGCCGCCATCGCGACGGTCAAGAACGCTGGGCTTGATGTGTCGTGCGACCTTATGTGCGGACTTCCCGGGCAGACCGCAGCGAGTTGGAAGCGCACGCTCGATGGCGTGCTGGTGGCGGCCCCGCATCATGTGTCGGTCTACCCGCTCACGCTTGAGGAGGGGACGCCCCTTTATCGCATGGCGCGCCGCGACGAGTCGCTCGAGCCCGACGAGGATTTTCAGGCTTCGTGCATGGACTTGGCACGCGAGCTCCTGGGTGCCGCCGGCTATCACCCGTATGAGGTGGCGAGCTACGCGCTCGACGGCCATGAGTGCGCCCATAACATTGCCTACTGGACCGGACGGGGCTATCTGGGCCTGGGTCGTTCTGCCGCGGGCATGCTCGACGCCGAGGATTTCGACCGTCTCGCAGGTTTGTTCCCCGGCGTGTCTTCTCGAGGCGATGCGTACCGCGTGCGTCTGGTGCAACGTGACGATGACGCGATGGCGTTCGAGACCGAATATCTGTCGCAGCGCGAGGCTGCGGCTGAAGACCTGATGCTCGCTTGTCGCATGACGCGCGGTGTCGCGTCCGACCTGTTGGTTCGTGCAGCTTTCGTCATCCCAACGGGCGAGTTGGCAGCTGCCTGCGATCACGCGCTCGAATTGGGACTTGCCACGTGGGTGCCCGAGGCGCTCGGGGCCCATGAGGGATCCTTCACTTCGGCAGATGTCGTCGCAGGCCGCGCCCGCGCCCGTTTAGCGCCGACACACCTAGGTTGGCTCGATGGAAATGTTCTGTTCGAGCTGTTTTGGGGTCTAGCATAGACCGCTCGGGTAGAATTACCGCAATATATACGCTGCTTTGAGCAGGAGGTTGCCGCGCATGGCGACGATGAACGAAAAAGATTACTACGAGATTCTGGGTGTCTCCAAGGACGCCACCTCGCGTGATATTCAAAAGGCCTTCCAGCAAAAGGCCCGCAAGCTCCATCCGGACGTCAACAAAGAGCCGGATGCCGAGGAAAAGTTTAAAGAGGTTTCCGAGGCCTACGCCGTGCTTTCGGACGAGCAGAAGCGTTCGCGCTACGACGCCATGCGTTCGGGCAACCCCTTCGCCGGCGCTCCTACGGCTTCGCCCTATGGCGGCGGCTACGCCGGCAGCGCGGGCTATGGCAATCCCTTTGAGGGCGGTTTTCCCTTTGGTGGAGCCTGGGGCCAGCCGCGTCGCGGGCAGGCTGCCTACAATCCCGAGAACGGCGCCAACGTGGTCGTCGATATCAAACTCGACGCCAAGGAGGCAAAGGGCGGTGCCCGCAAGACCGTCCGCTACACGCGCTTCGATACCTGTAACAACTGCGGCGGTTCGGGCTCTGTCTCCTCCGAGCATGCCCATACCTGCCCAAGCTGTGGCGGCCGCGGCCATATCGACGTCGACCTGTCCTTCCTGTTTGGTGCGGGCACGTTCCAGTCGGTCTGCCCCGAGTGCGGCGGTTCCGGTAAGGTCGTGGCCGACCCCTGCCCTGATTGCGGCGGCAGCGGTCGTACTCGCGTAACCTCCGAGCAGACGATTGAGTTTCCTGCCGGCACGCACGATGGCGACGAGGTCCGCATTGGCGGCATGGGTCATGCTGGCACCAACGGTGCCGCGGGCGGCGATCTGGTCGGCCGCGCCCATGTTGAGGCCGAGCGCTTGGAAGGCAAAGCTCGTACCGGTTTTTACCTGATGGGCATCGTGGCGCCGTTTTTGGTACTCTCGGCCATCTCGGGCGTGTTCTCGGCCTTTGCCGTGATGTGCTTTATTCCGTTTGCCATGGGCCTGTTCATGGTGCTTTCGGACGGCGTGCTTCATCGCAGCCTGCTGTGGTGGAAGCGCGGCGCGATGCAGTTTGCCAACGGTTTTGCCAACGGCTTCATGTTCGCGCTCGTGTCGGTTTGGTTCGCGAGCTGCTCGCAACGGGCCATGCTTTCGCCGTACCAAATGCAATAACATCAAACCCTCTGTTTGCGGTCGGCCCTGCTTGGGTATAGGACGCACTGTGACAATAATGAAAGTCGGAAGGATTCGGTCGTGTCGGAAAATAGGGATTACTACGAGGTGCTTGGCGTCGACAGGGATGCCGACGCGCGGACGATTAAGCGTGCGTTTCTAAAGAAGGCCCGTACCGTACATCCGGATGTTTCGGACGACCCCGAGGCCGAGGCCAAGTTCAAGGAGCTCAACGAGGCCTATTCCGTTCTTTCCGATGAGCAGAAGCGTGCTAACTACGACCGTTACGGCACTGCCGACGGCCCTGGTGGTTCGGGCTACGTCGATATCAACGATATCTTTGGTGGCATGGGCATGGACGACTTGTTCTCGTCGTTCTTTGGCGGCGGTGCCGGCGGTGGCGCCCGCAGCCGTCGTGAGCGTCGTCGCGGACGAGACATGGCCATCTCGCTTTCGGTGACGCTCGAGGAGGCGGCGCTCGGCTGCAAAAAGACAATCAGCTATGACCGCCTTGCTCCTTGCGAGGACTGCAATGGCACCGGTAGGGCAGAGGGCGCACAGGAAAAGCAGTGCGGCCGCTGCCACGGTACGGGCTACGTCACGACGGTTCAGCGTTCGTTTTTGGGCCAGGTTCAGTCTTCCTCGCCTTGCCCTGACTGCCATGGCGAGGGCACGGTTATCGACCATCCCTGCGAGACCTGCGACGGTCAGGGCCGCACGCCTTCGCATGAAAAGATTGACATCGATATTCCCGCCGGCGTTTCGACCGGTCGCCAGCTGCGTGTGAGCGGCTTTGGCGAGGCCGGCCTTCGCGGCGAGCCTTCGGGCGACCTGATTGTCAACGTGCGCGTTGCCGACCACGAGCGCTTTAAGCGCAACGGTGACGACCTGTACCTGGTGAGCGATATCTCGATTGCGCAGGCTGCGCTCGGCTGCGAGATCGAGGTCGGGGGCATTATGCCCGACGAGGTCGTTAAGGTGACGGTTCCCGCCGGCGCCCAGTACGGTGATACCGTGAGCGTCAATAATTACGGCATGCCTCGCATTGGCGGTGGCGGTTCGCGTGGCCGCCTGATCGTGCAACTGCGCGTGGTCGTTCCCACCAATCTTTCCAATAAGCAGCGCGAGCTGCTCCGTGCTTTTGCCGATGATATGGGCGATGACGTCGCTTCCGGTAAGAAGTCGGTGACCGACCGCATCAAGAGCGCCCTCGACGATATCCTCGATTAAGGAGCCCGCGTGCTCGCACCCCATATTTCCGTCGTCAACCTCGGCTGCCGTGTCAACCGGGTTGAGTCCGACCGTATCACTGCCGATCTTATGCGCCTGGGCTTCGCTATTGTGGAGCCCCAGGATGCCGATCTGATCGTCATTAACACTTGCGCCGTTACGGGCGAGGCCGAGGCCAAGACCCGTAAGGCCGTCCGTCATGCGCTGGCCCATCCAAACGAGCCCTATGTGGTCGTGACCGGATGCGTGGTCAATTTGCATCCCGAGGAGCTGTCGGAGCTTTCGGATCGCGTGATTGCCGAGCCGTCCAAGATAGATGTCGCCGAACGTGTATGCGAGGTGCTGGGTGTTGAGTCCGATAGCGTTCCCGCCTGCAGCGATGGCGAGGTGGTCGATGCGCTCGGTCGCTCTCGCCTGGGCGTGAAGATTCAGGATGGCTGCAACCATCGCTGCACCTATTGCATTGTGTGGAAGGCGCGCGGCCCCGAGCGCTCCGTGCCCGTCGAGTCCGTGCTCGAGCAAGTTCGCGAGGCCCAGGAGGCCGGCGTGCCCGAGGTGGTGCTGACCGGTGTGAACCTGGGTGCCTACGATGGCAAGAGCGCGACCGACGAGCACGTCGAAATCGATGAGCTGCTCGAGGCCATCATGGAGCGCACGACTATTGCGCATGTGCGCATTTCCTCGGTCGAGCCCATGGATATCTCCGAGCGCCTGCTTAAGGTTATGGCGCGCTTTCCGCAGCGTATCGCCCCGTTTTTGCACCTGCCCGTGCAGTCCGGCTGCACGGCGACCCTGCATCGCATGGGCCGTCCCTATAGTGCGGAGGCCTTTGAGGACACGGTGCGTATGATTCGCGCCAATCTGCCGCAGGCGTCCCTTTCGTGCGACGTCATCGTCGGTTTTCCCGGTGAGACGGACGAGGAGTTCGAGGAGTCGCTGGCGCTGTGCCGCCGTGTGGGTTTCTCGCGTATGCACGTGTTCCGCTACAGCAAGCGTCCCGGTACCCTTGCTGCCGACATGCCCGACCAGGTTCCGCCCGAGGTTATGGCCGAGCGCAGCCGCCGTATGCGGGCCGCTGCACAGGAGCTCGCTATTGCCGACGCTCGCCGTCGCGTGGGCACGGTCGAGCGTGCCGTGCTCGAGTATGGCGACAACCTGACGCTCGGCTCGTTCCATCATGCCCGTCTTGACGATACCTGTGGACTTACAGCCCCGTGCCTGCTCGATGTTGCTATCATCGGAGTCGATGATTCCGGCTTGGTCCATGCACGCAGGGAGGTTCATGGAAGCCTCGAAGATTAGACTTACCGTTCCCGAGGGGATTGATCCCTCGCGCGTTTTGGGCGCCGGCGACGGCGTCCTTCGTGCGCTCGAGAGCTTGGTTCGCGCTCATGTGGTCGCCCGTGGCGATAGCATCTCCGTGAGCGGCGACCCGGACGAGGTCGAACTCGTGGCGCGCTTTTTCGAGCACGCTTTTTGCGAGGCGGCCGCCGGGCGCACGCTGTCTGCCGACGATGTCTCTCGCTGCCTGGCCGTCTTGCGCGACGGTGAGCACGAGGCTACGTCGCTTCGCGATGACGTGCTGCTTTCGTATCGCGGCCGCGTCATTCGCCCCAAGACGCTCGGCCAAAAGCGCTATGTGGATGCCATCCGCACGCATACCATCACGTTTGGCCTGGGTCCTGCCGGCACCGGTAAGACCTATCTGGCCATGGCGCTCGCCGTTGCCGCGCTCAAGCGTCACGAGGTGGGCCGTCTGATCTTGACGCGTCCGGTTGTCGAGGCGGGGGAGAATCTGGGCTTTTTGCCCGGCACCCTCGAGGAAAAGATCGATCCCTACATGCGTCCGCTTTACGACGCCCTTTTTGACATGATGGATCGCGAGCGCACCGATGAGCTTATGGAGCGCGGCGTGATCGAGATCGCCCCGCTTGCCTACATGCGCGGCCGCACGCTGAGTGATGCCTTCGTGGTGCTCGACGAGGCACAAAATACCACGCCCGAGCAGATGAAGATGTTCCTGACGCGCCTGGGCTTCAACTCCAAGTTCGTGATTACCGGCGACCTGAGCCAGCGTGACCTGGTGGGTCGTCGTGGTGGCTTGGCGGATGTCGAGAAGATTTTGGGCCGTGTCGATGATGTCGCATTTTCGCACCTCGAGCGTGCCGACGTGGTGCGCCATGCCTTGGTGGGACGTATCGTCGAGGCATACGATACTTATGATGATGTGCGCGAGAAGCGCGTACGTGACCGAAAGGAGTCCCGTTGAGTGTATTGATCAGCAACGATGCCGAGCTCGATACGCTGCTCGACGCGCAGGAGGTGGAGCACATCTGCGAGGTTGTGCTTGCCGCCGAGGGCGTTGAGCGTGAAGTCGAGATTTCCCTTTCGTATGTCGACGAGGACGAGATGCACGAGCTCAACCACGAGTGGCGCGGTATCGACCGCACCACCGATGTGCTCTCGTTTGAATGCGACTCGGCCTTTGACGAGGATATTCCCGCCGACGAGACGCTCGAGCTCGGCGATATCATCTTGGCCCCGCAGGTTATTGCCCGTCAGGCCCCCGGTTTTGGCAATAGCCCCGCTGACGAGTGTCGTCTGATGCTCGTACACGGCATGCTGCACCTGCTGGGCTATGACCATATCGAGGACGACGAGGCCGAGGTCATGGAGGCCCGCGAGGACGCCATCCTGCGCGATCTGGCGCTCGAGCGCGGCGAGGACCCCAAGCTAGTCCACGTCGGCCCCATCACCAACCACGCCCACGACTAGGAGCCGTCTATGATTCCCGGATCGAACAAGGACCATCCGTCCTTCTTAAAGTCGTTTTCTTACGCTATGGAGGGCTTCGTCACCGCCGTCAAGACCGAGCGCAACATTAAGGTCATGCTCGTGGCGGGCGTGTGCACCGTCATTGCAGGCTGCATCGTGGGGCTCGACATTGCCGAGTGGGCCACGATTATCATCTGTTGCGGCCTGGTGATCCACGGCGAGCTTTGCAATACCGCCATGGAGGCCATCGTCGACCTGGCGACCCAGGAGCTCCATCCGCTGGCCAAGCGTGCGAAGGACATCGCCGCCGCCTCCGTATACGTTCTTTCCATCACCGCCGCGATTGTGGGCTTGCTGGTATTTGCCCACGCGCTCGGCTTTATTTAGAAAGGGATTCCCATGTCCGACAATATGCAGTCTACCGATGAGATTTTGGACGACGAGTCCCCGGATGCTAAGGCGACCGAGGCCTATGAGGAAGTCGAGGAGTTCGACCCGTTTGAGGGCATGAGCGACGAGGAGCTCGACGCCCTGTGCGATGAGGACGACAGCCTCGCGGGCTTTGGCGACGTTGAGCCCGGTTTCCGCAGTGGCTTCGTGGCCTTGGTCGGCCGCCCCAACGCCGGTAAGTCAACGCTGCTCAACGCCTGCTATGGCAAAAAGGTCGCCATCACCTCGCCGGTGGCCCAGACGACCCGCCGCCGCATGCGCGCCGTCGTCAACCGACCCGGCTACCAGCTGGTCTTTGTCGATACCCCGGGTATCCACAAGCCCAAGGACGGTCTAGGGTCCGAGCTGAACAAGAGCGCGCTGTTCGAGCTGAACGATGTCGATGTTGTCGCGTTTTTGATTGATGCCACCAAACCGATCGGCAGGGGAGACGCCTGGGTTGCCGAGCGTGTCAAGAATGCCCGTTCCAAGAAGGTCCTGGTGCTCACCAAGGCCGATGAAGCCGACCCCGCACAGGTCATGGAGCAGCTTAAGGCCGCCCACGAGCTTATGGAATATGACGACGAGATCGTGACGTCGTCGGTCAAGAACTTTAACGTCGATGCCTTCATCGAGACCGTTGCGCACTTTTTGCCCGAGGGTCCGCGTTGGTTCCCCGAGGACATGGGTACCGACGCTTCCGACGAGACGCTCGTTGCCGAGTTTGTGCGCGAAAAGGTCTTGCGCCGCACCCGTGATGAGATTCCGCACTCCGTTGGCGTTATTTGCGATGCGCTCGAGCAGACCAAGAAGGTGCTGCGTGTGCACGCCACCATTTATGTCGAGCGTGAGGGCCAAAAGGGCATCATCATCGGCAAGGGCGGCGAGATGATCAAGCATATCGGTATCGACGCCCGTCGCGATCTTGAGCGCATCTTTGGCACGCAGGTCTTTTTGGAGTTGGACGTGAAGGTCAAGGCCGGTTGGCGCGACGACGAGGCTCAGATTCGCCGTTTTGGCTACAACGCCGAGGACTAAGGACGCGCAGCGCGCATGGCAGGCTCCCGGACATATCGCACGAAGGTGCTCGTGCTCGACAAGACCAAGCTCAAAGAGACCGACCTGATCTTGACGATGCTTGACGAGCGGGGGCGGCAGGTTCGTGCCGTGGCAAAGGGCGCCCGCAAACCCGGCGGACGCCTGGCTGCGCGCTGCGAGCTGTTCTGTACGGTAGATATGCTGCTCGCACATGGACGGTCACTCGACGTGGTTTCCCAGGCCGAGCTTATGGAGGCGCCGCTCGGCGTTGCGCCCGATTACGAGACGACCTGCGCCGCAAGCGCGATCGCCGAGGTCGCGCGCGTGTGCTCGTTCGAGGACGCCGAGGACCCGTTTACCTTTGCTATAACGCAGCGAGCGCTTGCCCTGGTGGGCAGCGGGCTCGACACGGCGCATATGGATCTACTTGTGGCGGCATATGTCTTTAAGCTGCTGTCGCACGTTGGCTATCGACCCGATTTTTCGGCCTGCGTGCTGTGCGGAGACCCCATGCTGTCGTATTTTTCGCCCCAGGCGGGCGGCCTCATGTGCGGGTCGTGCGCGTCGAGCGTTCCAGGTGCCGAACTGGTGTCGACCGGTGAGGCCGCATGGCTGCGCGCCCTCATGTCCATGACCTTCGATGCGCTTTTGGCCGAGCGAATCGACCCGCATACCGCAGCCTTTTTGCTGGGGCTTTCGCATGTTTGGGCTGCGACGCACACCGATCAGCGCCTCCGTGCGATGGAATTCATGTTGGGTCGGTGATGATGCGCAGGCGCGGGCTGCTTGTGGTAACATACCGACCTGTTGGTACCTCGACCTTGGTTGCTCGCTCCACCGGCGGCTTCCCAGTCCGAGGCGAATCGAGTCGCCCGATGGCGACGCAAAAAGAAAGGTGAAACAATGACTGTTTCCAAAGAGCGCAAGGCGGAGCTGACTGCCCAGTTCGGTAACACCCCGGTCGACACCGGCAACCCCAAGGTTCAGGTCGCCATCCTGTCCGAGCGCATCAAGGAGCTGACCGAGCATATGAAGTCCCATCAGAAGGACTTCCACACCCGTCGTGGTCTGCTCATGCTCGTCGGTCGTCGTCGTCGTCTTCTCTCCTACATCAAGAAGAACGACATCGTCGAGTACCGTGAGCTCATCAAGGCTCTGGGCATCCGCGACAACATCCAGTAGGATTTGTACATGCTAAGAGCGTCCTGCGCAGCGGGGCGCTCTTTTTGTGTAAGGGCGCGAACAATCACGCTCTGAAGCGTGGCGGGGGCAGGGGGTCCGCGTCACATGAGAAGCCCGCAGGCAAGGGGCCTGTGGGGTAAAGGAGAACAATGACACTCGTATCCAAGACCTTTGAGCTGTACGGCAAGACCTACACCTTTGAGTCGGGCGAGCTTGCCAAGCAGGCCACCGGCGCCTGCCTGGTCAAGCAGGGCGACACCACGATGCTCGATACCGTGGTCGTCTCCAAGGAGCGCAAGAACTATGACTTCTTCCCGCTGACCGTCGACTTCAACGAGAAGATGTACGCTGCCGGCCGCATCCCGGGTGGCTACCTCAAGCGTGAGGGCCGTCCCAGCGAGAAGGCCACGCTCACCGCGCGCATGATCGACCGTCCGATTCGCCCGAGCTTCCCGGACGGCTTCCGCAACGAGGTGCACATCGTCGCTACCTCGCTTGTCGCCGACCAGGTCAACCCCTTTGACGTCATCAACGTCATGGGTGCTTCCCTGGCCATGACGCTCGGCGGCGTGCCCTTCGAGGGTCCGCTTGCCTGTGTACGCATCGGCCGCAACGTGGAGACCGGCGAGTTTATCGTCAACCCCACTTATGAGGAGCGCGAGAACTCCGACCTGGACCTGGAGCTGGGCGGCTCTGCCGACTTCATCTCGATGGTCGAGGCCGGCGCCGAGGAGATCTCCGAGGACGACATGCTCGCCGCTATGAAGTTTGGCCAGGAGGCCCTCGCTGCTTTCTGCCAGGCTCAGGATGAGTTCGTCGCCGAGTGGGAGCAGGTCAACGGCCCCATCGTCAAGAAGGAGTACCCGCTCGACCAGCCCGTCGAGGAGGTCCAGGAGCGCATCTTCGCCCACTACGACGAGATGGCAGCCGCCTTGCGCGACGCCGACAAGCTCTCCCGTATCGGCAAGGTCGAGGCTCTGAAGGAGTCCATCCGCGCCGAGTTCACCGAGGAGGAGCAGGCTGCTTGGGAGCGCGAGATCCCCGTGGCGCTCAAGAAGCTCGAGAAGAAGGCCATGCGCACTATGGTCGTCGAGACCGGCGAGCGCGTCGACGGCCGTGCCGCCGACGAGATCCGTCCCATCATGGTGAAGGACAACTACCTGCCGCTCGTTCACGGCTCCGGTCTGTTCCAGCGCGGCCAGACCCAGGTGCTCTCCGTCCTGTCGCTCGGCATGCTCAACGAGGGCCAGCGTCTGGATACCATCGAGCCCACCGAGGGTAAGCGCTACATGCACCACTACAACTTCCCGCCGTTCTGCACCGGCGAGACCGGCCGCATGGGCAGCCCCAAGCGTCGCGAGATCGGTCACGGCAATCTGGCAGAGCGCGCTCTGCTTCCGGTGCTTCCCGACGAGAACGAGTTCCCCTACGCCATCCGCGTCGTCTCCGAGGTCATGGAGTCCAACGGCTCCTCTTCGATGGCTTCGACCTGCGGCTCCACGCTCGCCCTTATGGACGGCGGCGTGCCCATTAAGCGCCCGGTCTCCGGTATCGCCATGGGCCTGATCCAGGAGGAGGGTAAGACCGTGGTCCTGTCCGACATCCAGGGTCTCGAGGACTTCCTGGGCGACATGGACTTTAAGGTCACCGGCACCACCGAGGGCATCACCGCCCTGCAGATGGACAACAAGGCCACCGGCCTCACCTTCGACATCCTGGCCCGCGCCCTGCAGCAGGCCAAGGAGGGTCGCGCCTTCATCCTGCAGAAGATGCTCGATGTGATCCCCGAGCCGCGCCACACCACACGCAGCACCGCTCCGCGCATCGTCTCCATCCAGGTCCCGACCGACAAGATCCGCGACGTCATCGGTTCCGGCGGTAAGGTCATCCGCGGTATTCAGGACGAGACCGGCGCTTCGGTCGACATCCAGGAGGACGGCACCGTCTTTGTCGGCGGCACCGGCGAGTCCGTGGACCAGGCCGTCGAGCGCATCAAGCTCATCATCAAGGTTCCCGAGCCGGGCGAGGAGTACACCGGTCGCGTGGTCTCCATCCAGCCCTTCGGCGCCTTCGTCAACCTGCTGCCCGGTAAGGACGGCCTGCTGCACATCTCCCGCGTCGCCAAGGGCCGCGTGGAGAAGGTCGAGGACGTCCTCAATGTGGGCGACGAGGTCAAGGTCGTCGTCATCGAAGTCGATGACCGCGGCAAGATTTCGCTCGATCGTCTGGATAAGCCCGAGGCCCCGGCTCGCGCCGAGGGTTCCTCCGAGGGCGACGGCGAGCACTTCCAGCGCCGTGAGCGTCCGCGTCGCGAGCGTTCCGAGCGCAGCGACCGTCCGCGCCGTCCCGGTGACAACGGAGGCCGCAAGCCCCGCCGTCACCACGACGCCGAGTAACAGCCGTACATAAGCAGCTCATGCAAGGGCGACTCCTAAGGGGTCGCCCTTTTGTTTGCGCCCGGGAGGGCCGCATATGAAGTTTCCTGCTCTACAGTCCTGCGCAAGACGGAAAGCACATTAAGTGCTTTCCTTTGCGTGCGGAACTCGCGATAAACTTCATATGCGCCCCTCCCGGTCGCAAGCAAAAGGGCTGGTTAGTGCCGCTCGCTATTTAGCTAGACAGTCTATTCAGTAGTCAGATTTCAGATCTGTAGATAGCCGCAGCAGCATCTTCCCAGATAAAACCGACCAAAACAAACCTGTCCCTTTTTGGCAGGTTTCCCGTGGGGCGGGCGCTGATGAAGTTTATCGCGAGTTCCGCACGAACAGGAGGCCACTTAATGTGGCCTCCGTCGTGAGCAGGACTGTAGAGCAGGAAACTTCATCAGCGCCCGCCCCACGGGAAACCGGCGGGATAGACCAGTTCAGATGGGGCTTTGATGCATGGGTGGTCTGTTGTTGTGCAAATGGGTATCATACTGTGGTTATTGCATCGACTCTGCGATGCATATTTGTACGTTCCCGACGGTCGGTTTGCCAGAAGCGCCCCGTCGGTTGTTTCAGACCCGTTTCGAAGAAAGGAAACAACACTAACCTATGGCAGCTAAAAAATCATCTCCCTTGAAGATCATCCCGCTCGGCGGCCTTGACGGCATCGGCAAGAACATGACGGTCTTCGAGTGCGGCGACGACATGGTGCTCGTCGACGCCGGCCTCATGTTCCCGGATGACTCCCAGCCCGGTATCGACCTGGTGCTTCCCGACTACACCTATGTTTTGGAGAACGAGGAAAAGCTCCGCGGTATCGTCGTCACCCACGGCCACGAGGACCACACCGGTTCGCTTCCGTATCTGCTGCAGGACCTCAACAACAAGGTGCCCATCTTTTCGAGCAAGCTGACGCTTGGCTTTATCGAGGGTAAGCTTTCTGAGTTCCGCATCCGCGCACCCAAGTTCCGCGAGGTCAAGGGCGGCAGCCATGTCAACCTCGGCGGCATCTCGCTCGACTTCTTCTCGATGACGCACTCCATCCCCGGCGCTCTGGGCGTGTTCATCCGCACCAATCAGGGCACCGTTATGCACACCGGCGACTTTAAGCTCGACCAGACGCCCATCGACGGCGTCACGCCCGACTATGCCGCTATCAGCCGCTTTGCCAAGCAGGGCATCGACCTGTTGCTGTCCGACTCCACCAATGCCACGGTTCCCGGCTTTACCAAGTCCGAGGCCGAGGTTGGTCCCAACCTGCTACATGCCATCAAGAACGCCCCGGGTCGCGTGTTCGTCGCTTCGTTCTCGAGCCATATCCATCGTTTGCAGCAGATCTGCGATGCCGCCCGCAAGTGCGGTCGTAAGGTCGTTGTGACCGGTCGTTCCATGCTCACCAACACCCGCGTCGCGCGCGAGCTGGGCTACCTCAACATCGACGATGCCGATATCATCGATGCCTTCGATATCGATAACCTGCCCGACGACAAGATCGTCGTCATGTGCACCGGTTCGCAGGGCGAGCCGCTGTCGGCCCTGTCCCGCATGGCCAATGGCGAGCACAAGACGCTCTCTATCCACGAGGGCGATACCGTCATCCTCTCGGCAACTCCCGTTCCCGGCAACGAGAAAGCCGTCCAGCAGGTCGTCAACAGCCTGGCCAAGCTCGGCTGCGACGTGTGGGATAAGAACCGCGCTCTTGTCCACGTCTCGGGCCACGGTAGCCAGGAGGAGCTCAAGCTCCTGATGGCCATGGCCAAGCCCACGTACTTTATGCCGGTTCACGGTGAGGCCGTGCATCTGCGCGCCCATGCCCAGCTTGCCCGCAAGATGGGCATCAAGGACGATCATATCTTTATCCTCGATAACGGCGACACGCTCGAGATGCGCGGCGGTATCGTCAAGCGCGGTACGCCCGTCGAGTCCGGCGTCGTCTACGTCGACGGCCTTCGTATCGGCGATACCGACCCCATCGTCTTGCGCGATCGTCAGAAGCTCGCCAATGACGGTATGGTTACCGCTGTTGCCATCGTCTCGCTTAAACACAAGAAGATCGAGGCCATCGAGTTCTCGGGCCGCGGCGTCTCGTTTGCCATCGACGACCAGTTCTCTGAGGATGCCTCCGCGTCCATCATGAAGACGATCGAGAAGGGCAAGTTCAGCTTTACGAGCAGCGGTTCCGATGCCATTCGCAAGGCCGTGCGCGACTCACTCTCTAACTTTATCTGGAGCCGTACGCGCACTCGTCCGATGATCATCCCGGTCGTCATGGAGGTTTAGTTTGGCGCGCGGATCTGCACAAAACGCCAAAGGCAATAAAGCCAACAACCAACCGGCATCTGCTAAGGGTGCCGGTTCCCATCTTCGTGCCAATAAAGGTCACGAGGCCGACTTCGACGATTTTGAGCCCCTGGTCGAGCCTTCGGCCAACCGCGATATCGCCGGCGTGGTCATTGCCGTTTTGGCGATTGCGTCCTTCATTGCCGTGATTTCGCCGGCGACCGCACCCGTTACGGCTGCGGTTGCCGGTTTCTACCACCTGGGCTTTGGTCTGGGCGCCTACGTGCTGCCGATTGTCATTTTGCTGTTTGCCGCCACGCTCTTTTTAGGCGAGGATTCGCCGCTCAACGTGCGCTCTGTTGCGGGCGGTGCCGTGGTCTTTATCGCCGTCGTCTCCATTCTTTCGCTGATGGTGCCGGGTACGAGCGACTCGTGCGACCTTATGTTCACGCTGCAAAACCTGTCCGCCTCGGGTGGCTACATCGGTGCGTTTATTGCGAGTGCATTGCAGAATGCCCTGGGTAAGCCTATCGCAATGGTGGTCCTATTGGGTCTGGCCGTCGTTGGCTTTGTCATCATCGGCTTTTCGGTGGGCGGCGTTTTGCGCTCTGCCCGCGACCGTGCGGCCGATTTTGCCGAGCGCCGTCGTGCCGACGTCAACGCGAGTCCGTGGGGTGACGACGAAGCCCTGTCGGTGCCCGGCGTTGCCCGTCCGCACCTGAGCATTCTTCGTCAAAAGGGCTCCGATATGGCCGTGACCACGGTGATGGGCAACGATGATGACCTGGTTTTGGACGATGACGACGAGGACGAGGATCCGTTTGTCGACGTGTCCGATGCCGTGGAGGCCGAGCGCGCCAAGACGACGCTGCTGCCGCGCCGTCATGCCAAGAAGAGCAAGACGGCTCCCAAGCTCAATACGAGTGAACCCGACCCGTCTTGGTCCGAGAGCGAGATTGAGCTTACCGAGGGCGATGACGAGGACGACGAGGCTCCGATCGAGACTGCCAAGACGACCTTGCTGCCGCGTCGCCATGCCAGGCGCGGCCAGGTGACCGGCCAGCTTTCGATGGAGGACGATCCGGACAAGGTCGACGAGTCCGAGCCGCCGTTTGCCGTGAATCCCGTCTCGGCCGCCCCTCAAATTCCTGATTTCCTCAAGCATCCCAAGGTTGCCGATGCGTCTGTTGCGAGCGCTGCCGAGGCGTCTACTTCGAGCGATGGGGGAGCGGACAATGCCCCCGCGGATAACGAGGGCGAAGAAGAGGACGGCCTTAAGCTTCCGCCGCTCGAAATCCTGCATGCAAACCCTCAGTCCGCTTCTGCCGCATCTTCGGACAAGGAGCTGGAACAGACCGCCGAGTCGCTGCAGTCCACGCTGCTTGAGTTTGGCCGTAGCGCTCGCGTTGTCGGCTGGATTGCCGGCCCCACGGTGACGACTTTTAAGCTGCAGCCCGGCGAGGGTGAGCGCGTGAGCAAGATTTCGAGCCTTGAGGACGACATCGCGCTGTCGCTTGCTGCTCAGTCCGTGCGTATCTTTGCCCCGATTCCCGGCACCTCGCTCGTGGGTATCGAGATCCCCAATCGCAAGCGTCAGAACGTCAACTTGGGCGACGTGCTGCCCTATGTTAAGGGCGGTCCGCTTGAGCTTGCCATCGGCCGCGACGCCGAGGGCACGCCGGTCGTCGCCGACCTCGCCAAGATGCCCCACCTGCTGATCGCCGGTACCACGGGTTCCGGTAAGTCGGTCATGATCAACTCCATCATCACGACCCTGCTCATGCGCGCGCTCCCCGAGGACGTTCGCTTGATCATGGTCGACCCCAAGCGCGTCGAGCTCGCAGGCTATAACGGCCTGCCGCATCTTTACGTGCCCGTAGTGACCGAGCCCAAGCAGGCCGCGAGCGCCTTGCAGTGGGCGGTGTCCGAAATGGAGCGCCGCCTGAAGGTCTTCGAGCGCCTGAACGTGCGCAAGATCTCGACCTATAACGAAAAGCAGGCCGCCGGCGAGTTTGAGCATTACGATAACCCGCCGCAAAAGATGCCCTACCTGGTCATCATCATCGACGAGCTTTCGGACCTGATGATGGTCGCCGGCAAGGACGTCGAGGCCTCGATTGTGCGTATCGCCCAGCTGGGCCGTGCCGCCGGTATCCACCTTATCGTGGCGACCCAGCGTCCGAGCTCTAACGTGGTGACGGGCCTCATCAAGGCAAACATTACCAACCGTATCGCCTTCAACGTCGCAACGGGCATCGACTCCCGCGTCATCATTGACCAGATGGGTGCCGAAAAGCTCACCGGCTTGGGTGACATGCTGTTCTCAAAGGTCGACTGGGGCAAGCCCCGCCGCATCCAGGGCTGCTTTGTTTCGGATGACGAGATCAACGAGATTGTCGAGTTCGTTAAGTCGCAAAGCGAGCCCGACTACCATGAGGAGATCCTGTCGGCTGTGGCACCTGCCTCCATGTCCATGGCAGGTGGCGGCGGCATCGTGCGAACCGGCGTTGCCGAGCCTCAGGACGACGATCCGCTTATCTGGGAAGCCGCTCATATTGTGGTGGAATCGCAGCTGGGCTCCACATCTGGCCTGCAACGCCGCCTGAAGGTTGGCTATGCGCGCGCCGGGCGTATTATGGACATGCTGGAAGAAAAGGGTGTCGTCGGACCGCCCGACGGTTCCAAGCCGCGCGAGGTTCTGCTGGATGAAGAAGGCCTTGCCACGCTGGAATCCGTCGACGCCGAGATGGCACGTGAAGATCGTGAGTTTGGAGGATTCTGATGGCTGCACGCTTTGGTGACATGCTGCTCGAGCAGCGTCGCCGAATGGGCCTTTCCATTCAGCAGGTCGCCAACACCATCAAAATCAGGCCGCAGATCATCGAGTTTTTCGAGAATGGCAATTTTGCATCGATGCCTCCGCGCGGCTATGCGCAGGGCATGATTTCGAGCTATGCGCGCTTTTTGGGCCTCAATCCGCGGGAGGTCGTCAACGCTTATTTTGACGATCTGATGGCATATGAGCGCGAGACGTCGCAGCAGGGCGGTCGTTTTCAGGACGCCGCCGGCTACGTCAATTCGCGTTCCTCGGTCGACAACGGCCGCTTCCTGATGGTTCAGGGCGGGCGTTCGACGCGTTATGGCCAGCGCCCTCAGCAGGCTGGCTATGTTACCGAAACGGGCTCGAGCGAGGAGATTCGTTCCCAGCGCGATCGTTTTCGCAGCACGCCGGCGCCCGAGGAGCGCGCACTCCCCGCTGCCCGCGGTGTCGCACGTGACCCTCGTGCCGGCTACGGCGATGGTGGTTATTCCGATCGCGGTTGCCGTGGTGTCTCTACCGGACGCTCTCGCGGTGGCTATGCGGACGCCGATGCCACGCAGGTGACGCCGCGTCTTCGCTCTCAATCACAGCCGTATGACCAGCGCTCTTCGGCTCCGCGTTCGGGCCAGCGTGGCTATCAAGGCCGCGGTGAACTTGCGCCCCGCTCGGGTCAGCGCAGCCTTCAGGGCCAGGGCGGCTATCGCGGCCGTTCCGATAGCAATCGCGGTCGTATGCCTCAGGGAGGCGGCCGCAGCAGTTCCGGTCGTGGACGCGGCGGATCCCGTACTCCTCAAAACAACGGGCTCGATCCGCGTATCGTCTACGCCGGCATCGGCGCCGTGGCATTGCTGCTGATTGTGCTCATCGTGGTGCTTCTGCGCGGCTGCGCATCTTCGACGCCCGAGACCACGCCCGAGACGCCCGCTGCCACCAAGACGACGACTAAGAAGTCTTCTAAGAAGACCGAAACGGTCGACGAGGACGAAGACACCGATGAGGCGACGGATGAGTCGACTGATTCGGACGCTACCAAGACGACGGCCAAGAAGGAAGAGAGCGAGGTCACGAAGGTCAAGGTCTCCGTTGCCAAGGGAAAGACCGCGTGGATTGAGGTCAAGGTCGACGGCAAGTCGGTCTATGGCGCCCAGGCGACTGGCCCCTTTGAGCAGGAGTATACGCCCGAGTCCTCGATCGAGATCACCACGTCCAAGCCTTCCGATGTCACCGTTACCAAGAACGGTGAAAAGGTCCGTTACGATACCAAGACCTCGGGCGTGGCGCGCGTGACGATCACCGTTCCCAAGAAGGAGACGTCTGATTCCGAGAATGGTGAAAGTTCTGATGGTACCGACACCACCGATGGTACCGATACCACCGACGGTACCGATGCCCAGTCCACGGATGGCGCCGATACCGCAACTGACGGTCAGACACCCACCGATTCTACCGACAATTCGTACGATAGCTACTAGGCCGCTCGTACGCGAAAGGAAACATCATGGCTAAAGATTCAAGCTTCGACGTCGTGTCCGAGGTCAATATGCAGGAGGTCGACAATGCCTTCCAGCAGACCACGCGCGAGATTTCCCAGCGCTATGACCTCAAGGACTCCGGCGCCACCATCGAGCTTTCGAAGGGCGACAAACTCTTTACGATCAACGCCCCGGCCGACTTTGTCTCCAAGCAGATCATCGATGTCCTGAGCTCCAAGCTCATCAAGCGTGGCATCGATCTTAAGGCTGTGTCCTGGGATGCGCCTCAGGCTGCCTCGGGCGGCACCGTGCGCGTGCTCGGTCACATCGTCGAGGGTATCGACCAGACGACTGCCAAGAAGATCAATAAGGACATTAAGGATCAGAAGCTCAAGGTCAAGGTGACGATTGAGGCCGACAAACTGCGTGTTTCCTCTGCTTCCAAGGATGCGCTGCAGGCCGTGATCCAGTTCCTGCGCGACCAGGACTACGGTCAGCCGCTGCAGTTCACCAACTACCGCTAATTCATTCGAAAGGACTGCTCTCCAACATGGATACACCGTTGGGCTCCGTGCTCTACATCACCCTCGGGTGCGCTAAGAACGAGGTTGACACCGACCGCATGCGTTCTCTTTTGACCGCCGCGGGCTACGAGGAGGCATTCGACCCGCAGGATGCCGATATCGCCATCGTCAATACATGCTCGTTCCTCGCCTCCGCAACGTCCGAGAGCATCGAGACCACGCTCGAGCTCGCCAACGAGGTTCAGGACGGCGTTCGTTCTTGCCCCATCGTCATGTGCGGCTGTGTGCCGTCGCGCTATGGCGACGATCTGCCCGATGAGCTGCCCGAGGTCGCTGCCTTTGTGAAGGCCGACGAGGAGGATGGCATCGTGGCGGTCATCGATGGCGTGCTGGGCGTCGAGCGCGAGATTGCCGTCTATATTCCGCAGGTCAAGCGCACCGTCGAGGGCGCTGTCGCCTACGTCAAGATCTCCGATGGCTGCAACCGCTTCTGTAGCTTCTGCATGATCCCGTATATTCGCGGTCGCTATCATTCGCGCAATGCCGAGAGCATTATCTCCGAGGTGCGCGACCTGGTTGCCGGCGGTGTGCGCGAGATCGTGCTGATCGGCCAGGACACGGGTATTTGGGGCACCGACTTTGCTGACGAGGATGTCGCCGAGGGCTCGCCGCGCAATCTGGCGCAGCTGCTGCGTGCCGTCGCCGAGGCCGTGCGTCCGCACAACGTCTGGGTCCGTGTGCTCTACCTGCAGCCCGAGGGCATGACTGACGAGCTCATTGAGACCATTCGTGATACGCCCGAGGTGCTGCCCTATATCGATATCCCCGTGCAGCACTGCGACGCGCGCATCCTCAAGGCTATGCGCCGTTCTGGTTCGCGCCAGGAGCTCGAGGACCTGTTCCGCGATCTGCGTGAGCGCATCCCCGGCATCGTGATCCGTTCCACGGCCATGGTCGGCTTCCCGACCGAGACCGACGACGAGTTCCGCGACCTTATCGACTTTATGGACACCGTCGGCTTCGACTACACGAGCGTCTTTGCCTACTCGCAGGAGGAGGGCAGCCTGGCCGCCAAGATGGAGGGCCAGGTCGACGAAGAGGTCAAGCTCGAGCGCGCCCAGGAGGCCATGGACCTGGCCGAGTCGCTCGGTTTTGCTGCAACTGCCGCACATGTGGGCGAGCGCGCCCAGGTGATTGTCGACGGTATCGAAGAGACCGAAGACGGCGCCGAGCTGATCGGACATGCCTGGTTCCAGGCGCCTGATTCCGATGGCGCGGTGCATCTGGATGCCAGCGAGGCATCTGTGGGCGATATTCTGACGGTCGAGTTTACCGATAGCTTCTGCTATGAGCTTATCGGCCATGTTGTGGAGTAGGAGAGCGTCGTGGCAAACGAGAGCAATAAGGAACTGACGAGTGTTTGGACGCCCGCCAACATCGTGACGTGCGTTCGCATCGTCTTTATCCCGGTGTTCATGATCGTGTCGGCGCTTTCTCACACGAGTGTTGCCGGTACAGATTGGAGCACCTTCGACGGCCCGCTCGCCGCCGCTGCCTTCATTCTGTACGTCATCCTGTCGTGCACCGATAAGGTTGACGGCTACCTGGCGCGCTCGCGCAACGAGATTACCGACTTCGGTAAATTCTTGGACCCCATCGCCGACAAGCTGCTCGTATTCTCGGCCCTGCTGCTATTCTTGGACTTTGGTGCCGTGTCGGTTTGGTCCGTGTTCATCATCTTGTTCCGCGAGCTGCTGGTAAGCGCCCTGCGCATGGTCGCTAGTGCCGCCGGCGTTGTCGTTGCGGCCGATAAGCTCGGCAAGTACAAGACGGCGACCACGATGGTCTCCATCTGCGGTTACCTGTGCGTCTTTGCGATGGCCGGCTTGCACCTTGGCCCGCTGGCGCTGACGCTCGGCATCTACTCGGTGTCGCGTTTCCTGTACGCCGTTGCCGTTGTCCTGACCGTTATCTCGGGCGCCCAGTACTTCTGGAACTGCCGCAAGATCGTCTTTTCGGTCTAGGTCCTAGTGGGTATGACGGACTCTTTTGAGCAGATTTCCGCACATAACGAGGGGCTGGCGCGCGATATTGTCGAGCGCGCGAGCGCTCGGGGCGTGACGGTTTCGACGGCTGAGTCGCTGACAGCAGGTATGATCTCCTCGACGATTGCCGATATCCCGGGCGCCTCGGCGGTGCTGCGTGGCGGTGCGGTGACCTACTGCGATGAGATCAAGCATCGCGTTTTGGGTGTTGATCAGGAGACGCTCGACCGCTATACCGCGGTGTCGCATCAGACCGCGCGCGAGATGGCGGCGGGTTCGCTGGAGCTGTACCAGAGCGATATTGCAGTGAGCGCAACGGGTTATGCCGGCCCCGGCGGTGGCACTGAGGACGATCCGGCTGGCACTTTCTATATTGGCTGGGCGTATCGCGCGGCTGATGGGGAAGTGCCGGTCGTGGACTCTGTGCGCTGCCACTATGAGGGCGACCGTTCGTGTGTTCGTGCCCATGCGGTCGCGGAGGCATTGGGACGCATTGCCCTTGTGCTCAACTCTATGGAATAGACGTGTTTTAAGGGGCCTTAGGGCCCCTTAATTGTGGAGATAGGGACCTCTGACAAATTCAGCGTTTTTGCTGGTCATAGGTTTATTTTCGCCTTCCTTGCTTATATTTGGCCCTATGTGGTCAAGCATTTGGTCAGTATTTGGTCGGCGTTTGGTTGGGTTTTGGAAAGACTGCCTGCATATGATTTATCTGAACGGTTGACCACGAACAGCCGTTCGTTTATTATCGATGCAGGTTGTTAAGAGGAGGGCTTTTCATGGCCAAGAATTCAGGTCCCGTACGTACCGTTCATGCTCGCACGACGGGTAAAGAGCGCGATGAGATGATCGCCACCACCAAGGCCGAGATCGAGAAGAAGTTCGGTCAAGGCTCCATCATGAGGTACGGCGACGGTGGCCCCGAGCTCGAGGTCGAGGCCATCCCTACGGGCGCTCTGGCACTCGATGCCGCTCTGGGTATCGGCGGTGTGCCGCGCGGCCGCATCGTCGAGATTTACGGTCCTGAGTCCTCCGGTAAGACGACGCTTTCGCTTGAGATCCTGGCCGAGGCCCAGGCAATGGGTGGCGTGGTGGCATTTATCGATGCCGAGCACGCGCTCGATCCCACGTATGCCGCGCGCATTGGCGTGGATATCGACGAGGTACTGATTTCCCAGCCTGATACGGGTGAGCAGGCGCTCGAGATTGTTGACATGCTCGTGCGTTCCGGCGCCATCGATGCCATCGTCGTCGACTCCGTCGCCGCGCTGACCCCGCGTGCCGAGATCGAGGGAGAGATCGGCGATACCACGGTCGGTTTGCAAGCTCGCCTGATGAGTCAGGCGCTCCGCAAGCTCGCCGGCTCGCTGTCCAAGTCCAACACGACATGCATCTTCATTAACCAGCTGCGAGAGAAGATCGGCGTCATGTTCGGCAACCCCGAGACCACGACGGGCGGCCGCGCCCTTAAGTTCTTCTCTTCGGTGCGTATCGACATTCGCCGCATCGACAGCATTAAGCTTAAGGATGAGGTTATCGGTAACCGCGTGCGCGCCAAGGTCGTTAAGAACAAGGTGGCAGCTCCGTTCCGTTCTGCTGAGTTCGACATCATGTACGGTACGGGCATCTCTAAGGAGGGCTCGATTCTGGACATGGCTGTCGAGTGCGGCATCTGCAAGAAGATGGGCTCCTGGTTTGCCTATGGCGAGGACAAGCTCGGCAACGGTCGCGAGGCCGCCAAGGCGTTCCTGCGCGAACACCCTGATTGCGCCGACGAGATTGAGCATAAGGTCCGCCTTGCCTGCGGGCTTGAGTTTGACGACGATGCTCCATCCGAGGTCGAGCTGACCGATCAGCCTGCGCCTGAGGAGTTTGACGAGCTTTACGCCATCGATGGTTCCGCCATGCTCGATGATGACGACGAGTAGCGGTTACGCTCATGTCGTATACGGTGACCGAGGCCACGGTCGTCTTTCCCGATAAGAAGGCGGCCTCCTCGTTCTCGAACGGGTATGCGTCCAAAAAGCCTTGCGCACATATCGATTGTGAGCTTGAGGGCGGTTTTGAGCGGTCCATTTGGATTCCCGTGCGGGTCGCGCGCCTGTATGTCAAAAACCGCCCCGATCTTCCCTGTGATTGGGACAACTTTCGTGAGGCGGTGCAGCTCGTCGAGCGTAAATGTGCACTTACCATGGTGACCGAGATGTTATCGCGCCGCGACCATGCGACGGGCGAGGTCCGTGACAAGCTGGCTCGCTACGGCTTTCACCAGACCGCGATCGATTTCGCCGTCGAGCGCGCCACCGAGTATCGCTTTTTAGACGAGAACCGCTTTTGCTCGTACTTTATCGAGGAGCGCAAGCGGCGCGGTTGGGGACAGCGCAAAATCGAGACCGAGCTCAAGCGCCGTCATGTCGTGCTCGATGACATTCCCGGTTATCCCGAGGATTATTTTGCCGTCGAAGACGATTTGGCGCGTGCGTCAGCCCTGCTCGCCAAGCGGCGTGTCCCAGAGACGCGCGGATTCGAAAAACTGGTTCGGTTTTTGATGGGCAAGGGCTTCTCGTATCATATCGCCGCCGATGCCGTTAAGGCACGTCTCGATGCCGAACGTGAGGAATGTGCGGTTTAGGCGTATGCGTTTTGTGGCCCTGCCGTTCACCGCGTTTTAGCCGCCGTGCTGGGGCCATTTATTTGACAGTTGTTGTGGTTCAACGTACGATAAACAATGTCATTTGCTTTGTGATATGTGCTCATCTGTAATGAGTTTGTTTATATGTTTATCTGTATCCGACCCGCATAAGCTGCGCCCATATTACTCAAATGTCGCGAGCCGTTCGTAAGGACGGTTCGCTTTGTTGTGTAACGAATCCATAAAAAGGAGTGAGCATGCCTATCATCGCAGCGCTCGTTGGCATCATTTTGGGTGCCATCGCCGCCATTGCCTACATGCGCACCGCCAAGCAGGGTAGTCTTCACGAGGCCGACGAAAAAATCCAGTCGGCACACGCACAGGCTGAGTCCCTGATCGGTGATGCTAAGCGTCAGGCCGAGACCCTCAAAAAAGAGGCTCTGCTCGAGGCTAAAGAGGAGATCATCAAGAACAAGCAGGCCGCTGAGGCCGAGGACAAGCAGCGTAAGAACGAGATTCGTACGCTCGAGAACCGCGTGATGCAGCGCGAGGAATCCCTCGATCGCCGCAACGACGCTCTCGACAAGCGCGAGCATCAGCTGTCCAGCCAGGCCGGTCAGGTCGAGAAGCGCTCCCGTGAGCTCGAGGAGCTCTGCGCAAAGCAGACCTCCGAGCTCGAGCGTATCGCCGACCTTACCCGCGAGGACGCCCACAAGGAGCTCCTCGATAAGGTTCGCGGCGAGGTCACCCACGAGGCCGCCACGATCATTCGCGAGTCCGAGCAGCAGGTTCGCGCCGAGTGCCACAAGACCGCCCAGGAGATTCTGTCTCTGGCGATTCAGCGCTGCGCTGCCGATCACACTGCCGAGGTCACCGTTACCTCCGTGCACATTCCCTCTGATGACCTCAAGGGCCGTATCATCGGTCGCGAGGGTCGCAACATCCGGACCTTCGAGCAGGTTTCCGGCGTCAACCTCGTGATCGACGACACGCCCGAGACCGTCGTTCTTTCGAGCTTCGACCCGGTCCGTCGTGAGACCGCCCGTGTCGCCCTCGAGAACCTCATCGCCGACGGCCGCATTCACCCTGCCCGTATCGAGGAGATGTATCACAAGGCTGCCGACCTGGTTCAGCAGCGCGTGCGCGAGGCTGGCGAGCAGGCTGCCTTCGATACCGGCATCCACGATCTGCACCCCGAGATCGTCAAGACCCTTGGTGCCCTGCGCTACCGTACCTCGTTTGGTCAGAACGTGCTTCAGCATTCCCTCGAGGTCTCTGATCTGTGCGGCGTGATGGCTTCCGAGCTTGGCCTGGACGTTGTGACCGCCAAGCGCGCCGGCCTGCTTCATGACCTGGGCAAGGCAATCGACCACGACGTCGAGGGCCCGCATGCCGTCATCGGCGCCGAGCTTGCCCGCCGTTATGGCGAGAAGCCCGTTATCGTCCACGCTATTGAGGCTCACCATGCCGATGTCGACCCCAACACGGTGCTCGATGTCCTGGTGCAGGCCGCCGATGCTGTCTCTGCCTCTCGCCCCGGTGCCCGTCGCGAGTCTGCCGAGAACTACATCAAGCGTCTTGAGAAGCTCGAGGAGATCGCCAACTCCCATGACGGCGTCGAACGTACCTATGCCATGCAGGCCGGTCGCGAGGTCCACGTCATGGTCCAGCCGGACAAGATCTCCGATGCCCAGTCCACGGTCCTGGCTCACGATATCGCCCATCAGATCGAGGAAGAGATGGAGTATCCCGGTCAGGTGCGCGTCGTCGTGATTCGCGAGAGCCGCGCTGTCGATATCGCTAAATAACATGAGCGACGCGAACGAGCTCATCTCATTTATCGCGTCGATGTCGGGGGAGGGCAACCTTCGCGTCGAGGAGAACCTTGGCGAGGGGTATGTCCGCCTCCGCGTTTCGGAGGCCGAGCGGCGCCAGGCTAAGCACGACATTCAGCATGTCGAGGACATCGTCATCGAAATGCTCCGTAATGCTCGCGATGCCGGCGCCGACAAGGTCTATCTCGCCACGACCAAGGAAGATGGCGTCCGCACGCTTGTCTTTCTGGATAACGGTTCTGGCGTTCCGCAGGATATGCAAGAGCGAATCTTTGATGCCCGCGTTACCTCCAAGCTCGAGAGCATGAAGATGGACCGTTGGGGCGTTCACGGTCGTGGCATGGCATTGTTTTCGATCAAGCAGAACACCGACGAGGCCCGTGTGGTCACGTCCGGCGTCGATCTTGGTTCAGCCTTCAAGGTGAGCGTTGCGGCCGACCGCCTCAGTGAGCGTGCCGATCAGTCCAGCTGGCCCCAGGCCGTCAAGGATGAGGACGGACGTTATGTCTGCGCTCGCGGTCCACATAATATTATTCGCGCTGCTTGTGAGTTTGCGCTCGAGGAGTTGCGTGGTTGCGATGTCTATCTCGGTTCTCCGTCTGAGATTGCCGCGACCCTTTATGCTCAAGCGTCAAGTCGGCTCGATACGTCTCGTCTCCTGTTCATTGATGACGAGAGCGAGCTTCCGGTTGTCGATCGTTTAGGCCTTGCTTCTGATGCCGAGGACTTTATCCGTATTTGTTCGGGTTTGGGTCTTGAGATGTCCGAGCGCACGGCCCATCGCATTTTGGCAGGGCAGATTAAGCCCGTTCGCGGTGTGACCGCGCGTCTGCTGCGCGAGCGTGAATCGTCCTCGCATGCGCCGGCTCCTGTCGATCTCGCGAAGGATCGTCGCGGGCTACGTATTGCCAAGGATGACATGGCACAGTTTTCGCGCGCTGTGGAACGCGACTTTAATGACCTTGCCACCCGGTACTATCTCAACCTTTGCGGCGACCCAAAGATCCGTGTTTCGCGTGATCGAATCACCGTGACCTTTGATCTTGCCAAAGAGGAATAGTGCCTTTACCGAGTCCACTCGGTACGATACAGTTATTGCAGTTAAAACGTACTTTTAAATGCAGGAGTTTCTTCATGGATTGCCTGAAGGTATCAAGCAAATCATCGCCCGCGTCCGTTGCCGGCGCCATCGCCGGCATGGTCAAGGATGGTGTACCCGTCAACATCCAGTGTGTCGGCGCCGGTGCCGTCAACCAGGCTATTAAGGCCGTTGCTATCGCGCGCGGTTTTTTGATTCCAACCGGTTTTGATATTTCCTGCGCGCCCGTGTTCTCCGACATCCTCATTAACGGGGAGTCGCGCACGGCCATCCGCCTTTCTATCTACGTTCACCAGATCAATCGAGCTGCTATGGATAACGTCGTCATGGATGATGTTAAGCCTGTGGCATAGCTTCTGCTTGCCTTGTTTCGCTCCCCATCGTTAGGACTTATGCACATGGACCAGCGTTCCGTACGCGATATTCTTGCCGGTAAAACCTACTTTATCCGCACCTTTGGCTGCCAGATGAATCAGCACGACTCCGAGCGTGTGAGCGGTCTGCTTGATTCGTATGGCTGCCTCATGGCGTTCGATCCCGCGCATGCCGATATCGTTGTCTTCATGACGTGCTGCGTGCGCGAGGCCGCCGATACTCGCCTGTACGGTCAGTGCAATTCCTGCAAAAGCCTGCCGCCTTCGCCTTCGGGCAAGCGCGTGGTTGCCGTTGGCGGTTGCATCGCGCAGCGCGATGGCGAGGGCCTGCTCACCAACGTCGATAACGTCAATGTCATCTTTGGCACGCATTCCATTGCACATGTGGCCGAGCTCATTGCCGAGGCGTTCCTTGATGGTAAGCGTCATATCCGCACCAATGAGCATGAGGATACGGACGCCATGAGCATGCCGTGGCATCGCGAGACCCAGTATCACGCCTGGGTGCCCATCATGACAGGCTGCAATAATTTCTGCACCTATTGCATCGTGCCGTACGTACGCGGTCGCGAAAAGAGCCGCCCCTTCGAGGAGATTGTCGACGAGGTGACCGGTCTGGTGCGCCAGGGCGTGCGTGAGATTACGCTGCTGGGCCAAAACGTTAACTCATATGGTCGCGATCTGTTTGGCAAGCCGCGTTTTGCCGATTTGCTGCGTGCCGTGGGCGATACGGGCGTGGAGCGCATCTTCTTTACGTCTTCGCATCCTAAGGACCTGCTGCCCGAGACCATCGACGCCATGGCCGAGACACCTGCCGTAATGCCGCAACTGCACCTGGCCGTCCAGTCAGGTTCGACGCGGATCCTCAAAGAGATGAATCGCCGTTATACACGCGAGGACTATCTGGGCCTGGTCGATCGCATTCGCAACCGCATGCCCGATATCGCGCTCTCGACCGACATTATCGTTGGCTTCCCGGGCGAGACTGAAGAAGACTTTGAGCAGACGCTCTCACTTGCCGAGACGGTCCGCTATGCTCAGGCCTATACCTTCATCTATTCCAAGCGCGCCGGTACCCCGGCCGCCGAGATTGACGATCCTACGCCGCATGAGGTTATTCTCGAGCGTTTCAATCGCCTGGTTAAGGTTATCGAGACCACGGCACACGAGTATAACCAGGGTGAGCTTCATACTGTGGTTCCCGCGCTCATTGAGGGAACGAGTAAAAAGAACGATGCGGTCCTGCTGGGCAAGAGTCCCAAGAATCAGACCGTGCATGCGCCTATCCCCGAGGGTTACAGCATCGATCAGCTTGTTGGCAAGATCGTTGATGTTAACGTTGACGTTGCCAAGACCTGGTATTTGTCCGGTTCCGTTGTGGGCGAGCCGCGCTAATGGTTTCTCCCGGGGCAGGCCTTTCCGCCGTTGCGATCGTCGGTCCGACAGCGGTTGGTAAGAGTGATGTTGCCGACCGTTTGGCAGCTCGTCTTTCGTCCGAAGTGCTGTCGTGCGATGCGATGCAAATCTATCGCGGCATGGACATCGGTACCGCAAAGATGGCGCCCGATGAGTGTACGGCGCCGCTGCGTCTCGTCGACATTGTAGAGCCGGGTGTAGCATATTCTGCTGCGCTTTATCAGGCTGACGCTCGCGCGCATGTTGAACGTCTCCTTGGTTCGGGTTGCCTGCCGGTTTTTTGCGGAGGTACGGGGCTGTATCTCAAGGCTGCCCTTGATGAGATGGACTTTCCCTCGGGTGAACTTGAGGACGATCGCCGTGCGGGCTATCAGGAGCTTGCCGAGCGTATTGGCGAGGAAGAACTGCATGCCCTGCTTGCCGAGCGCGATCCAGAATCGGCTGCTGTTATTCATCCCCATAACGTGCGCCGTGTGATTCGTGCGCTCGAGATGCATGATGATGGTATCTCCTATGCACAACAAAAAAGTCAGTTTAGTGTTCCGCGCGAGCATTATCATGCCCTATGGTTTGGTCTGACGCGTAATCGCGAGGTGCTCTACGAGCGCATTAATCTGCGCGTCGATCTGATGTTTGAGCAGGGTCTTGTCGATGAGGTCCGCGGTCTTATGGCCCAGGGTCTGGGAGATGCCCTGACGTCGATGCAGGCAATTGGCTATAAAGAGATCATTGATGCTTTCAATGGCGTGATGAGCATGGATGAGGCCCGCGAACTCATTAAGATGCGTTCGCGTCGTTATGCCAAGCGTCAGCTTTCGTGGTTTAAGCGCGATGACCGTATCGTGTGGTTTGATATGGATGAATGTACGATCGATGAGGTCGTTGAGGATATCCTGCATCGTATTGAGGCTGCCTAATGGCCCGTTTCCCCCTTGTTCCCACGGCACCCGAGCCCGAGCGTGCCATTTTAGTTGGTGTTGAGTGGCGCGACAATGCATGGCCGCTCGATCGCTCGCTTGATGAGCTGGAGCGTCTTGCTCACACAGCTGGTGCCCGGTGCGTGGCACGCTTGTCGCAGCGTTTGGTAAAGCCGTATCCTAAATCGTTTATCGGTTCCGGTAAGGTTGAAGAGCTGTGCGGCCTGGTGCATCGCATGGATGCCGATGTCGTTATTTTTGACGACGACCTGACCCCCTCGCAGCAATCCTATTTGGAGAAAGCCGTGGGCGAGCCGGTAAAGATTATCGATCGTACAGCACTGATCCTGGATATCTTTGGCCTGCATGCTCAGACGCGTGAGGGACGCCTGCAGGTACAGCTGGCACAGCTTCAATATTTGTTGCCTCGCCTGCGTGGCATGTGGAGCCATCTCGCCAAGGAGCAGACGCGCGGCGGCATCGGCTCACGTTTTGGTCAGGGCGAAAGTCAGCTCGAGGTCGACCGTCGCCTCATTCGTAATAAGATCACTGCGCTTCGTCGTGAGCTCAAGCAGGTTGAACAGCGTCGCGATGTCCAATCCAAGAGTCGCATTGAGTCACCGGCGTTTCGCGTCGCGTTAGCCGGTTATACCAATGCCGGTAAATCGACGTTACTCAATCGTCTGACCGGCTCTACGGTACTTTCGCAGGACAAGCTGTTTGCTACGCTCGACCCGACGACGCGTTCGTATCGTCTGCCCGGCGGTCGCGGCATGACGATTACCGATACCGTCGGCTTTATTCAAAAGCTGCCCCATGGTCTGGTCGATGCCTTTAAATCGACGCTGTCCGAGGTTTTGGGTGCCGATCTAATTCTCAAAGTCGTAGATGCGTCTGACGAGGACTATGAGCGGCAGCTGGAGGCTGTCGACCGCGTGCTTGATGAGATCGGCGCCGGAGAGCGTTTAACGCTGACCGTATTCAATAAAATCGATCTTCTCGATAGCGTCGATCGATTGAGTTTCCGTCGTCGCTATCCGGAGGCCGTTCTGTTCTCGGCCCAAACGGGCGAGGGCCTCGACGATCTCGTCGACCGGATTGCTCGCGAGGCAGCTGCCACCGATGTGTTGCTCTCCGCTGATATCCCGTATCGTGAGGGCGCTCTCATCACGCTGGTGCATGAGCAGGGAACCCTTCTGCATGAGGAATATCTCGAGGACGGCGTTCGCATTGTGGCGAAGTTGCCGGCTCGTATTGCACCGCGGCTCGAGCGTTATCGCACCGAGTAGACGAGCTCCAAAATGCCCAGAATGATGGGCTGATGCAGCAGATAAAAGGGGAGAGCGTGACGTCCAAGGCTGGCGAGCGCCGGCAGGGGGTTGGCGTAGGCCCAGCTAGGGACGGTCTTATCGATTCCCTGCGCTATGTGTGCGGCGAAGTATCCTGCAAGATACATAAAGATAAACGGGATGATGGGGTAGTAATCACCTGAGATAAACCCAGGGCTCGGAAATCCCAGCCACGCTAGGTAGGGGACAGGGTAGATCGTTTTGGGGATGCTCCAGGTGATTGCGAACAACATAAGGCATAGGGGCATGCCCCATCTCGCCGCTATCTTCTTAAGGACGGGATCGGTCAACGCTACGATGCCGGTGCATGCGGCCATGCAGTAGATGATGCCAAAATTAACCGAATCGTCGACTGAGACAAGTGTTGTTGCCAACCAGACAACGAGTGCTGCTAAGGCGTATTTGGCGGCACGTTTGATATTGTTGCGCGAAAGGGTGCACATCCAACCGGCGATAAACAAAAATACCCAGCTGATGCTGGCGCGCCAGATGTCTTGAAAGACTGACTGGGTAAACCAGGGTATATCCCAGCCGTACAGGTAGGCGAGATCATAGCAAGCGTGAAAACCTGCCATAGAAATCATCGTAAACCCGCGGACGGTATCAAATATGGTTATGCGTTTTTGCATTACGAGAACCGGCGCATCAAGCCGACGACTTTGCCCAGGATAACGGGATTCGTTGCATAAATAGGTTCCATGGTGTCGTTCTCGGGCTGCAAGCGCACACGCCCCTGCTCCTTGTAGAACGTCTTGACGGTCGCCGAACCATCAATCATGGCCACGACAATTTCGCCGTTCATGGCACTCTTTTGTTCACGGACGATGATGTAATCGCCATTGAAGATGCCGACATTGATCATTGAGCTCCCATGCACCTCAAGGATAAAGGAACCCTGATCAGTGGCGATTTCGGTCGGGATAGTAAACGTGTCTTCGATATTCTGCTCGGCCAGAATGGGAATCCCAGCCGCGACGCGACCAACGAGCGGTAGCGAGACCGTTCCGCGAGGTGCGGTGGGCTCGTCAGATTTAGAAATTGAGACAGAGGAACCATCCTCGTTAAAGAGTTCCAGGGCGCGCGGTTTGGTGGCATCGCGCTTGAGTAGCCCGCGCGCCTCCAGGGCAGAGAGATGGGCGTGCACGGTGCTGGGGGAGGAAAGGCCCACGGCAGAAGCCATCTCGCGCACGCTGGGCGGATAACCCTTCTCCTGCTGATATTCCTTGATGAAGTCGTAAATTTGCTGCTGACGCTTGGTAATTTTGCGAGCCATCAGGGCATCCTCTCTACCCATGTCAAACAAATGTTCGAATTTTGCTTGACAGGAACAACTGTTCGAAGATAATAATAACCGAACATTCGTTCTCGCGCTAGACATTTTTGTCCGCGCGGCTTGATAAAACTGTTCTCCGCAAAACACGCGAGAGGAGAACATGATGAACGTAACGAATATGGTCCAGGGAAACCTCGCCCTTAAGCTCGAGACGCCTGCAGAACCCACTTTTACGGTTGTTCAGGGTGGCCGCTCCGGCTTTCAGCCTTTGACCGTAAAGCCTGCGCGCAATCAGCAGGCTGTAGTCGCGCCGGCCCGCGTTGCCCCGAAGGTTCCGACGATTGTCGCCGTCGCCGTTGCGCTTACGCTCTTCTTTGTCCTCGCTATGTCGGTCTTTAGCGCTCGTCACGCCGCGTATGCCGAGTCCGTTTCCAACATTACCTACGAGACCATTCGCGTTCAGCCTGGCGATTCTCTTTGGTCGCTTGCCGAGGAATATCCAATCGAAGGCCTTTCCACGCAAGAGACTTCCGACATGATCCGTAGCGTCAATCATCTGGAGCATGGTTCGCTCGCCGCCGGTGCGCATCTTAAGGTTCCTGATCGTTCGTAATCATTATCGCGCTGCGCATGGTACCCTTGTTATCGTTTAAGAGGAGGTACCATGCGCTGTCCCAAATGCGGCAAGGCACATACCCGCGTCGTTGATTCCCGTATGCAGGAGTCAAATAACACCATTAAGCGTCGCCGCGAATGTTGCTCGTGTAACTACCGCTTTACAACGTTCGAGCGATGCGAGGACCCTATCGAGGTCATTAAGTCAGACGGAACCAAGCAGCGGTTCGATCGCAATAAGCTGCTCGTCGGCTTGATGCGAGCCACCATCAAGCGCGATATCGACACTAAGAAGCTCAATGAGATTATCGATGACATCGAGGTCGAGCTGCGCTCTCGCACGCTGACGGCCGTCACGTCCCATGAGTTGGGTGACATGGTGCTCAAGCGCTTGGCCAAGATCGACAAGGTTGCGTACATCCGCTTTGCCTCGGTCTACCGCGATTTCAAAGACGTCGATGAGTTTCTGCAAGAGCTCGACAAGCTAAGGTGATTCCATGTCCAACATTACCGTCAACATAAAGCGTCTCGATCCCACCGTCGAGCTTCCCAAATACGCCCATCCCACTGATGCCGGCTTGGATTTGCGCTCCAACGAGGACTGCGTCCTGAAGCCCTTCGAACGCCGTCTGGTCTCTACGGGGCTGGCCATCGCCCTGCCCGATGGCTACGCCGGCTTCGTCCAGCCCCGCAGCGGCTTGGCCATCAAGCAGGGCCTGTCTATAGTCAATACGCCGGGCCTCATCGACGCCCACTACCGAGGAGAACTCAAGGTTATCCTCATCAATCTGAATCCCTCCATTAACATTCAAATCAATAAAGGCGACCGCATAGCCCAACTCGTCATCCAAGAAGTCCCCACGGTCAACCTTATAGAAGTAGAAGAACTAGACGAAACCGACCGAGGCAAAGGAGGCTTCGGCTCCAGCGGCATCGCCTAGGGCGCTCGTATCCCTCCCGCCCGGGGCTTACCTATATCATTCCATGCTCAAACATTCTCGCGTCGCTTCGCTCGCTGCGAAACTGCGCGTGGAACGATATGTGTGAGAGGCAGGCGGGCGGTTACTCGCTTGAAACAATATTTACTTTTCTAGTAAGTCGATGCGATAAAGGGACGCCTCCTTTGTCGCATCGACTTACTGTATTTATATTTTCTGGTTCCCCTTTGCAGATTCTACTGGAGGGGAATCTGGTATAGCTGCTAGTACGTAAACGCAGCTTACCTGCGGGAGGCCCCTATATATCGTCCCACGCGCAGTTTCGCAGCGAAGCGAGAATGTTTGAGCATGGGATGATATATAGGGGCCTCCCGCAGGTAAGCGGACATTAAGACGCTACCTGATATGCGCAGGTTTTTCGCCCCAGTAGAAGCGGCAGAAGGCTCGTTTGCGCTTTTGGGGTTTGCCTACGAGCTCCATGGCGGCGATGGCTATGTCTTCGGCTGCGTGGGGGCGGCGTAGTACTTCGCCGTTGATGAGTAGGGCTTTGAGTGATTCGGGATGATCGTGCAAGTGACGTAGGGTAACGATGAGCTCTCGTGCGGTGGTGACATGCATGCTGGCGCCCATGCCGGTGAGCATGGTGGTGTTGGCCTTTTCCTGGCCATAGGACTTGCCCAGCAGGATCATCGGCAGGTGTGCGCACAGGCATTCGGTGACGGTGAGTCCGCCCGATTTGAGAATTGCCAGGTCGCAGCCGTGCATAAGCGCTGCCATATCATCGACATAGTCCAGAACCGTGACGTTTTCGAGCTTCATGGCGTCGAAGAGCGTTTTGAGGCGGGTGGCATATTCGGTGTCTTTGCCCGGCAAAAAGACAAAGTGCATGTCTTCGAAGCTGCGTAGGAAGGGGAGGGTGCGGTCCATCTCCGCGCGAAAGCGAACGTACGGTTGAGGCAAGCTGGCACCGGCCATTACCAGCACGACGGTCTTGTCGGTGGGGAGGTTGAACTTAGCTAGCTCTTCCTCGCGATCGTAATCCGTGTCGAATCCGGCGCGAATAGGAATGCCGGTAATGCGAATCTTTGTCTCGAGCACCTTGCGCGGACGCAGCGTTTCGGCCATAAATTCGTTGGCAACACAGAATAAATCGGTGTCCTTGTGGGGCCACCATCCCTCGACTTCGTAGTCGGTCGGTACGCAGATGACCGGATAATCGATACCCGTAATTACGCGGGCGCCCACGGCAACATTGGCTGCTGTGATGTGCGTTGCGACCACGGCTATGGGCCTGCGGCTACGAATATAATCGTTGAAGGCGGGGAACATAATTCTCGACCATGCCGTGCCACCACCCCAGAGCAGATGTCCCGTAAGCGTATATCGCCAGGTCAGGTCGTAAATGGGGCGCGTGGCTCCCGTAAAAGAAGCCGCGGTCTTATTGCCGTCGAATTTAATACGTCCAAAATCAAGGATATCGAGCACTTCAATCTCAACATCCTCGGGGATACCATTGGTGCCGCGGATGAGGTCGAATGCCTGCGCAATCGCATTTGCGGCGGCCTTGTGGCCCGAGCCAACCGAGGCGTGCACGATGGTCACGAGAGGTTTTTGCTGATCCAGGAGCGTGGTTTGCTCCGATTGGGGAGTGCTAAGCGTGAGCAGGGGAGCGTCGTCGCTCGTCTGCGTCTGATCCATCGATAACTCCCCTTCGACGTTGTAACACGGATTTATCATTGTAGTGCATGAGTGTCACGTTCACGTAAATTTGGGTATGAGCGCAAAGAACGACAACGTTTCGACGAGAGGACTCTTCATGATTACCGATCAGACAATCGATGTTGCGATTATCGGCGGCGGTCCCGCGGGTTATGCTGCCGCCATTTATGCGGCGCGCGCCAATCTTACGACAACCGTTCTTGAGCAGGGCATGTCCGGCGGACAGATTGCCACGAGCAACGAGATTGAGAATTATCCTGGCATTCCGCTGCTGAGCGGTGCCGAACTTGGTGAGCGGTTTCAACAGCATGCTGAAGGCCTGGGGGCTCAGGTTGAATGGAGTATGGTAACAGGCGTCGACTACGATGCCGATGCGGCTCAATTTACCATCCATCATGATATGGGTGACACAACGGCCAAGAGCGTCATTGCGTGCATGGGCGCCACACCGCGTCCTGCGGGTTTTGTTGGCGAGGACACGTATCGCGGTCGTGGCGTTTCGTATTGCGCAACATGTGACGGTATGTTCTTCCGCGGCAAGCAGGTCTTTGTTATCGGAGGCGGCAATTCAGCATGCGAGGAGGCGCTGTTCCTTTCCGACATTGCCAGCAGCGTGACCATCGTGCTGCGTCGCGATCAGTTCCGTGCACCCGAGGGCGTTGTGAATAAGGTGCTTGCAAAGGACAACATTTCAGTTAGGTACCAAACTAGTATTGTTAAGCTTTCTGGTGAAGCGATGCCCACAACCATTACGTTCAAGGACAATGCGACTGGTGAAATGCACACTGAGTCCTTTGAACCTGGCTCATTTGGCATCTTTGTCTTTACGGGGACGCAGCCGCATACCGAGCTGGTTGAGCATCTCGTCGATCTGGCTCCCGACGGCGGCATTGTCACCGACGATTCGATGGCTACCCGTACGCCCGGCTTATTCGCAGCCGGCGATATCCGTTCCAAGCGTTTACGCCAGGTTGTGACCGCCGTTTCGGACGGAGCCATAGCGGCAACCAGCTCATACGCTTTCCTACGCGGATAAGTACGATAATATATCTTATGTAAGGTTGCTATCTTTACACAAAGTGGTTGGACGGTGCATCAATGTGCTGTCCAACCACTTTTACTTGGCGACTATGTGGTATGCAAAACTAGATAACCTAGAATACAATATAGAAAACGAACGGAGGCCTCTTATGAACCACGCTAAACATGTTATCCCGATGTCCGATACGTCGGTCAGCATTAAGCCTGAGGATATTCAGCCGACGGTTCTGCCGGATGCATTTATTCAGTCCGATATGGTGGGTAAACTCAACGCGTTGAGCCTGCCACGCTATGACCAGCTGCCCAACGTAACGCTCTATCGCGATCAGGTCATTGAGTATGTTGCACTGTGGATGGAGCCGCTTTCCATTTGCGTAGAGCAGCCCGTTATAACGCCGTCGATGATCAATAACTATGTGAAGGTCGGCCTCGTTCCTGCTCCCGTTAAAAAGCAGTATGGCCGTGAGCAGATTGCGCGTCTCATCGCCATTTGTATCTTTAAGCAGGTGCTGCCCATCGCAGCGGTTCAGGCGCTCTTTAATATTCAGCGCTTGAGCTACGACGCTCCGACGGCTTTCGATTATGTTGTCGATCAGCTCGAGGCATCGATTCGTGCGGCGTTTTCTGTTGAGCAGACTCCCGTGCCCGATACCGCACATCAGGTTACGCGCGAATCGCTGCTCGTGCGCAGTGCGGTATCGTCCTTCGTTTCGAAGGCGTATCTGATGAGCTATCTCAAGTTCAATGGGTTTAATAGCTAACCGAGGTATAAGACGGGCGGGATAAAGAGCCAATGGCTCCTTATCCCGCCCGTACGTTTGTCTAGTTGGATATTATCGGCCCGACGCCACGCCCATACCGTAGCCGATAATGAGGCCGTGCATCTCGGCATAGTATGAATCTAGCCCGTTACAGGGCATGATAATCGTCTTGGAGCCGGGCCAATGCTCCGCAATGCGGCTGGCAAGCGCCTGAGCGCCCGCCTCATTCTCGACATGGTCGATAACGACCTCGCCGCCGGTAAAGCCTTCGGCCTCCATGGTGTCGACAATCTTGGTGAGCATCTTCTTTTCGCCGCGGGTGTGCCCAACGAGTTCAATTTTGCCCGCTTCGCTCGCCGTGCCCAAAATGCGGATATTGAGCTTGTTGGCAATGACGCCGGCTGCCTTAGGGATACGTCCGGCTTTGGCCAGGTTTTCGTAATTGCACAAGCTGAAGAGGATTTTGCTGTTCTGCTCAAGGCTATCGAAGTATGCGCAAGCGTCCTCGAATGAGACATCCGGATTGCTTGCAAGATAGCGGTCGAACAGCAAGAAAATGAGGTCCATTTTGCCGCCAGCTGCGCGCGAATTGACAAGATGAATATTGCGGTCCGGTTCCTCGGCAAGAACCATATCGCGAGCCGTGGCTGCTGCGTTGTAGCTGCCCGACACGCCCTCAGAGATTGGCATGCAGATGGTCTTGTCTGCCAATTTGAAGAGCTCGGCCCACTCCCCTACGCTGGGACAAGCGCTCGAAGAAGCGTTCGTCTCCGCCTGAACAGCGCAGTTGAGCTCATGAACATCGAGCGAAAGGTCATCGATGAATTCACGCTCCCCCACTCGAATTTTGAGGGGTGCGAATGCAAAGGTGGTACGGGGTGCAGTCGGTTGCCAATCGCGAAGATTGCAGCTCGAATCGGAGATAAGTGCCCAGCTCATTGAGGGTCCTTTCTAATTGTTCCTCAACAATTATAGCCGTCTTTCTCATAAATTGAACGGCTATCTAGTTTTGAATACTAGATAGCCGTTCTGTTCATAAGGCAAACGGTAGGCGCAAAAAGAATGGGCCTCGTGACTCAAGATCGCGAGGCCCACGTTCGTTCGCTGTAGTAATAAATTAGTAGCGTACGAAGATGTAGTTGTTGTTCATACCGGCTGCAACGGAGCTGATGATAACGCCGGTTTTGTAGTCGGAAGCATGGATCATCTGACCATTACCGATATAGATGCCGGTATGGTAGGAGTTAACCACAACATCGCCGGGTTGCGGATCGGACACACGGGTCCAACCCATGAAGGTGCCGGTGGTGCCCAGGCGGCAGTAGCGGCCCGTGAGGCAATAGCTTACAAAACCGGAGCAGTCAAAGCTGTTCGGTCCAATGCCGCCCCAGGAATAAGCGTATCCGAGCTTGCTGTAGGCGCGCGAAACAACGGTACCGCCGTCAACGGACTGGCTCGGTGCGGAAGGCGTCGGAGTCGGAGCGGGCGTCACGGGCTGCGGCGTGGGAGCAGGAGCCGGAGCGGGCGCGGGCGTGTTGCCGCCGTTGTTGGTCGTTCCGCCACCATTGTTGGTGTTCTCGGTCGTAACGGCGGTGTCGTTGCTCACCGTGGCCTTTTCGGCAGTACTGGCATTTATGCCAGCCTGCAGCGCGGCGTTGGCCTCGGCCTCGGCGGCAAGCTCGGCTTGCAGCTGAGAATCCAGGGAGTTCACGACGCTCTGGGCCTCAGCCTGCTGGGCATTGAGCTCGTCGACCTTCTTCTGCGTCGCGGCTACGTTCTTCTCCTGCTCGGTCTGCTTATCGGTGAGCTGCTGCTTAAGGTCCTTGACATCCTGAATGGTCTGGGCCTGCTTGTCGGACACCTTGCCGTAGTAGAAGAGACGGTTGAGCATGTCGCCCAGATCGTCGACGCCCGTCAAAACCTGAAGCAGGCTCAGACCGCCGGTCTTGTACTCACCGGCAACGTAGTTAGAGAGCTTGGCCTGGCCTTCGGCGATCTCTTGCTGCTTTTGCGTGATCTCGCCTGCAGTCTGATCAAGCTCCTGCGTCTGTGCGGAGAGTTCTTCATGAATTTGCTGGGTTTGCGTGCCGATCTGCTCGAGCTTGGTACGAGCAGCGGCAAGGTCGGATGCGGTATCGGCGTAGGCCGGAGCCACGAGGCCCAGGCCCAAAACACAAGCGAGGGTTGCCGTAGCAGCGCAGCGTGCCATGTTTCTGTGCGTGTTTGCTGTGCGCATGGAGCTTCCTTTCCGGTATCTAAGGGTAGCGGCTAGTCCACCGTTACCAGGCTAAAGAGCTCAATGTCCTCGTTAGAAGGCGTGAGCTTCTTGCGCGGGTTGAGAAACGCAAGCTCAAGGATACAACCGTAACCCACAAGCTTCGCGCCCATATCTCGCACCAGTTTACCTGTTGCCTCGACGGTTCCGCCCGTCGCGACCAAGTCGTCCAGAATCAACACGGTATCTTTAGAGCTGATAGCATCGGCGTGAATCTCGATAGAATCCGTTCCATACTCGAGCTCGTAGCTCTCGCTGACCGTCTTGCGCGGCAGTTTACCCGGCTTACGTGCGGGAACAAAGCCGGCACCCAGGGCGACGGCCACGGGAACGCCGACCATAAAGCCGCGGGCCTCGGGTCCTACGACCTTGGTAATGCCCATGTCGGCAAAATGCTCGGCCAGGGCATCCACCATGGCCTTCAGGGCCTCGGGATTGCCAAAGAGCGGCGTGATGTCCTTAAAGACGACTCCGGGCTCGGGATAGTCGGGGATATCGACGATATGAGATTCGAAGTCGTACATGGCGTGACCTTTCATGGATTGCCGGGTGGACGGCGGTTATTTACCCGTGTTAGCAGACGAGCTATGCGAGGGGACGACGACCTTGGACGGCTGCACGAGCGACTCCTCGTGCGCGGCAACCGCGGGGACGCTTGCCCCATCGCTTTTGGCCTTGGTGGACTCGGAGCGAGCGATTTCCTCATCGAGTGCATCGATATCGGCATCCTCGACCACGGCGTTGAGCGACTCAAAGACACGGTTCTTAAGTAGCGCGGTATGCACACCCTCGGTGAGGTCGTGCAGTTTCTTAAAAGCGCGCTCGAGCTTGGCGTCGCGCTCGTCATCGGAGGTATCCATGCCGAGCATGCTCACGAGAACCTGCTCAAACATCGAAGATTCGCGGTTTGCCGACGATACGTACTGACGCAGGTTGCGCGGCTCAATGTGGAAGCGCGACAGCTCCGAGCAGTAACGGATAATCGGGAAATCTCGGCCATCGACGAGCTCACGGTTCTGCGGGCTCTTGATGATGCGGATAAGATCGTTCTCGGCAAGGGAGCGGATAAACGAAATCTCAACACCGAGCATGTCGGGGATCGTCTCGATGGGATGCAGCTTTTGCTTGGTCTCCTTGGGCTCCGTCTTAAGCGGAACATCGGACAGAAGACCCACCTCGTAAGCCAAAGTGGACAGGTCCGTGGCGTTTTCCAAGCGCTGCTTAATCACGTTGAGCGGCATGTAGCGGGTCTTCTGCAAGTGCAGGATGACCTCCAGGCGATCAACGTCCTCCTTAGAGTACTGACGGTATCCCTTAGGCGTACGATGAGGGGTAATGAGCCCCTCATCTTCTAGAAATCTAATTTTTGAGTTCGAAAGATCGGGGTATGCGCCTCGAAGTAGGTTGACGACTTGGCCGATACTCAGATAGTTGCGTTCGGCCATGCCCTACTCACCGGTTTCGATGCGCTCCGGCGTGCTCTCGTGGTAGATGAGCGTAAACGTACCGATCTGGACGGAAGAACCGTCGTGCAGCGGGGCTGCATTGACGATGGCACCGTCGACCCAGGTGCCATTGAGCGAGCCCAAGTCCTCGATGCGAGCGCCGAGGCCCTCGCGGATAATGCGCGCGTGGCTGCGCGATACGGTCATGTCATTGAGGAAGATGCCGTTCGCAGGATCGCGGCCGATGGTGGTCACGTCGTCCTCGAGCTCAAAGGCGGCACCAGTCTGCGGACCCTTGACGATGGACAGAACGGGGGCGGTGATGCGCACGTTGGCCATGAGGTCGGGAACGGTGACGTCGCTTGAAGGCACGCGGAATACGCAGGTAGCGTCAGCAGTCTTATCATTCTGAGCCATATTGTTTACCATGTTGTCCATGACAACCCCTAACTTATCGCGGACGTGCCGCAAATAATGAACCGTACGTAATCATACCCCAACGAATCAGTCTTCGATTTCAGGGTTCAGAAAGTCGATGTCCTCGTCTTCGGGATGCGCGAGAGCCTGTTTAATGGCCACTCCGCCCTTAATGGAATAGATGACAGCCGTGAGCATGGAGAAGATCACGCCGCCGTACACAAAGAAGATGCCGAGGGGCACCGAGCTTCCGTTGAGGCCCGGGAAGGCCGTAAGGGTTGAAGGTAAAAGATGCAGGCCGTCAATAACGGGGAACCCGAGCAGCATGAGCGAGAAGCCGGTCATGAGCAGTGCAGTGGCAATCTTTCCGGGAAAGACGACATCGATGGGGCGACGGTGATAATGACGCACGATAAGCGTGCCGATGCCCAGATAGATGTCGCGGCCAATAATGAGCACGCAGACCCAGATTGGCAGCTCTCCGCGAACCACCAGCCCAAGTACGCCGGTGAACAGCAGCGCACGGTCGCAGATGGGATCCATGACCTTGCCGAGCCACGAGACCGTCTTGGTCATGCGGGCGATCTGACCGTCCATCCAGTCGGTGGAGGCGGCAACGGCGTAGATAACGATGGCGATGACGCGGTTGTTATCCGTCACAAACAGGTACAGAAATACCAGGGTGAGGATCAGGCGCGTAAAGGTGATGAAATTGGAGATCGTAAAGATCTTATTCGACGGGTAATCGGAAGTGCCGATAAGCTCCTTTTTGATCTTCTTTTTGATGCCCACAGGACTCCCCCGCTGGTTAACGACAAAACTTTCGATACTATACCCGTTCCGGCGATGTCTATCCAGCGTAAGCATAGAGAGTCCAGACATATGGAGGATGCTACTGGGTTGTGCGGCATTCTGCATTTGTGTACATCAGCCTCCAAATATGACATTTTTCGGCATCTTTGATGGCTGATGTACACGTTTTGATTCGGTGATTACATCGATCGGGAAAGTTGTTGCCTTAAGCAAATTAATCATGATGTGCGGGTCGAGAAGGGTTGGCGCCAAAAGAGCCCAACGGCCGTTACGGCTTCGTTAGAAACACGCCCCACCATGGATGGTGAACCCGAAAGGTAAGGCGCGCGGGCACGGTGACTCGGCCCGCGCTCCCGGAAGAGAAAGGATAAACCCATGGGTTACATGCTCGAGACGCGCGGGCTCACCAAGCGCTTTGGCCGCGGCGACCAGGCGCAGGACGCCGTGGCCGACGTGAGCCTTCATATCCGCGAGGGCGAGGTGTACGGGCTGCTCGGTCCCAACGGCGCCGGCAAGTCGACAACGCTCAAGATGATCTGCGGGATGCTGCGGCCGACGGCCGGGGAGATCCTCTTTGCCGGGCACGCCTGGCGCCGCGAGGACCTCTACGCAATCGGCAGCCTCATCGAGGAGGCGCCGCTCTACCCCAACCTCACCGCGCGCGAGAACCTGCGCGTGCGCACCACGCTGCTGGGCCTTCCCGAGAGCCGCATAGATGAGGTGCTCGCCGCCGTGGACCTCGCGGACACCGGGAAGAAGCGCGCCGGGCGCTTCTCGATGGGGATGCGGCAGCGCCTGGGGCTCGCGCTGGCGCTGATCGCCCGGCCACGCCTGCTCGTGCTCGACGAGCCCACCAACGGGCTCGACCCCATCGGCATCGAGGAGCTGCGCGACCAGATCCGCGGCTTCGCGGCGGCGGGTACGACGGTAATCGTCTCGAGCCACATCCTCTCCGAGGTGCAGCAGATGGCGGACACCATCGGCATCATCTGCGGGGGGCGCCTCGCCTACGAGGATGCGCTTCGGCCCGGGCAGGACCTCGAGGAACTCTTCATGAGCTTCTGTCGGGAAGGGCGACGAGCGCGCGGGGAGGTGGCGGCATGACGGGTGAGAAAGGCGGCCTGCTCGCGGCCCTGCGCGCCGAGGCCCTGAAGTCGCGCCACGCGGCACCGGTTCGCCTGGCCGTGCTCATGGCGCTGCCGATGCCGCTGCTCGGCGCGATGCCCTACCGGGGCGTGCAGATCTTCAGCGCGTGGAACTACTGGTACGCGCTCTTCCTGCCCGTGTGTCTCTCGCTCGTGGTGGCGTGCGTCGCGCGGGCGGACGCTCGCACGCGGATGCGGGGGCTTCTGGGCCTGGGCTTCCCGCTCGGGCGCGCCTGGTGGGCCAAGGCGCTCTGGTGCCTCGCGCTCTGCACGCTCTCGAACCTCGTGGTCTTCGGCATCTACCTCGCGGGATCGGCGTTCTCCTCGCAGGGCCTCACGGCCGCGGGCACGCTCACGATGCTCCTCTGCGCGCTCGTCAACACGGTGACCGCGGCGTGGATGATCCCCGCAGGGCTCTTCCTCACGGCGCGGCTCGGCATGCTCGCGGGCATCTTCTGCCCGCTCGTCGCGCAGCTCGTGGGTGGGTTCGCCTGGTCGTTGGTGCCGTTGCCGCAGCTCTTTCCGCCGTCGGCGAGCATGGTCATCCCCACGAGCTTCATCCCCGTGCTGCCGAGCGGCGAGCCACTCGCGGCGGACATGGCGCTCGGCGGGGCGCTCGCGGCGGACGGCATGCTCACGCTGGCGGGCCTTGCGGTCAGCGCGCTCGCGTTCGCCGCGCTCACGGCGGCGGGTGCGGCCTGGTTCGCGCGCTCCGAGGAGAGGTGATGGCCATGTCACGAATCTCCGACCCGACGCCGCGCATGACCCTCTCGCGGGCCCTGCTCTCCGAGGCCCTGCGCCTGGCGCGCTCCCCGCTCACGGCGGTGCACCTCGTCTGCGGCCTGGCGGCCGGTCTTGCCTGCGGCGAGTACTTCTCCGTAGCCCGATGGGACCCGGCGTTGGGCGCGGACGCCTACGTCCAGTTCCTTGGCGCCCTCATGCCGCTCATGTCCGCCATCGTCTGCGGACTTGCCGTGGACGAGGAGCGCGCTGCCGGGCGCCTCGCCAACCTCATGGCGGTCCCCTCGCGCGGGCGCGCCGTCGCGGCGAAGCTGCTCGCCCTTGCGGCGCTCGGCGCCGCCGCGCTGGCCGTGGCGCTCGGCGTGTTCGGGGCCGTGCTCGCCGTCGCCGGGCGCCTGCCGCTCGGGCCCGCTCCGTTTGCGGCCGCGTGGGCGGGCATCGTGCTGGGCAGCCTGCCCCTCTACGCGCTGTGGCTCGGCGTGGCCCTGCGCCTCGGCCGCAACGCCGCCATCGGCGCCGGAGCTGCGGGGGTGCTCCTCGCGTTCTTCTCGGTGGGCGGACTTGCGCACGGCCTCATGACCGGCGAGCTCTCCGGTGCCCTGGCGACGCCCCTGTGCTGGGTGCCGCTCGCCTGGCCCGCGCGCCTGGGGTCTCTCGGGGTTGAGGCCTTCATCGACGCCGCACGCGCGGCGGGCCCACTCCTCACGACTGCGCTCGCTGGCCTCGTGCTCACCCTGGCAGCCGACGCCGTCCTTCTCGCCTGGTTCTGCCGCTTCGAGGACGGGAGGGCAGATGCGTAGAAAGCCGCTCGCCGCCATGCTCGTCCTCCTCTCCGCAGCGCTCGTCCTGGGCGGGAATGCCCTGCTCGACGCCGACTGGGGGTCGGCGCTGCGCTCGATCGCCGACCGCGTGCTGCCCAACCCTGAGATCGCCATGTGGGCGCCCGAGCCCGAGCCCGGCAGCCACTTGAGCTCCTACGCCGACGCCACCGGGGCGGGGGCAAACTACGTCTACCTGGTGGACGCGGCGGATGACAGGGGCAATGTCCGAGAGCTCCAGCTCATCTTCTTCGGGCGGGAGTCGGACGGCGAGGGCTGGCTCGAGATCGAGGCGCGCGGCGGCTCGGGCGTGCGCTACCGCGCGTGCGACGCGGCCGAGGCGCCCGAGGCTGCGCGCGGGGCTCTGGACCGCTGAGTGCGGCGCTAGTACAATTCCGACGAGAGTTTCAGGAGGTCAACATGGCGAGGATACTGGCAGTGGATGATGAACGGGCGATCCTCGACGCGCTCGCGCGCGTCCTCGGCCGCGACGGCCATGAGGTCGTCAGGGCGGCGGACCCGACGGCGGTCCCGGGGATGGACCTCTCGCGCTTCGACCTCGTGCTCTGCGACGTCATGATGCCGGGGCTCGACGGCTTCGAGCTCGTGCGGCAGATCCGTCCGGACTTCGACGGGCCCATCGTCTTCCTGACCGCGCGCGTGGCCGAGGAGGATGCCGTGGCCGGCTACGGCCTGGGCGCCGACGACTACGTCCGCAAGCCCTTCGGGGCCGCGGAACTGCGCGCCAAGGTCGTGGCCCATCTACGCCGTGAGCGCCGGCCGCGCTCGCACGCCCTCTCCTTCGGGGAGGTGCGGATCGACCTCGGGGCGCGCGACCTCGCCGTGGGCGGCGAGGCCGTGCCGCTCACGCCTACCGAGTACGCCATCTGCGAGTACCTCGCCCGCCACCCCGGGCAGGTCATGAGCCGCGCGCAGATCCGCGAGGCGGTGCTCGGCTGGGAGAGCGACGCCGACGACGCGGCCATATCCATGCAGGTCAGCCGCGCCCGGAGGAAACTCTCCGAGGCCGGTGCCGATCCGATCGCGACCGTCTGGGGGATGGGGTACAAGTGGCAGCTCTAAGGACCGGGGCGCGAGGTCGCGGGGGCATGCCGCTCTCCTTCGTCATCGCGCGCTACTTCGCCTACGCGTTCGCGGCGGTCGCCACGGCGTGGCTCGCCTCGTTCATGGCGCTCTCCGCGGCGATCAACGCGGGCTTCGTCTACGAGGCAAGCTGGGGGCCGGCCAATGTGCGCGAGGTCGCGGAGGGCCTGGCACGCGACGGCGTCTGCGGACAGCAGGACGTGCCGACGGCGTACCGCTACCTCATCCTGAATAAGGACGGATACGTGCTGATGACAGACCTCGATGGCACGCGGCTCGAGGACGCGACGGAAATGGCCCGTGCGGCACTCGCCGCGGATCCGGGCACAGTGGAGATCGAGGGCGGGGGCTCGGGCCTCACCTACGCCGCGTTCCCGCTCAAGGGCGGCGGGGCCTGCGCACTCGTCAGCGAGTACCTGCCGCAGTGGGTCTCGCGCGATCTCGCCAGCCTGCTTCCCAATCCGCAGAACCTCATGCTCGTCGGCGCCGCTGTGGGAAGCGCGCTCGCGCTCGCGCTCGTGGCGCGCCGTGCGAGCCGCGTGATCTCGCGCAAGATGGCGCCGCTCGCGGAGGCGGCGGGGCGCGTCGGCGCGGGGGAGCTCGACTTCGCGGTCGGCAGCACCAACGTGCGTGAGGTGAACGACGTCCTCGCCGCGATGGACGCCATGCGGGCCTCCCTCGCCGAGTCGCTCGAGGCCCGCTGGGCCGCGGAGCGGGGGCAGCGCGAGCAGATGGCGTCGCTCGCCCACGACCTCAAGACGCCGCTCACCGTGCTGCGCGCCAACGCCGACTTCGTGGCGGAGGAGCTGGAAGACGAGAAAGACGCCGACCTCGCGGCCGCCGCGCGCGACATAGCCGGCAGTGTCGAAAGGCTTGACGGCTACGTGCGCCTGCTCATCGAGGCGTCGCGCGGGTCCGGCGGGGCGGAGAGGGCCCCCATGCGGCCGGCCGAGCTCTGCGAACAGGTCCTCGCCGAGGCCGCCCAGATCGCCCGGGCGCGAGGCGTGACGCTCGACGCAGCCACGGGCCCCGCTGTCGCGGGCGCGCCCGAGGCCCCACTCGACCGAACCACCCTGGCGCGAGCCGCCGCGAACCTCGTGGCCAACGCCGCCGAGCACGCGCGCTCGCGCGTGGTGGTCTCCTGCGACGTCGCTGGTGGATACCTCGTCATCGAGGTCGCCGATGACGGACCGGGCTTTTCTCCCGCCGCCCTCGAACGCGGCTGCGAGCGCCTCTTCACAGACGACTCCTCTCGCTCCTCGCGCGACGGAGGCCGCCATTACGGGCTCGGCCTCCACGTCGCCTCCGAGGCCGCGAGCGCCCACGGGGGCTCCGTCTCGCTCGCCAACAGCCCCTCGGGCGGCGCGGTGGCCACCATCGCGGTCCCCCTGTGCGGGGCCTGACGAATCAGGCCCCGCACACTGGCATGCCTCGCAACCAAACGCCTCCCGAATAATTCATGAGGCCGTACTCGTATTCGAGCCTGTCTATCTCCGCGGCGAGGGCCTCCGTCATGTAGAAGGTTTTCGTGCGGCCCGTCGACTTCGCCAGGTGGTCGTACCTGTTCGAGAGGTCCTCGGGGATTCTCAGGACTGCGGTGGCGGTTGCCATGATGCACCTCCCGGTTAGATGCAATACGTGTATTACATTCTGTCACATCACCCGCACCGGCGTACGGCCGCATCTGCTCTTTTACCTTACATTATGTCAACCGGCCCATGGTCGGCTTATTCAGCCGGATTAAATCAAGCATTAAATCAATCCAGACCTATAAGGGGCGGCGGAAATCCATTGAGGAATGAGGGCGCCGTCCCTAGGTCGGCTCCTCGATGGCCGCGGCTGAATTCCCCTGCCATCGTCTGCGTGGGTTCCGGCACGGGGTTCTGGCACTGCTCGAGTGGGGCACAAGGCTCGGCTGTCGGTCGTGCCGGACGGCATACGTTTTGAGACCGGCAAGCTGTTGCCGGCTCGAGGACAGCGGCCCGGTGCACCGGGCCGATCGATAGAGGACTCAGGTTCACAGCGCAGTTTCTTGGGGCTCGCATATATAGGAAGACTTGATCGGCAATCGATTTTAATGAAGTCGACAGCGCGTGTCAGAGCTTTCAACAAACCGCAGGTAAATCCGTGTACCAAAAATTGGTACACGGATTTACCTGCGATGTTCATGCTTGGTCAAAAGCCCATCAAGCGATATATTCATTATTTTAATGCGCGCGCCTGAGCTTTTGGCTGAAGTGGCAGTCCGACCGCCGGCAGGCGGCCACGCTATGTCCAAAGGCCACGCCTACTCCCAGTGCCCGGCTACGTCGACGACCCAGTGCTGCCCGTCGAGTTCCTGCCGCAGGGCTACATCAGGGACGTCTTATTGGGGGACGACCACATGGAACCCCGGGAGATCAAGCTGTACGGCTGATCCATCCGTCAACAACATGTCAAAGCCCCAAAACCCAACAGGATCGCGAACGAGGGGATGAATTGACCGCCCGGGTATTTGCGCCCGGGCGGTCAATTTTATCAACCATGGGTGCGATTCTGTGAGGCCATTTTTCTGGCATCCGCCGTTTGCTCCGGTCTCAACGCACCCATCGACCGTTCAGTTATCTTTGCGAACGCGACCACGTGCGCATTTGTCGAACAATCAAATGTCCGACAATGTCTGACGGAGCTGTCAGACATTCACGCACGAACAGGTGAGCTTCGCGAGCGATTGTAGGCAACTAGTAGCCCCAGCTGCGTCTTTAGCGCAGGTTCGACGTCTGACATCTTGAATGTCTGACGTTGAACGAAGCTGGTTGATAACAAGCAGGTGGAATAAACATGGAGCCCGACACCTCTCGCGCAATCGGCGCGCGGCAAGGGTCTGGCCCATCTCATATGTTGCCAACGCTAACGGTGAACCTGAGCGCCCGGGCACATTCTTTGTTGGCTGAAACCGGCATAGCAACTAGCGGAAGGCATCATCGAAGGAGTGTGCTGGAAAGCACCCGTCTCCTTAACTGTTAGAAATGCAAGTTAATAATCTACGTGGTCAATATAATACCGTTGAACCCGCATATCGATACCGCTCAGCCATTCGCCTCGCCCCCGTCGCACGTATCTT